>NZ_CP083376.1:300000-465000 GCF_020042665.1 Pseudoxanthomonas sp. X-1
CGTGCAGGGCATCGCCAGCCGCCATCAGGCCGAGGTGGCGTTCCTGCGCGGCACGCAGGGCGGGCTGCGGGTGGAGGTGCGCTTCCCCGTGGCGCCGCGGCCGGACACGGCGACCGATCCGGTCAAGCACAACCCGGCGTAAACCTCGCCGCCACCCCGGCCTGGACGAAAGCCAGCGGAAAACCTCGCGTGACACCCTGCCGGCCTCTTCCGCGAGGTGGCACGTGATCCGTTCAAGCGAATTCTTCTTCGAAGGGGGCCGCGACGGCGTTCTGCTGATCCACGGCCTGACCGGCACCCCGGCCGAGATGCGCCGGGTCGGCACCGGCCTGCACCGCGCCGGCTTCACCGTGCACGGGGTGCAGCTGGCCGGCCACTGCGGCGACCTGGACGACCTGCTGGCCACCGGCTGGCGCGACTGGTACGCCAGCGTCGAGCAGGCCGCCGACGCGCTGGCCCGGCGGGTGGACCGGGTGTTCGTGGCCGGGCTGTCGATGGGCGCGCTGCTGGCGCTGGAACTGGCCAGCCAGCGGCCGGAGCGGGTGGCGGGCGTCGGCGTGTACGGCGCGACCTTCGTCTACGACGGCTGGAACATCCCGTGGACGCGGCATCTGTCGTTCCTGCTGCCGCTGTTCAAGGCCACCGGCATCGGCCGCGACCGCATGTTCATGGAGGAACCGCCGTACGGGCTGCGCGACGAGCGCCTGCGCGCGCAGATCAGCGCGGCGATGCAGGGCGCGGACAGCAGCGTGGCCGGACTGCCCGGCAACCCGTGGCATTCGCTGGCCGAGCTGCGGGCGCTGGCCGCGCGCGTGCGCCGTCATCTGCCGCAGGTCACCGCGCCGTGCCTGGTGGCCCATGCCACGGAGGACGACGTGGCCAGCCTGCGCAATGCGCAGTGGGTGCTGGACGGGGTGTCGGGACCGACCGAATTCCTGTCGATGCATGACAGCTACCACATGCTGACCCTGGACCGGCAGCGACGCCTGCTGACCGATCGCACGGCGGCGTTCTTCCAGGGCATCGCCCAGCCGCACGCGGCGGTGCCGGTGGCCGCCGGCGTGCAGCGCCTGCACGAGGCGCTGGCATGAGCATGACGGTGGCCCTGCTGTGGCTGCTGACCGTGCTGGTGGATACCGGCGGCCAGTTGGCCTTCAAGGCCGCGGCGGTCGATGGCGGTGAGGCCGACGCCAACCTGGCGCGCTGGCGGCACCGGCTGGCGCGGCCGTGGCTGTGGCTGGGCATCGCCTGCTATGTAGTGGAGTTCCTGGCCTGGGCGGCGTTCCTGTCGCTGGTGCCGCTGTCGCGCGGCGTGCTGCTGGGCTCGGTCAACATCCTGGCGCTGATGCTGGCCGGGCGGCTGTTCTTCGGCGAGCGGCTGACGCCGCTGCGGGTGGCTGGCATGGGGCTGATCGGCCTGGGCGTGGCGGTGGTGGGAGTGGGCGGATGAACCGGCTGTACGTGTTCGGCTTTCCGCTGCTGATGGCGTTCGACACGCTGGCGCAGCTGTCCTTCAAGCTCGCCGGCGATCATGCGCTGCCGCTGGAATGGGGTCTGCCCTGGCTGCAGCGGCTGTTCGGCCAGCCGTGGATCTATGGCGCGATCGTGGGCTACATCGGCGCCTTCTTCACCTGGATGACGCTGCTGGAGCGCGCGCCGATCGGCCCGGCCTTCGCCGCCTCGCATCTGGAGGTGGTCAGCGTGCTGCTGGTGTCGGCTTGGCTGCTGGGCGAGCCGATCACCGCCGTGCATCTGGTGGGCGCGGCGCTGATCCTGGCGGGCGTGGCCTGCCTGGCGCGTGCCGAGACCCAGGTCGTCGAGACCGCCGGTGCTGCCGCGGCGTGAGCTGCCGCCGACGGCGGGGCTGCCGCTGCGCTGGACCGACCTGCTGCCTGGCGATGCCGGGCTGGAAGCGCGGCTGGCGCAGCTGTTCGGCCTGCCCGCGCCGCTGCTGACCTGCTCGGGCACCGCGGCGCTGGTGCTGTCGCTGCGTGCGCTGCGGCGGTTGGCGCCGACGCGTGATGAGGTCGTGGTGCCGGCCTACACCTGTCCGCTGGTGGCCATCGCGGTGCACGCCTGCGGGCTGCGCCTGCGCGTGTGCGAGCTGCGCGAGGCGTCGTTCGATCTCGACCCGGCCGCGCTGCGCGCCCTGTGCGGGTCGCGCACGCTGGCCGTGCTGCCCACCCACCTGGCCGGGCGCGTGGCCGACGTGGCCGATGCCGAACACGCGGCGCGGGCCTGTGGCGCCTGGGTGATCGAAGACGCGGCCCAGGCGCTGGGTGCGCGCGTGGACGGGCGCAGCGTCGGCCTGCGGGGCGACATCGGATTCTTCAGCCTGGCCGCGGGCAAGGGCCTGTCGCTGTACGAGGGCGGCCTGCTGGTCAGCGCCGATCCCGCGCTGCGTGCGTGCCTGGCCGAGGAAGCGGCGCGGGTGCCGTCGAATCTGGCCTGGGAGCTGCGCCGCAGCGCCGAGCTGCTGGGGCTGGCGCTGGCCTACCGGCCGCGCGCGCTGGCCCTGGCCTATGGCCTGCCGCTGCGGCGCGCGCTGGAGCGTGGCGATCCGGAGGCGGCGGTGGGAGATGTGTTCGGGCCGGACATTCCGCTGCACCGCGTCGGCGCCTGGCGGCGCATGGTCGGCGTGCATGCCAGCGGGCGGCTGCCGGCCTTCCTGCACGCCGCGCGCGATCGCGCCCTGGCCTGGAAGCGGACCCTCGAGGCCGTCCCCGGTGTGCAGGTCTACGACGACCGCCCCGGCGAGCGGGGCACCTGGCCGGTGCTGTGGCTGCGCCTGCCCGACCGCGCGCGACGCGACGCGGCGCTCGAACGGCTGTGGACCGCCGGCATGGGCGTGAGCCGCATGTTCATCCACGCCTTGCCGGATTACGCCTATCTGAGTGACTGCGTGCCGCAGGCCGAGGTGCCGCAGGCGCGCGCGTTGGCGGCATGCGGCCTGACCATCGGCAACGGCCCCTGGCTGGACGATGCCGCGCGTGCGCGCATCCTGGACGTCCTGCGCCGCGGTACCGCGCCGTAGGCGGGCGGCCGCGCCGCTCAGGCGGCCGATGCGGCGGCGATCAGCGGCAGCAGCGCCTGGTTCAGCGCGTGCTGCCCGGCCTGCCAGCGCGGCAGGACCTCGGGATCGGGCGGCTGCTGGCCGTCCAGGGCGGAGAGCAGTCGCTTGAAGGGCTGGCGATAGCGATGGTGCGAGATCTCGCCGGTGATGTCGCTGGCCACGATCAGCGCGCGCAGCTGCGCGATCAGACGCTGCGCATCGGCCAGCCTGAAGCGGCCCTGGTCCCAGTTGGTGCGCGCCACGTCCTCGGCGAACACGTCCTTGTCGATGGACAGGTACACCGGCAGCGCGGCGTCGGCGCGTGCGGCGAATGCGTCCAGCAGGCTGGCGCTGTCGGCGAAGCCGTGCACGGCATGGTCGCAGCCCAGCGCGCGCGCCCAGCGCGTGTCCACGTCCAGGCACCAGTAGTGCACGCGTCCGGCGCGCAGCGGGCCGAGCACGTTCTCCCAGCAGTGGCGCGTGCCGGCGTCGGCCGAGCACAGGCCGACCATGTGCACGCGCGCCACCTGCGGCAGCGCCGCCACGCGCCGCACCCACGATCCGCAGTGCACGCCGAAGGGATAGCGCATGTTGTCCGGATGGTTGTCCAGCACCACCACCTGCAGCGGGCCGCCATGCCGCGCCGCCGCCTGTCGCACCAGCGGCCAGGTCAGGTGGTGGAAATCGCCGCTGCCCAGCATCACCGTGCCGTGCGCGGTCTCCAGGGCCGGCCGCAGCTCGCGGGCCAGCCGTTCCAGCGTGGCCACGCCGCAGCCGAAGCGCACCGCGTCCTGCCAGTCGCGCAGCGGCAGCACGCGCGCGCCCGGCAGCGGCCCGACCGCGCCGTCCAGATCCAGCACCAGCGGCGCCTTCATCCGGCCGCCTCGGCCTGCGGCACGGTGCCGGCCTCGTGTTCGAAGCGATGCGCGTGCCGGCGCAGCAGGCAGCGCAGCAGGGCATTGCGTGGATAGACCGCGTGCCGGGTAGGGGTGAGGCGCGCGCCGAGATAGCGCTTGATCTCCGGATCCGTCCAGCCGGCCACGTAGTGGCTCAGGCCGTGGCGGCGGGCATGGTCGAGATTGTGCATCCAGCTGACCGCGTACAGGTTGTGCTGGCGCGCCTGCGGATAGGCCAGGCCGATGTACTTGTCCACCAGCATGCCGGCGTGCTCGTAGCACAGGTTCCAGCCGATCAGCGCATCGTCGTGGTAATAGGCGAAGACCCGACCGCCGCTGCCGCCGTCGCGCAGCAGGCCGTCGAGGAAGGCCCGGTCGAGCTGGTCGAAGTGGATCTGGCTCTGCGCGTAGACGTTGAGGTACAGCGCGTAGTACGCCGCGCGCACGTCAGGATCGTCGAAGCAGGCCGCCCCGGTGTGCAGGCATTCGATGCGCAGGTCGGCGCGCGCGCGCAGCTTGCGGCGGATGTCGCGGCGGCGGCCGGAGGACAGGCGCGCCAGATAGGCGTCCTCGTCGGCGAAATCGATCGGGACCCACGCCAGCTGCATGCCCTGCATCAGCACGAAGCCGCGTTCGGCCAGGGCCTGGGCGAAGGCCGCGGCGCGGCGGTTGCCGTGCAGGTCCAGCAGGGGCGAATCGTCCGGCAGGTCCTTGACGATCAGCAGCGGCGCGCGGCGCGCCTGCGCCAGCACCTCGTCGGCCAGGGCGTCCAGGCTGCCGGTGAGCGGCAGCGGGGCGTATTCGGTGGCAGTGCAGCCGATGAAGCAGGCCGGCCACGCCAGCAGGCGGCGCCAGTGGCGATAGCCGGGCAGGCCGGTGACGCGCCGGCGCAGCGCATCGTCGGCGGTGGTCAGCAGGTCCAGGCGGGCGCGGAACAACGGCAGGCCGCTGGACAGGCGTTCGGCCTGGAAACCAGGTGGCGGATGGGCCAGGAAGCTGTCGAGCAGGGCATCGGGCTCGAGCTGGGTGCAGGAGTGCATGGCGGCTCCGCGAAGCACCGGCCGCTGCAGGCGGCCGGTGCCGGTGGGGGATCAGACGGTCTGCTTGGCCTTGGTCAGCGCCTGGTCGATCAGGGCGATGGCCAGGTCGATCTCCTCGTGGGTGATGTTCAGCGAGGGCGCCAGGGTGATGACGTTCTTGTACCAACCGCCCACGTCCAGGACCAGGCCGATCGGCTTGCCCTTGTGCGTGAGCTCGCCGCCCAGGCCGATGTCCACCATCCGGTCCAGCAGCGCCTTGTTGGGCGTGAAGCCATCGGCCTCGCAGATCTCCGCGCGCAGCGCCAGGCCCAGGCCGTCGACATCGCCGATCTCCTTGTGGCGCTTCTGCAGTTCGCGCAGGCCTTCGAGGAAGTGCGCGCCCTTCTCCGGCACGGTGCGCTCGTAGTCCATCTCGTAGCCCATGCGGATCACTTCCAGCCCCAGCGAGGTGCCCAGCGGGTTGGAGTTGAACGTGGAATGGGTCGAACCCGGCGGGAAGATGGTCGGGTTGATCAGCTCCTCGCGCGCCCACAGGCCGGACAGCGGGTTCAGGCCGTTGGTCAGCGCCTTGCCGAACACCAGCACGTCCGGGGTCACGCCGAAGTGCTCGATCGACCACAGCTTGCCGGTGCGCCAGAAGCCCATCTGGATCTCGTCGACCACCATCAGGATGCCGTACTGGTCCAGCACCTTCTTCAGGTCGCGGAAGAAGTTCGGCGGCGGGATCACGTAGCCGCCGGTGCCCTGGATCGGCTCGACGTAGAAGGCCGCGTATTCGGCCTGGCCGACCTTGGGGTCCCACACGCCGTTGTATTCGGTCTCGAACAGGCGCGCGAACTGGCGCACGCAGTGGTCCGAATACTCCTCCGGGCTCATGCCCTTGGGCCGGCGGAAGGGATAGGGGAAGGGGATGAACATCGCGCGCTCGCCGAAGTGGCCGAAGCGGCGGCGATAGCGGTAGCTGGAGGTGATGCTGGAGGCGCCCAGGGTGCGGCCGTGGTAGCCGCCCTCGAAGGCGAACATCAGGCTCTTGCCGTTCTTGTAGTTGCGCACCAGCTTGAGCGAGTCCTCGATGGCCTGCGCGCCGCCGACGTTGAAGTGCACGCGGCCGGGCAGGCCGAACTTGCCTTCCACGTCCTGGGCGATGGTCTTGGCCAGCTGGATGCGGGTGGGGTGCAGGTACTGGCTGGCGACCTGCGGCAGGGTGTCGATCTGGTGCTTGAGCGCGTCGTTGAGGCGCTTGTTGGAATAGCCGAAGTTGCAGGCCGAGTACCACATCTGCAGGTCCAGATACGGCGTTTCGCCACTGTCGAACATGTAGCTGCCTTCGCAGCGATGGAACACCTTGGGCGGATCGACGTAGTGCACGGTGTCGCCGAAGGAGCTGTAGCGGGCCTCGTCGGCCAGCAGCTGGGCGTCGTCCTCGATCGCCGGGGCGAGGGTATGGAGCAGGTTCATTGGCAGTGTCCGTTCGCAGCAGGAGGGGAGCCGCCGCATCAGGCGATGGCGGCAGCGGGGGAGAGGGCGGGGGCGTGGCGGGTCAGTTCGCCCGATTCGAGCGCGGGCAGCAGCGCCAGCGCCTCGGCGAAGCCTTCGATGGCGCTGTGTGGCAGCGCGTGGTCGCGGCAATGGGCGATCAGCTTGCGCTTGGCGAACACGTAGTCGGCGCGGCCGGCCACGCAGAAATCCGAGGTGCCGTCGCCGACCAGCAGCACCTGCCCGTTCGGCGTCTGCCGGCGCGCCTGCGCGGCGCGCGCGCACTTGCAGGTGCCGGCGCCGCAGCTGGGCGCCTGATGCGGCGAGTCCAGGTTCCAGCGGCGTTCGCCGACCGGATGGAAGCGGTTGGCGTACAGCGGCAGCGGTGACACGCCTTCGCGCGCCAGCAGCAGGCGGATCGGCAGATCCAGGCCGTCGCTGACGATCTCCAGCGGCCAGCCGCGCGCGGCCACCGCCGCGGCGAAGGCCGGGAAGGCCGGATCGATGTCCAGGTCCGACAGGTGCTGCTCGAACTGGGCCGCGTCCATGTCCAGCAGGCCGACCTGGCCGCGCATGCAGGCGCGCGAGCCGATGCGGCCGGCCAGCCAGTCGTCTTCCAGCGCTTCCCAGCCGGGACGGCCGAAGCGCTGCAGCAGGGTGTCGATGGTGTCGCGCAGTCCGATGGTGCCGTCGAAATCGCACAGCACGGTCCAGCGCAGGGGGACGGAACGAAGAGACATGAGGCACGGGCGCGGTTCGAGGTGGCGCCACGTTAGGCAGCGGACCTTTCCGAGGGCTTTCCGCCGCGGCGCGCTTCAGCCGGCGTTGGGACAAGCCCGGCCGCCACCCTTGCCGGCGCGGGGCGCGCGTGTGATAACGCCGCCGTTGCCCCCTGCGATGCCGCCCCGATGCACGATCTGTTCGACCTGTCCGCGCCTTGGTGGCACTTCGTGCTGCGCGGGGTGGTGATCTACGCGATGGTGACCGTGCTGATGCGCATCTCGGGCAAGCGCGCCATCGGCCAGTTCACGCCGTTCGACCTGATCCTGCTGATCCTGATCGGCAATGCCGTGCAGAACGGCATCAACGGCGGCGACAACTCGCTGACCGGCGCGCTGATCATGGCCTCCACGCTGATCGCGTTGAACTGGCTGGTGGCGTTCGGCTCGGCGCGGTCGATGCGCTTCCGCCACCTGGTGGAAGGCCGCGCCACGGTGCTGGCCCGCGACGGCAAGGTGTTCGCAGACGTGCTGCGCAAGCAGCTGGTGGCCGAGTCGGACTTCAGGAAGGCCATGCGCCAGTCCGGCTGCGAGCACGAGCACGACATCAAGCTGGCGATCCTGGAAACCAACGGCCACATCACCATCGAGACCCGCGAGGGCAAGTCGGGGTAAGGCCGGAAGTAGCGATAAGGCCATGTGGGAGCCGCCATGGCGGCTCCCACCAAACCTAAGGCGGGGCGAGCTCGGTCAGCCAATCCCGCGGCCGCAGATAGTCGGCCAGGCGCGCCTCGTCGCTGCCGGCCTCGGGGGTGAAGCCGTATTCCCAGCGCACCAGCGGCGGCAGGCTCATCAGGATCGATTCGGCGCGCCCGCCGCTCTGCAGGCCGAACAGCGTGCCGCGGTCGTAGACCAGGTTGAACTCCACATAGCGCCCGCGCCGGTAGAGCTGGAAGTCGCGCTCGCGCTCGCCATAGGGCGTGTCCCGGCGCGCGGCCACGATCGGCAGATAGGCGTCCAGGAAACCGTCGCCGACCGCGCGCAAATAGCCGAAGTCGGCTTCGAAGTCGTCCTGCAGATCGTCGAAGAACAGCCCGCCGACGCCGCGCGTCTCGCTGCGATGCTTGAGGAAGAAATACTCGTCGCACCAGCGCTTGTGCGCCTCGTAGCGCGCCTGGCCGCCGAAGGGCGCGCACAGCGCATGCGCGGTGCGATGCCAGTGCAGCACGTCGGCATCGACCGGGTAGAACGGCGTCAGGTCGAAGCCGCCGCCGAACCACCATGCCACCGTCTGGCCGTCGCGCTCGGCGCGGAAGTGGCGCACGTTGGCATGCGTGGTCGGCAGATGCGGATTGCGCGGATGGAACACCAGCGACACGCCGACCGCGCGCCACGAGGCGCCGGCCAGCTCGGGCCGCGCCGCCGAGGCCGAGGGCGGCAGCCGGCTGCCGGACACGTCGGAGAAGCCGATGCCGGCCTGTTCGAAGACGGCGCCGTCGCGCAGGATCCGCGTGCGCCCGCCGCCGCCCAGGGAGGGGCCAGAGGCCTGGGATGCGGCATCGGCCGCAGGCTGGCGCGTCCAGCGGTCCTCGACGAAGCGGGCCTGGCCATCGGTGGCCTCGATGGCGGTGCAGATACGGTCCTGCAGTCCGGCCAGGTAGTCGCGGACGATGTCGATGCTGGGGATGTCGGTCATGCGCGCAAGTGTAAGGGCCCTGCCGTGGCGCTCAGGGCCTGCCTTGGGAGTGCAGACAGGCCTTGGCGCTAGCGCGTCGCCGGCGCGCGGCCGAACTGCGCCCGCACCGGCGCCGTGCACAGCTTCCAGATGATCGCGCCGTGCAGCGCGGTGAACACCAGCGCCACGATCACGCTGAAGACCAGGACGACGGTCTTCAGGCCGGCCAGTTCCGGCGGCAGCGCGCCGCCGGCGCCGCCCAGCCCGGGCTGCATCGCCAGCGAGGCCTCGGTCATCGCCGGGGCGTACCACAGCGAGCCGTAGGTCAACAGCGTGCCCAGCGCCAGGTAGGCGATGAAGGCCAGGCGCGCCCATTCGCGGCGCTTGAGCAGGCCCCAGCCCAGCCAGGCCAGCAGCAGCGAGGCGATGGCCTCGGCCAGGCCGATTTCGAAGTAATGGGTCAGCATCCAGCGCATCAGCGGCGGCATCGGACCGGCGGGCTCGAGCAGCTGCAGATAGGCCGGGCTGGACACCAGGCCGGCCATCGCCATCTGCAGCGCGCCGTAGGCCACGCCGACCGCGGCCAGGGCCAGGGTGATCCAGGCCAGCACGGTGACGAAGCCCTGCGCCCCGCTGCGGGGCGAGGGCGCGGCGCCTGGCAGCGGCGGCGGGACGGGCGCGCTCACGGCGTGGGCTTGAGCGTGTCGTCGAACAGGTTGAGCACGCGCTTGTACTCGTCCAGCCACGCGTCGGCGCGGGTGAAGCCGTGGCGCTCCAGCGGATAGGGCGCGATCGACCAGTTGTCCTTGTGCAGTTCGATCAGCTTCTGGGTCATGTCGACGGAGTCCTTGAAGAACACGTTGTCGTCGATCATGCCATGCGCGATCAGCAGGCGGTCCTGCAGCCCGGCGGCGTATTCGATCGGCGAGGACACGCGGTAGGCCTGCGGATCGATGTCCGGCGTGTTGAGGATGTTGGACGTGTACTCGTGGTTGTACTGCGTCCAGTCGGCCACCGGGCGCAGCGCGGCGCCGGCCTTGAACGTGCCCGGCGCGCGGAACAGCGCCATGTAGGTCAGGAACCCGCCGTAGCTGCCGCCGTAGATCCCGGCGCGGTCGCGGTCGCCCTGGTGTTCGCGCACCAGCCATTCCAGGCCGTCCAGATAATCGTCCAGCTCCGGGTGGCCCATGTTGCGGTAGATGGCCGTGCGCCAGTCGCGGCCGTAGCCGGCGCTGCCGCGGTAGTCCAGGTCCAGCACCAGGTAGCCGCGCTGCACCAGCAGGTTGTGGAACATCTGTTCGCGCGGGTAGGGCGGATAGCCGGCGATGGCGTTCTGCAGGTAGCCGGCGCCGTGGACGAACATCACCACCGGATAGCGCTTCCCCGGCACCAGCCGCGCGGGCGCGTAGAACTTGCCCCAGATCACGCCGGCGCCGTGGCGCGAGGGCACCTGCACCAGCTGCGGCTGGATCCAGTCCACCGCCTTGAACGCCGGCATCCGCGTGTCGGTCAGCACCTTGGCCTGGCCGCCGCCGGCGGGGACCACCGCCAGCTGGCTGGGCAGGTAGCTGGCCGAGTACTGCACCAGCAGCGAGCGTCCGTCCGGGGACTGGCTGAAGGCCTCCACGCCGCCCTCCAGCGCGGTGACCTCGGCGACCTTGCCGGTCTTCAGTTCGGCGCGGCAGACCTCGTAGCGGCCGGGCGCGGCGCGGTTGCACAGGAAGAAGAAGCCCTCGCCATCGGCGGCCACCTGCGGCGCGGACACCTCCCACGCGCCACTGGTCAGCGCCCGGGTCTTCTCGCTGCCGCGCTGGGTGTAGAGCTGGGAATGGCCGCTGGCCTCGGACAACAGCCACAGGGTCTGGTTGTCCGGCAGCCAGCCGAACTCGTTGAAGCTCCAGTTGATCCAGGCCGGGTCGGTGAGGCGGTCGCGCACCTGCAGGCGTGCGTTGTCCAGGTCCACGCTGGCGATCCAGCGGTCCTTGTTGTCGGTGGCGCGCAGCAGCAGGGCGACGTTGCGCGAGTCGCCGCTCCAGTGGATCGCCGCGCCGCTGGCATCGCCGTCGCTCTCCACCCGCACGGCGCGGTTGCCCTTCAGCGGCTCCTTGCCGGCGGCCTTGCGCAGCTCGGCCAGCGGATCGCTGGCGACGCCGGGCAGGGCGTCCAGGCTCAGCGGTTTGACCGTGCCGCTGGCCATGTCGGCCAGCCACAGCGCCTGCGGGATCGGCGAATTGCGCCCGACCAGCGTGCGCGCCTCCTGCTGCTCGGCGTAGCCGGACTCGGTGACGTAATGCGGGACCTGGCCGGCGTCGCCCGCGTCGGCGCCCTTCTTCTGCGTGACCACCAGCAGCCAGCGCCCGTCCGGGGACAGCGCGGTCTGGCTGATCTGCACGTCCTTGCCCAGGTAGACCGGTGCCGGCGCGCGGCTGGGATCGGCCTTGCGCCAGGCATTGTCCTGGCGGCGCAGGGCTTCGCGCTGCTCGCGGTCGCGCGCCAGGGTGGACAGGGTGCGCAGCTGCTGTTCGCGCAGCAGGTCGGCCTCGGGCGCCTTGTCCGGGTCGTCCTCGGCCTTGGCCTGGGCGGCCTGGGCCACGGCGCTGCCGTTCCAGCGGAACCACTGGTTGCCCACCCGCCACACCAGCGCGCCATCGCTGGCGAACTGCGGCTGGCTTTCGTTCTCCAGCGTGCGCGTGAGCTGGGTCAGCGTCCCGCTGCGCAGGTTGCGCACGAACACGTCGCCATTGCGGATGAAGGCCTGGCGCTGGCGCCTGGCGTCGTAGACGGCCTCCGGCGCGCCCAGCGTGTCGCGCGCATCGTCGGCCACCCGCGTCGCGGCGCTGGCGCCGAGCTCCTGGCGGAAGGTGTCGCGGATCGGCGAGCCGTTGCGCTTGAGTTCGTACTCCACCGCGCGGCTGTCCCAGGTCCAGCGCGGCGCTTCCACCGGCGGACCGATCCAGTCCAGGTCGGCCATGACCTGTTCGATGGTCAGCGGCGTGGACGATTGCGCCAGCGCGGCGGGCGACAGCAGCAGGCAGGACAGGACGACGACGGGCAGGCGCATGAACGGGCGCTTCGGCAGGACAAAGAGCCGCGAAGGGTAGCAGCGGCGCGGGGGCGGCCGCAGGGACCCGCGTCGCGGCGACTTGCCCGGGCGGCGCCCAGCGGCGACAGTACCGTTCGCCCGGCGTCCAGAGCCGGGATGCTTTCGGGGGGAATGTCGTGATGTCAGCCGTCGTCGAATCCGCGCCGCAGCGGGCCCGGCCGTGCCCGCTGGGCATCGGCGCGCCCACGCGGATCATCGCCCGCAGCGGCGGCCAGGCCATCGACCTGGCCACCTTCCATGGCCACGTGCGCGCGCTGGCCGCGCAGCTGCCGGCCGGGCGCCACGCGGTCAACCTGTGCGAGGACCGCTACCGCTTCCTGGTGGCGTTCTGCGCGGTGGCGCTGCGCGGGCAGGTGACGCTGCTGCCGTCCTCGCGCGCGCCGGCGGTGGTGGCCGACGTGATGGACCGCCATGCCGATACCTACGCGCTGGGCGATCTGGACCTGGAGCCGGCACCGGCCGCCTATTGGCGCCTGCCGGACACGCTGGCCAACCTGGACGGCCCGCTGCCGGAAGTGCCCGAGGATGCGGTGGTCTGCATCGGCTTCACCTCCGGCAGCACCGGCACGCCCAAGCCCTTCCCCAAGACGCTGGCGGCCTTCCGCACCAGCAATGCGCAGAACCTCAGCGCCGTGGCCGACCTGTGGGGCCAGGCCACGCCCAGCCTGGTGGCCACCGTGCCGCCGCAGCACATGTACGGCATGGAGATGTCGGTGGTGATGCCGCTGATGAGCGATGCCTGCGTGCACGGCGGCAAGCCGTTCTTCCCGCAGGACGTGGCCAGCGCGCTGGCGCAGATGCCGGCCCCGCGCGTGCTGGTGACCACGCCCGTGCACCTGCGCGCGCTGGTCGAGTCCGGCGTGTCGCTGCCACCGATCGCCGGCTACGTCTCGGCCACCGCGCCGCTGGAGCAGGCGCTGGCGCAGGCGGCCGAGGCGCGCTTCGGCGGCGAGCTGCGCGAGACCTTCGGCTCGACCGAGACCTGCATCTTCGCCAAGCGCCGCACCGCGCTGGACACGGCCTGGACGCCGCTGCCGGGCGTCTGGGTGCAGCCGCAGCCGGACGGGACGCTGGTGCATGCGCGCCACCTGCCGCAGCCGGTGCCGCTGGCCGACCTGATGGAGGTCGAGCCGGACGGCCGCTTCCACCTGCGCGGGCGCCAGGCCGACCTGCTGGAGATCGCCGGCAAGCGCGCCTCGCTGGGCGATCTCACCCGACGCCTGCAGGCCGTGCCCGGCGTGCGCGACGGCGCGGTGCTGCAGCTGGCGCCGGACGAGATGGGCGTGGCCCGCATCGCCGCGCTGGTGGTCGCGCCCGGCATGACCGAAGCGGCGCTGCTCGCCCAGCTGCGCATGGCCATGGACCCGGTGTTCCTGCCGCGGCGCATCCGCTTCGTCGCCGCGCTGCCGCGCGGGGAGACCGGCAAGCTGCCGCGCGACGCCGCGCTGCGCCTGCTCGAAGGCTGATTCAAGGACGCATCAGGACGCGCCGGTCACGCTGCGCGCGTCACGCAAGAGGACTTCTTCCACGCCATGTCGGCCGTCATCGAAACCCTTCCCCGCCCGGCGCGACGCTGCGCGCTGGGGGCCGGAGCGCCGCAGCGGGTGATCGCCCGCGCCGACGGCCGCGACATCACCCTCGGCACCTTCCACGCCCAGGTGCGCGCGCTGGCCGCGCGGCTGCCGGCCGGGACCCACGCGGTCAACCTGTGCGAGGACCGCTACCGCTTCATGGTCGCCCTGTGCGCGGTGGCGCTGCGCGGGCAGGTCACGCTGCTGCCGCCCTCGCGCGCGCCGGCGGTGGTCGACGAGGTGATGGCGCGCCAGCCGGCGACCTACGCCCTCGGTGACCAGGCGCTGGCCGCCGCGCCGCCGCACTACTGGCGCCTGCCCGAGGTGCTGGACGAAGCCGACGGCCCCGTGCCCGAGGTGGATGAGGACGCGGTGTTCGCCGTGGCCTTCACCTCCGGCAGCACCGGCGCGCCGAAGGCCTTTCCCAAGACGCTGGCGCAGTTCCGCGCCAGCACCGCGCAGCTGGTCGCGGCCCTGGCCGACCTGTGGGACGGCGCGCGGCCGGGCATCGTCGCCACCGTGCCGGCGCAGCACATGTTCGGCCTGGAGCAGTCGGTGATGGTGCCGCTGCTGACCGAGGCGGTGCTGCACGGCGCGCGCCCGTTCTTCCCGCAGGACGTGGCGCGGGCGCTGGCCGAGGTGCCGGCCCCGCGCATGCTGATCACCACACCGGTCCACCTGCGCACACTGGTCGAATCCGGCGTGTCGCTGCCGGCCATCGCCGGCTGCGTCTCGGCGACCGCGCCGCTGGAGCAGGCGCTGGCGCGGCAGGCCGAGGCGCGCTTCGGCGGCCAGGTGCGCGAGATCTTCGGCTCGACCGAGACCTGCATCTTCGCCAGACGCCGCCCCGCCCTCGAGCGCGCCTGGACCCCGCTGCCCGGGGTGAGCGTGCAGCCGCAGCCGGACGGCACGCTGATCGCCGCCCCGCACCTGCGCCAGCCGGTGGCGCTGGCCGACCTGACCGAGGTGCTCGGCGACGGGCGCTTCCTGGTGCACGGGCGCCGGGCCGACCTGCTGGAGATCGCCGGCAAGCGCGCTTCGCTGGCCGACCTCACCCGCCGCCTGCGCGCCGTGCCCGGCGTGCGCGATGGGGTGATGGTCCAGCTCGACGGCCCGGGCAAGGTGCGTCGCACCGCTGCGCTGGTGGTGGCGCAAGACCTGTCCGAGGGCGAACTGCTGGCCGCCCTGCGCGCGGCGATGGACCCGGTGTTCCTGCCGCGGCGCATCCGTTTCGTCGCCGCGCTGCCGCGCACCGAGACCGGCAAGCTGCCGCGCGCCGACGTGCTGCGCCTGCTCGGAGCGTCGGCATGAAGCCGGTCGCGGTGATCGCCGGTGTCGCGGTGGCCGCCGCGCTCGCGGGGCTGGGCTGGTGGGCGTTGCGGGCCACGCCGGCGACGCAGCAGGCGGCTGCCGTGGCCGCCGCGGCAGCGCCGGCCCCCGCTGCCGCACCCAGGGTCACCGCGCTGCCGCCCAGCACCGCGCCGCTGCCGGCGCAGGACACGCCGCTGCGGCTGGTGTTCGACGATCTCAGGCGGCGCGCCGGCAACGGCGATGCGCGTGCGGCCTGCCGGCTGGCGGCCGAGCTGGAGCAGTGCGAGCGCGTGCGCCTGCAGCTGGCGCAGTTCGACGACATGACCGGGCAGCAGCAGCGCATGCTGGAGGGGATGGATCCCGCGCGCCGCGCGCGCATGCAGGAAAGCCTGCAGCGCACGGCGCTCGTGCGTGGGCAGCAGCTGCTGCAGGATTCGGAGCGCTGCGACGGCGTGCCGGCGATGTCGCCCGGGCAACGCGCCGCGCTGTGGCGCGACGCGGCGCTCGGCGGCAGCCTGCCGGCGCTGGCCCAGTACGCGGTCGGCAACGCGTTCCGGACCCGCGACACGCTGCAGGTGCTGCCGCAGCTGCAGACCTATCGCAACGAGGCCGAGGCGCTGGCGCTGCAGGCCGCCGAGCGCGGCAGCCTGAAGGCGACCGTGGCCCTGGCCGGGGCGTATTCGCCGCAGCGCGATACCGGGCGGCGCACCTATCTGGCGCAGGTGGTGACGCCGGACCCCAGCAAGTCGCTGGCCCTTTACCTGCGTGCGCAGCAGGCGCTGGCGAGCACGCAGCCGGCGCAGGCCGCGCAGGCGCAGCCGCCGATGCAGCGGTTCCGCGCCGCCGCGCTCCAGCGCAACATCGACTGGCTGCGCGGCAACATGTCCGACGCCCAGGTCGCGCAGGCCGACGCGCTGGCGCGCCAATGGCAGCAGGACTGGGCCGCGGCCGCGCCGGAAGAGGGCGAGGTCGCGTTCTCGCCGGACGGCGGCGTGCCGGATGTCGCGCCGAAGCTCTGCGGCGACTGAGCGCGCTCTTCCGAGGATCGAGGGATCGCTGCGACTGGGCGTTCTTTGGCTTAGGAGGGGCAGCGGTCCGGCGGGCGGTGGCCGCTTTTCCCTCGATCAGGGCATCTGCCCTGACTCGGACGCTCGGCGTCCTGCCTCGCTAGGCGCGGCCACCGCCCGCTGGCCCGGTGCCATGCGCATTGGGCGGATCGGCTTGTGTTCGAAAGAAGTCCCGATCCATTCGCAGCGGGGCCGTCACTCGTCAGGTGCGGACCCTGTCGGTGGGACCCGCCATGGCGGCGATGAGGCTTTACCGGGAAGGCCCCATCGCCGCCATGGCGGCTCCCACAGAAGCATGAAGCGCCGTCGATCCCTTCCAATTCCACCCGCCTTCTTACAGGCCAAGACGCCGTGGCCTAGGCCCAGTCCAGGCGCGAACGGCCAGTCCGCCGCTCGCGCTCAGCCGTGGACGCCGTCGATCTCGATACGCAGGTCGCGGCGGCACACGGCCGCGTGCAGGATCAGGCGCGGCACCGAGGGCGGCAGGCGCTGGGCGAGCAGGTCGGCGGCCAGGGGCAGCTCGGCGGCGTCGCGCACGTACACCTTCAGCCGGGTGCTGGCGTCGAACTGCGCCGGCAGCGTCGGCCGGTGCCGGCGCGCGCTGGCGAGCAGGCTGTCGAAGTTGGCGAAGGTCTCCTCCAGCTGCGCGGCGGTGGAGTCGCCGTGCAGGCTCTGGTGGCCGACCACCGAGGCGGTGCCGGACAGCAGCAGCGGGGCGTGCACCGACGGCGGCGGCAGCATCGCGCGGGCGAAGCTCGGCGGCTGCGGGCCGTACTGGCGCGGATAGCGGTAGGCGCTGACCTGGCGCGGGTTCTCCACCGGCGTGCCCGGCTGGCGGCAGGCCAGCCAGTACACCTGCAGGGTGCGGCGGCCGTCGACGCGCCCGATCGCGGTGGCGGCCGGCAGCTGCGCGGTGTCGAAGCGACCCAGGCCGCGCGCGCGGCCCACGCAGAAGTGGCGGTAGCGCTCGGCGTCGCCTTCGCCTTCGGTGATGTCGTCCAAGTAGTTCCACACGCGCAGCAGATGCGGGGTGGCGCTGCCGGGCACGAAGCCGGACAGCTGCGCATAGGCCTGGGCGGCGGCGGTCTCGATGTCGCCTTCGACCTCGTCGATCTGGATCGCGCCGAACTGCAGCGTGCCGTCGCTGGCCCAGGCGATCGCGCCCTCGCGCCCGCGCACGACCGGGCGGGTGCTGCGCCAGACTTCCAGCGGCGCGGCGCCGTGCGGCGCCAGCGGCACGCGCAGGTAGCGCGGATCGTCCTCGTCCGGGGCGTCGGGGCCGAAGCCGAACACCGCCAGCACGCGGTCATCGGCCAGCAGCGGGCGCGGCGTGGTGTCGTGGAGGTAGTCCACCGTCAGGGTGGACGCGTCGAGGGGCACGGAAGCGGAGAGCGGGTTCACACGGTTGAGTTTAATCGGCCTGGAGTGTGTCGCCGGTAAAGCCCTCGGCCAGCTGGCGCCGCCGGCGGCGCCAGGCGCGCAGGGCGGACGGCACCATGATCGCCACGTGCGCGGCATAGATCAGCCGGAACACGCGCAGCCGGCGCCGCACGCGCGGGCTGTCGAACACGTCGCCGGCCAGCATCGCCACCACCGCCGATTCGACCTCCAGCACATCGCGCGGGTTGGCGAACAGGTGGCGCATGGTCGGCGAGGTGAAGCGGTAGATGAACCACTTGAACTCGTCCAGGCCGGCGTCCAGCCGCCGCTGCAGCCGGCGGCGCAGGCGCGTGGCCTGCCGCGGCGCGCGCAGCGCGGCATCGACCATCGCCGCGCCCTGTTCGGCGCTGTGCATGGCCAGGAACACGCCGGAGGAGAACATCGGGTCGACGAAGGCATAGGCGTCGCCCAGCAGCAGCCAGCGCGGGCCGCTCATGCGCGTGCATTCGTAGGCGTAGTTGCCGGTGGCGTGGACCGGGGCCACGCGCTGGGCGCCGGCCATGCGCTGGGCGACCTCGTCGTTCAGCGCCAGGGTCTGGCGCAGGAAGCCTTCCAGGTCGCCGCTGCGGGTCTTGAGGTAGTCGGGGAAGCACACCGCGCCCACGCTCATCACATCGTCCGGCAGCGGGATCAGCCACATCCAGCCATGCGCATGGCGGTAGATGCTGATGTTGCCCGCGTCCTCGCCGGGACGCCGGGCCACGCCGCGGAAGTGGCTGAACACCGCGGCCGACTGGTGGCGCGGATTCTTGCGCTTGAGCTTGAGCCGGCCGCCGAGGAAGGCGTCGCGGCCGCTGGCGTCCAGCAGCCACTGCGGGCGCAGGGTCAGCTCGGCGCCGTGCCGGCGGACCCGCACCACGGGTTGCTCGCCTTCGAAGGCCACGCCGGTCACCGCCGTGCCCTCGTGCGCGTCCACGCCCCCGCGGCGAGCCTGCTCGAACAGGATCCGGTCGAAGTCCGCGCGCGGCACCTGCAGGGCGAACGGACTCTTGGCGTCCAGCGCGCGGGCGAACTTGAAGGTGTTGTAGCCGCCCTGCTCGTCGGGGAAGTCCGCGCCCAGCTTGAGCGTGCCGATCGCGCGCATGTCCTCCAGCACGCCCAGCCGCTCCAGCAGCGGCATGGTCATCGGCAGCAGCGATTCGCCGATGTGGAAGCGCGGGTGGTGGTCCTTCTCCAGCAGGGTCACGCGCCAGCCGGCGCGGGCCAGCAGGATCGCCGCGGTGCTGCCGGCCGGGCCGCCGCCGACGATCAGCACGTCGGGCGTGGCATCGGGCGCCGGGGTCGGGGCGGTGGCCAGGGCCGCGGCGGCGCCGGGATCGGCGGCGGGCTGTGCAGCGGTGGCGGGGGTCATGCGGTGCGAACCTTCGCGTGTGGCAGTCCTGACAAGGGCGTCATCATAGCCTGCGCGGCCGCCCGGCCCGACGGTTGCGCGCGGCCGTCCTTTGCACCATCGTGTCGCACCTTCAACGCCCTGGAAACCGCCGCCGCATGTCCGCGCAAACGCCCGAAGAACACGAACTGGCCCAGCTGCTGGTCGAGAGTCTGAACCTGGAGGACGTGGACGCCGGCGCGATCGATCCGGAGGCGCCGCTGTTCAACACCGGCCTGGGCCTGGACTCGATCGACGCGCTGGAGCTGGCGCTGGCGATCGGCAAGAAATACGGCTTCCAGCTGCGCTCGGACAACGAGGACAACCAGCGCATCTTCGCCTCGCTGCGCGCGCTGTCGGCCCATGTCCAGGCCAACAAGACCACCTGAGCCCCGGGCCCGCCCCGCACCCGATGCGCGCGCCTGAGCCGGGCGCGCCGGCCGACGCCGCGCCCTGGGCGGTCGGCGCGGCGCTGCTGCTGGCCATCGTCTATTCGCCGCTGGCGCACTGGGCCAACGCCTCCGGCCGCAGCGACCTGGCCGTGCTGGCCGGCGCGGCGCTGGTGCTGATGCTGCTGATCGAACCGATCGCCCGCCGGCGCTGGTGGGCGTGGGCGCTGTGCGCGGCGCTGCTGGCCGCCCTGGTGCCGCTGTGGCGCTCGCCGCATGCGCTGCTGCTGCTGACCGCCCCGCCGGTGGTGTTCACCGGCTGGGTGGCGTGGTTCTTCGGCCGCAGCCTGCGCGCCGGGCGCGTGCCGCTGATCGGGCGCATCGTCGAAGGCCTGTACGCCCAGGCCGGGCAGCCGCTGAGCGACGAGCAGCGCCGCTACACCCGGCGCCTGACCCAGGCCTGGACCGCGCTGCTGGCCGCCATGACCGTCGCCAACCTGGTGCTGGCGCTGTGCGCGGTGCCCGGCGGCGTGCTGGCGCAGCTGGGCCGGCTCTCGCCCTGGCCGATCCCCGACGCCCATGCCTCGCTGTTCGCCAACCTGCTCGGCTATGGGGTGATCGGCGGATTCTTCCTGGGCGAGTACCTGCTGCGCGGGCGCTGGTTCCCGGTGCGGCCGTACCGCAACTTCGTCGACTTCGTGCGCCAGCTGGCGCGGCTGGGGCCGGCGTTCTGGCGCGACGTGCTGCGTTAAGGCGGCCACGTTCAGGCTCGGCGGGCGGCGTTAAAAAATCGCAAAATCCCGCCGCCCAAGCGCGCGGCGGCCGGGTATCCTGTGGGTCATGAGCATTTCGACCGAGAACATGGACGTGCAGGCCTCGCGGTCCCCCGGGCAACTGGCCTGGGGGGTCTGGAACATGCTGCAGCTGGTCTTCACCCTGCTCTGGACGGCCACGCTGTGCAGCCTGGTGCTGCTGCTGCATGTCCTGCGCGTGCCGGTGGCGCGCCTGCTGCGCATGGCGCCGCAGGTCTGGGCGCCGGTGCTGGTGGCCGGCGCGGGCGCCCGGCTGGTGGTCGAAGGCGGCGAGGATATCGACTGGTCGCGCCCTCACCTGATCGTCTCCAACCACCAGTCGGTGATCGACATCTGCGCGCTGTACATGGCCGTGCCGGTGCCGCTGCGCTTCCTGCTCAAGGACGAGATGCGCAAGGTGCCGTTCGTGAACTGGTACGCGCGCGCCACCGGCATGCTGTTCCTGGATCGCGACAGCCGCCGCGCCGGGGCGATCGTGCGCCGCCAGGCCGCCGCCGTGCTGGCCGCCGGCCATAGCCTGTGCCTGTTCCCCGAGGGCACGCGCAGCCGCACCGGCGAACTGGCGCCGTTCAAGGCCGGCCTGCTGCAGGCGGCCATCGACGCCGGCGTGACGGTGGTGCCGGTGGCGCTGGATGGCTGCGGCAAGGTGCTGCCGCCGCAGGGGCTGTTCCGCGTGCGGCCGGGCATCATCCGCGTGCGCATCGGCGCGCCGATCGACCCGCTCCGGCCCGGCGACACGCTGGACCGCCAGGCGCTCACCCGGCGCGCCCACGACGCCGTGCGCGCGATGCTGGAACCGCGGATCTGAGCCAGCGCATGGAATTCGCCGTCGCGCACGACCATCCGGCCCTGCCGGGCCATTTCCCTGGCCAGCCGATCGTGCCTGGCGTGGTGCTGCTGGCCCATGTGCTGGAGGCGATCGCCGCCGCGCACGGGGCCCTGCCCGGCGCGCTGCGCCTGCCGCAGGTGAAGTTCGTGCAGCCGCTGCTGCCCGGCCAGCGGGCGCGGGTGGAACTGGACGGCGCCGCGCCGCGCTGGAAGTTCCGCGTGCTGCGCGAGGACGCCGTGCTGGCCAGCGGCGAGGTGGTGGCCGCATGAGCACCGTCTGGAAGCAGCGCCCCGAGGGCGGCAGCCGCCTGGCCCTGCGTCTGCTGCTCGCCATCGCCTGCCACGGCGGGCGTGGCCTGGCGCGGGTGCTGCTGTGGCCGATCACGCTGTACTTCATGGCGGTGCGCGGGCCGGAGCGGCGCGCCTCGCGCGCCTACCTGGCGCGCGTACTCGAGCGCCAGGTGCGCCTGCGCGATGTCGCCCGCCACATCCACACCTTCGCCTCGGTGATCCTGGACCGGGTGTTCCTGCTGAGCGGGCGCATGCGCGAGTTCGAGGTCGGCGTCACCGGCCTGGACGAACTGCACGCGCAGATGGACAAGGGCCGCGGCGTGCTGATCTTCGGCTCGCACCTGGGCAGCTTCGACGCGCTGCGCGTGCTGGCCCAGGAGCGCCCGGACGTGCAGGTCAAGGTGGTGCTGGACAAGGCCCAGGCGCCGGCGATGACCGAACTGCTGGCCACGCTCAACCCGCGCCTGGCCGACTGCATCATCGACGCCAGCCAGGACAGCACCTCGATCGTCATGGCGATCAAGCAGGCTACCGACGAGGGCCACCTGGTCGCGCTGCTGGTCGACCGCACGCGGCCGGAGGACCCGAGCCTGCCGGCGCAGTTCCTCGGCGCGCAGGCGCAGTTCCCGACCTCGCCCTGGCTGATCGGCGCGGTGCTCAAGGTGCCTGTGGTGCTCGCCTTCGGCCTGTACCACGGCCGGGCGCGCTACACGCTGGCCTTCGAGGCCTTCAGCGATGGCTTGGACGTGCCGCGCCGCAACCGCGCCGCCACCTTGGGCGCGCTCATCCGTGGTTATGCCGCGCGGCTGGAGCATCATGTGCGCGCCGCGCCCTACAACTGGTTCAACTTCTATGATTTCTGGAACACCAAGGCCGACCCGGATCCTGCCGCCGCGGATGTGGGCGCTGATGCTGACGCTGCTGTGCAGCGCCGCACCGCTGTCCGCCGCATCGCCTGACGCGGTCGATCCGGGCTGGATCCTGTCCAGGATCGCGCGCACCGGCGCCATCTCCACCCCGTTCGTCGAATTGCGCGGCTCGGCCCTGCTCAAGGCGCCGCTGCGCGTGGAAGGCCGCTATGCGCGCGACGCCGACGCGACCCTGGTGCGCGAGGTCACCGCGCCCTACCACGAGAAGATCACCCTGAAGGGCCAGACCGCCACGCTGGAGCGCGACGGCAAGGCCACGCGCACCTTCTCGCTGGCCCGCGCGCCGGAACTGGCCGATCTGCAGAAGGGTTTCGGCGCCCTGCTGAGCGGCGACGCCAGCCAGCTCGAACAGCACTACGCGCTGAGCACCACCGGGACGCGCCAGGCCTGGCAGCTGCGCCTGGACCCGAAGGACGCCACCGCGTCCAAGGTGCCGGTGCGCGGCATCCAGCTCTACGGGCAGGGCGCGGAGCTGCGCTGCATCGAGACCACCGATGCCAAGGGCCAGGCGCAGCGCACGCTGCTGGCCGGCGCGGCGCATGCGGCGCAGGGCGTGGATGACGGCGCGGCCCTGACCGCGCTGTGCCGCGGCCACGCCGGGTGAGCCTGCCGCCCGTCGCGCGCACCGGCCTGGCGCTGCTGTGGCTGGCGCTGCTGCTCGCGCTCGGCGCCTGGATCGGCAACACGCTCAAGCTGTCCGGCGACCTGCGCAAGTTCATGCCCGAGGCGCGGACCCCCGCGCAGAAGCTGCTGCTGGACGAACTGGGCGAAGGCCCGGGTTCGCGCCTGCTGCTGCTGGCCATGTCCGGCAGCGACCCGGCCACGCTGGCGGCGCAGTCCAAGGCGCTGCGCGCGCGCCTGGCCAGCCAGCACGAGGCGATCTCGATGGTCGCCAACGGCGACGTGTCGCCGGCCGATGCGATCCCGGCCAAGTGGCTGCCGTACCGCTTCCTGCTGACCGACCGCTACGACGCCCATCCGCTGGACGCGGCCACGCTGCACGCCGAACTGGTCGAGCGCGTGCAGGACCTGGGCTCGCCGGCGGCCGAGATGATCGAGCCGATGCTGCCGCGCGATCCCACCCTGGAGCTGCTGCACGTGGCGCAGGGCCTGCAGCCGAACAACGCGCCGCAGCTGATCGACGGGGTGTGGTTCGACAAGGCAGGCAAGCGCGCGCTGCTGGTGGTGGAGACGGTGGCCGGCGGCTTCGATCCCAGCGGCCAGCAGCAGGCGGTGGGCGGCATCCGCGCCGCGTTCGACGCGGTGGCCAAGGGCAGCGGCAGTCAGCTGCTGCTGACCGGGCCGGGCGCGTTCTCGGTGGAGATCAGCACGCGCACCCAGAACGAGACCCAGTGGATCGGCATGCTCGACACCGGCGGGCTGATCCTGCTGCTGCTGATCGCCTACCGCAGCTGGAAGATCCCGCTGCTGGGCGTGCTGCCGCTGGCCAGCGCCGGCCTGGTGGGCATGGTCGCGGTGATGCTGTGCTTCGAACAGGTGCACGGCATCACGCTCGCCTTCGGCTTCACCCTGATCGGCGTGGTGCAGGACTATCCGATCCATCTGTTCAGCCATCAGCGCCCGGGGCTTTCGCCCTACGCCAACGCGCGCCACCTGTGGCCGACGCTGGCCACCGGCGTGGTGTCCACCTGCATCGCGTATGTGACTTTCTTCTTCTCCGGTGTCGAAGGCCTGCGCCAGCTGGCGGTGTTCACCATCTGCGGGCTGGGCGGCGCTGCATTGCTGACGCGCCTGCTGCTGCCGGCGCTGATCGATCCCTCGCCGCGTGATTACGCCGACTCGCGGCTGATGGCGCGGCTGTTCGTGCTGATCGATCGCCTGCCGCGGCCACGCTGGTCGCTGCTGGGCCTGGCGGTGGTCGCGGGGATCGTGATCGTCGCCAGCCCCACCCCGTTCTGGCAGGACGACCTGTCCAAGCTGACCCCGGTGCCGCACGAATCCCTGATGCAGGACGGGGAGCTGCGCGGCGAGCTCGGCGCGCCGGACGTGATGTACGTGCTGAGCCTGCAGGCGCCCGACCGGCAGGCCGCGCTGGCCGCCTCGTCCGCTCTGCGCACGCGCCTGGACGAGCAGATCGCCGCCGGCAACCTGGCCAGCTACGACATGGCCGCGCGCTACCTGCCGACCATCGCGACCCAGCGCAAGCGGCAGGCGCAGCTGCCCGCGCCGCAGGCCGCGCGCGCGATGCTGGAACAGGCCACCGCCGGGCTGCCGTTCCGCAGCGATGTCTTCGCCCCGTTCCTGGCCGACCTGGAGCAGGCGCGCACCGCCAGGCCGCTGGACGCGCCGGATGTGGCCGACACGCCGCTGGCCACGGGCGTGAACGGCCTGCTGCTGGAAGGCGACGGGCACACCACCGCCCTGGTCTCGCTCAGCGGCCTGCGCGATCCGGCCGCGCTCACCGCCGCGCTGGCCGGCACGGGCGCGCAGCTGATGGACCTGCGCGAAGCCTCGCGCACGCTGGTGCTGACCTACCACCGCGTGCTGGTGGCCATGGGCGTGGCGGCGGTGCTGCTGGCCATCGCGGTCAGCGTGGCGCTGCGCGAGCGCCGTCGCATCGTGCGCGTGCTGCTGCCGATGGGCCTGAGCGTGCTGCTGATCCTGGCGGTGCTGCGCGGTGCGGGCGTGGAGCTCAACCTGTTCCACCTGATCTCGCTGATCCTCGGCGCCGGGCTGGGCTTGGACTACGCGCTGTTCTTCGACCATGCCGGCGACGATGCGGCCGACCAGCGCCGCACACTGCACGCGCTGATCGTGTGCAGCCTGATGACGCTGCTGGTGTTCGTGCTGCTGGGGCTGTCCAGCATCCCGGTGCTGCGCGCGATCGGCTCGACCGTGGCGATGGGCGTGGTGTTCAACTTCGTGCTGGCGCTGCTGGTCTCGCGCGAGCACGCGCGCGGCGACGATGCGCAGCCCGCACAGGCCCCCGCGCATGGCTGAGCGCGCCCTGCCGCGCACGCGCGCGGAGATCGCCCGGCTGGTGCCGCACCAGGGCCTGATGTGCCTGTGGGAGGAGGTGCTGGACTGGAACGACACGGCGCTGGTGCTGCGCAGCCACGGTCATCGCGCACCCGACCATCCGCTGCGCCGGCACGGCCGGCTGCACGCGGTGCACCTGTGCGAATACGGCGCCCAGGCCATGGCCGTGCACGGTGGCCTGCTCGGCCAGGCCAGCGGCGCGCCGGTGCGGCCCGGCATGCTGGTGGCGCTGCGCGGCGTGCAGCTGCACGTGGGCACGCTCGACGGACTGGAAGGTGCGCTGGAAGGCCATGCCGAGCTGCTGATGCACACCCCCGACAGCCAGCAGTACGGCTTCCGCATCCTGCACGCCGGCACGCTGCTGGCCGAAGGCCGCGCCTCGGTGATGCTGGGCTAACGCGCGGCGGCCGTGCTTGGTTTGGTTTGGCTTGGTTTGGTGGGAGCCGCCATGGCGGCGATGAGGCTTTACCGATCATCCCTCGGCACCGATAACAGCTGAGGCTTTACCGGGGGAAAGCCCCATCGCCGCCATGGCGGCTCCCACCAAGCCAAGCGAATCCAAGCAAAGCACGCTGCATTGCTACCATGCGCCCATGACTTCATCGACGACTTCAAAGCCAGCGCGGCGCGCGCCGGTGACCGGCGGCAGTGGCGACCTGGGCGGGGCGATCTGCACCGCACTGGGCGCGGCGGGCTTCGAGGTGATCGTGCATGCCAACGGCAACCTCGCGCGCGCTCAAGCTGTGGCGCAACGCATCGCCGAATCCGGCGGCCGCGCGCAGGCCGTGGCCTTCGACCTGGCCGACGCCGATGCCTGCGCGACCGCCATCGCCACGCTGCTGGAAGCAGGTCCGGTGCAGGTGGTGGTCAACAATGCCGGCATCCACGACGACGCGCCGATGGCCGGCATGAGCGCGCAGCAGTGGCATCGCGTCATCGATGTCTCGCTGCACGGCTTTTTCCACGTCACCCAGCCCCTGCTGCTGCCGATGGCGCGCACGCGCTGGGGCCGGGTGGTGAGCGTGTCCTCGGTCGCGGCGGTGATCGGCAACCGCGGCCAGGTCAACTACGCCGCGGCCAAGTCGGCCCTGCATGGCGCCACCAAGTCGCTGGCGCGCGAGATGGCCAGCCGCGGCATCACCGCCAACGTGGTCGCGCCCGGCGTGATCGAGGGCGCGATGATCGGGACGCAGTTCCCACCCGAGGCCATCAAGCAACTCGTCCCCGCCGCCCGCGCCGGCAAGCCCGAGGAAGTCGCCGCGCTGGTGGCCTTTCTCTGTTCCGACGCCGCCGGCTACATCAATGGCCAGGTGATCGGGGTCAATGGTGGGATGGCGTAGAGCTCGCCTGCCAAATGGGTTCTAAGTCCATTTTCCAGAGAAGGTTAATATTTAGACGCTATTGCCGTCGTATTTCTCCAGGGTCACTCATATAACTCAACATTATTTATCTTAAGGCTATTGATATCGATCTCATATCTCGCTCCTCCGCCTAGGATGGGACCCTCGTGCTTATCTCTTTTAAGAGAAAAAATCACGATGTAAGAGTCCGACGATTGTGCCAATCCGATCGAGTAATTTTTATAGTCATACACGTAGTTGGCGAGCGCCAGATTTTCTTTATCGAGCTTTGCTTTGTTTTTCTCTTCTATGAGCTTTTTCTCGAAGTTCTGCGCCGCCACCTTGCCAGCTTCGAAGGCTCGCTCAAAGTCGCCAGACGAGGCCGCGCTTGAGTAGCTCAGAAAAAAAATGGATAGAAATAACGATGAATTCTTCATTTCCCGCCTCCGAAGTAACGAATTACTTTTTCTGCGAAGGTAAAGTTGCTGCCTCCGCATGTAGTAACCGCATCTGCATTATTACTTGATGCAGGAGATATTTCGTAAGGATTACCAACGGTCCCGGCCTTGAGAATTCTTCCGGAAGGCGTTGCAAGCCAGGCACTGTCACCGTAGTTAATGCTTTGCAGGTCGGTCCGCGAGAAAGTCTCATCTCCCCATTCTGGGCCGCTCTCTGCGCCATGGGTATGATAGACCCCAAGAGCTCCCGAAGGCCTCTGGCCTGGGTTTGAATGGTGCGTAAGTCCTCGTTTGCCCGTGGTATAGGTATAGAAGCCATCGCTCCTTCTATATACCCATCCCGCGTACTCAAGGTCGGACGCTATGGAAATTCCTAATACGTCGGCCAGTGCATTGGCGGCAGCAACATCTGCGGACCTATAACGATCCCCGGCGGCGAGGCCGGTTGCATCAGCCATTACTAGTGGATTTGCTGCCGCGTATGAGTAGGTGCTAATTCCACCACTCAACCCAATCGGGTCGCTCTGGACGTAACGTCCGCTGTCAGGCTCATAGTCGCGGAAGTAGTTGTAGTTGAGCTCCGCGTACTGATCGTAGCGCTGTCCAGGGAACCGCATATCCAGGTTGAACGCGGTGCCGTTTCCATCCGGATCCTGGTCTGGCGCCGTGGCGCCGAAAGCTTCGCCCTTGATGTCCCACTTCCAGATCGCGGTGTTGGCCACCGGGTCGATGACCACGCGTGGGCTGCCCAGATGGTCGGGCTCGATGTAGCTCACGGTGCCGGCGGCTGCGGTGCGCAGGCCCACCGGCAGATCATCCATCCAGATCGCCTGCTGGACCGGGGTGCCGTTGGCGCCGTAGTCGCCGACCCAGTGGCCGGCCTCGTCGTACAAGGTGTAGGTGTTGGCCGTGCTCAGGTAACTGCGCACGCGCTCGCCCTTGCCGTTGTACTTGTAGTTGCGGGTGGTGGTTCCGCCGGCTTTGACGCTGCTCATCCGCCCCGTGTCGTCGTAGACGAACTGCTTGGCGGTCCCGTTGATGCCCGTGGTGTTGCCGGCTGCGTCGTAGGTGCGGGCAATGCCACCGACGTTGGTGAGCCGGTGACTGGTGGTCGGATAGCTGTAGGTCGAGGTGCCCGCTGCCGTGGTCAGGCTGATCCGGTTGCCGGTCTTGTCGTAGCCGTAGCCATCGATCACCGTTCCGGTCGGGCCATCCTTGAACTGGGTCAGCCGCCCCAGGGTGTCGTAGCCGAGGCCGACCTGCGGCAAGGTGCTGCCCGGCTGGGTCAGCTCCAGCAGGTTGCCGACCTCGTCGTAGTTGAAGCCGACTGCGAGCCCGCCCGTGCTGGCGTCATGGATGGCGGCCGGACGATAGTCCAGATCCAGCGTGCGGGTCATTTGGCGGCCATTGCCGTAGGTCCAGCCCGCCGCTGGACCGAACGGGTGATAGGTCGCGCCGGTGAGCAGCACCTGGCGGGCGCCCGCATTCGGTGTGACGCCCACCTCGGTGATCCGCCCCTGGCTGTCGCGCACATAGTCCACCACGACGCCATCGGGATAGGTCATGGCGGTGAGCTGGCCGCCCGGGGCATAGCTATAGCGCAAGGTCAGGGCCACGCCGTTGACGGTCTGCACCTTGCGGGTCAGGTCGCCAAAGCGGTTGTAGCAATACTGCGTGGTGCCGCTGCCGTCCTGCATCTTGGTCAAGCGACCGGTCGAGAAGGTCTCATCGACACTGCAGACATCCTCAGTGACATCGTAGGTGTACGCGACGTCGAGCGCAGGCGTGGCACGGTTAATCCCCGCCAGCCGATTCAGGGCGTCGTAGACGTAAGTGGCAGCCCTGTTCTCGGCATCAGTCTGCGTGACCCGGTTGCCGGCGCTGTCGTAGGTGTAGGTGGTGGTGCCGGTGTCCGGACTGACCTGCTGCGTCAGGTCGCCCAGACCGTTGTAGGTGTAGGTGGTCTTTAGGCCCTTGGGGTCGTTGACTTCGGTCAGACGGCCTAAGGCGTCGTAGGCGAATTTGGTCTCTGCGGCGATGCCGCCCACGTCCTGCAGCGTCCGCTTGAGGCGGTTGAGCGGGTCGTACTCGGACTGGGTGAACCGCGACAGGGCATCGGTGGCCGAAGTCGTGTTGCCGTTGGCGTCGTAGCCGTAATCCGTCGGATTGCCCACTGCATCGGCCTGCGTCGCCAACTGGCCGAGTTGGTTGTAGACCCGGCTCAGGGTGCGCTTGAGTGTGCCGTTGGCATCCTTGGTGTCTTCCTTGAGCCGGTTGCCGGCATTGTCCAGGGTGTAGTGGATGGTGTTGCCTGCGTTGTCGGCGATATCGGTGAGGCGGTGCGCTGCGTCATAGGTGTAGGCAGTCAAGGCGCCATCGGTCTGAGTGACCTGCTTGACTAGGCCGGTGGGCCAGTAGTCGATGGTCGTGATCCGGTCGTCGGACTCGGTACTGCTGTCGGCGCCACGCACCTTGGTGGCGGTCAGCCAGCCGCGCGGGCTGTAGCTGTAGTCGGTGACCACGCCGTTGGCATCCTTGACCGACAGCGTCCGGCCGGCCGCATCGTAGGCCAGGGTCTCGGTGACCTGACCCAGGGCGTTGGTGACCTTCCACAGGTCGCCCCTGCGGTAAGCGCAATTGCCGCCAGTGGCGCAGCCGGCACCATCGGCTGGATAGTAGGCGTACTGGGTGAGGTCGGACACGTCCGTGCGCGGGCCGTCGATCGATTTCACCAGGCCCAGGATGGGGCAGGTGCCGCCGCTGGCTGACACGTCGGCGGCCTCGCAGTAGGTAACGGTGGTGGCACGCGATGCCTGAGAGTCCAGGTCGGTGACGGTGATAGCGATTGGTTGCAGGCGTGCGTTGCGCGTGTAGGACGTGAGCTGGGCATCGCTCTCAACCGAGAACGTGCGGTTGGAGTCGGCCAGTGTGCGGCTGATGGACGTGCGTTGTCCGGGAAGTCCGAAGGCTTCTTGCACTGTTTGGACGTTCATCGCGACGCCGGATTCGGTGGTCTCCGTATAAATGTGCTTAGTGACCGTGCCGTTGCGATCGGTACTGGTATCCAGGCGGCGGCGGAAGTCGGTCGCCTGGTCGTAGTACGCGTAGCTTGCGGTGCCGGCGCTGTTGGCAATTGCCGACACTTTCGGTGTGCCGCCGCCCGCATCGGTCAGAGTGTAGGTTGTCTGCTCACCCAGTGCGTCGGTGACGAGGGTGCCGGTCGACGAATAGGACAGGGTGACGCCATCGGCACCGCCGGAGTGCTGGCTGGAGATCACGCGCCCCTTGGCGTCGTATGCGAATATGCTGAATCGCTGGCCGTCTTCGGCGGTGATTCCTGTTAGGTGGCGTGGAAAGCGCGTGTCTTCATAGTGGTATATGCGCTGCCCACCATCCGGATAGGTGACGGTCTTGAGTCGTCCATTGTCGTAGGTATAGGTTACGAGTTGGACGCCGGCCGAAGAGATGCCGGTAATGAGCGCATCACTTGATGCATCTGTGTATTGGAACTCGACAGATCGCCCCTGAAGCGAAGTGATCGAGCTGCGTCTTCCGTACGCATCGTAGCTGTAGGACAGGACAGCACCATCTTGATTCTCACGCGAGATCACGTGACCAAGTTGGTCGAAGGTATATATGGCGTCCTGGCGATACAGCCTCCATTGGTCTCCGATCTGGATCAAGCGCTCACCGCTACCATCGGCGGCCCTATAGCCGCCGCTAACCGCTTGAAAGGGCAACACATAGCCGCTTCCTTCCACCAAACCGACTGAGGAGGAGCTGATCGCAAGATGTATCTGGTGCGAATCAGACCAGCCAAGCCCCAAGCCACCGGATACATTGGCGACCCTTGAATGGTAATAGCGTGACAAGGCGATCCAACCGAGATTGAAGTCCTCCTCTGTCTCAAACTTCTCCCCCGTCTTGACATCACAGGGATTTCCTACGAACCCGGATGGCCCACCTGCGGCACCGTCGCATTGTGTTTGGCTTGTGACAATGGTCGCGGTTATCTCCTCATTGACGCATGCGTTCTGACTGTTTTTCCAGTAGAGGTATGGGTTTGGGCATATTGAAGCGCGCATCGCCTGAAATGTACTGGCGTAAGGCGAGCACGATCCGTCGATATCGTCATATGTTTCACCCCCATATGAATAATCGGCGAGATCGAATCCGTCATATCCTTGCACATATGGGTTTGGGTACCAGTCGCTTGTGCGTGAGAAGTAGGAAGAAGAGCAGGGTGGCGATTCGCCTGCGTTAAAGGAGGCTACCATGAGAACATTCAACTCATCTTCTGTTTCGGCACTGAGTCCACCCGTCCCATAGAAAATGAATGTTCTGTCCTTCTTTCCCATCCAGTATGTGATTGTGGTCTGACCGTCGACTGTAACGGACTGGCCCTTGATTTCAGTGACATACTGATAGGCATCCGCCGCATTGGAAGGCCCCGGAATTGTTCTTATCGCAGCCTCTGCTTGCTGCTGAGTTGCGTAAGTTCCGAACAAGCCGCCGGTCGGCGTATAAACCGAAAACATTTGATCGCTTTCCTGGGCGGTCGCCACGGTCGCCCACGTCGCGCTCGTCAGAATCAAGAGGCCTGACAGGAAAAACGATAGCTTTGAAGTGAACATCCATCTCCTCCTTGAGATTCCTTGGAACAGCATGAGCATGTCATGACTGCATTGGCTTCGAGTTCCCTTCGAGCCATAGCTTAGCCGCGTGCACCCATCAGGCACGGATCGCTGCCAGCTTTAGCATCAGCAGCACTTTGATGCTGCATCTTCAACAGCACTACTAGTCCGTTTTCTATACCACGTCAAGGCGACATCGGATGCATGGCTTAAACCGTGAGGACGATCTCTCTCAAGCTTGGCTTACATCGCAATGCTGCAGCGTTTCTCTTTACGGCAATTACGCTATGCCGCGTCTGCATACTGGTACCAGACTTCACTCAAGGAACGGCCAGATGGCATCTCGGAGGAGGCTAGCAGTGTGTCTAGGCCAAGATCTCCGAGGTCCGCATGCGCCGCATTGGCGCGGGCCAGGATCTCGCCGGCGAGCCATTCCATGCGCGCGACGTTGGACGCCAGGCGTGCGGTCAGGGCGTCGGGGTCGAGCGTGTCGTTCAAGGCGCGGTTGAGTTCGAAGAACCAGTCGATCGCGTACTGGTCCAGCAGGCGGCCGTCGGTCAGCGGGGCAGGGTGGGGCGCATTGCGCCGGCCCCATTCGGCCAGCAGGGCCTGCACGGCCAAGTTGAGCGCGCGCCCGCGCTGGAACAGCGGCCGCAACCGTCCCAGCAGCGGCACATCGGTCAGGCGCCCGGCGAAGTACAGCGGCGCCAGCAGCGACCAGTAGTAGGTGTAGTCCCAGATCACCTTGACCGGCATCACCTGGGCATCGCCGAACAGCGGGTACTGGCCCTGGTAGAGGGTCAGGGTGTTCTCGTAGAAGCCGCTGTAGAGCTGGTTGTAGATGCCCGCGTACGGTGCGATCCCTTCGCCGGCGCGATCGCGCGCGACCAGGTCGGTGATGTAACCGTTGGCGATGGCGATGAAGTCGCTGCCGGGCGAATAGAACGGGTCCAGGAACACGCCCGCCTCGCCGGTCAGCGCCCAGCGGTCGCCGGAGAACACCTGCTTGCAGCCGTAGGAGAAGTCGCGCAGGAACATGAAGTCCATCAGCGCATGCTCGGGCCGCTCCAGCGCGGCGGCCACGCGCGGCTGGTGCGTGCGCAGCCACTCCATCGCCTTGGCGTGGGTGTTCATCGTCTCCAGCGGATGCGCGTCGGCATCGCAGACGATGCCCAGCGAATGCGCGCCGCACGACAGCGGGATCAACCAGAACCAGTAGCCCGGCCCGCACATGTGGTTGGTCGAGCGCCAGCGGTCCGGCGGCGTGCAGCGCGCCAGCCAGGCCGGATCGTCGGACCAGGCGTTGGGATCGATGAAGCCTTCCACGCGCCACCACACCGCATTGGCATGGTGCGCGTTGGGCTGGGCCAGGCCGAGCTTGCGCTTGAGCAGGCCGGCGCGGCCGCTGGCATCGACCACCCAGCGCGCGTCCAGCGTGGCGGCCGCGCCGTCGCGTTCGAAGCGCACGCCGTGATCGGCCTCACCGGAGGCCAGGTCCACGCCGCGCACGCTCGCGCCATCGAGGAAGTCCACGCCCAGCGCACGCGCGCGCTCGCCGAGGAAGTTCTCGAAGCGGCCGCGGTCGATCTGCCAGGACGGCGTGGGCAGCAGCTGGCTCACGCCCAGTTCGGTGCACTGGTCGATCTGCCACTGGCCTTCGGAGAAGAAGAAGCGGAAGCCGAACTTGCGCAGGTGTTCGTCGTCCAGGTGCGCGCGCAGGCCGAGCACGTCGCTGAAATAGTGCGCGCCGATCTCCACGGTCGACTCGCCGACCTTGAACGCGCCTTCGCGCACCGGGTGGGCGCGACGCTCGATCACGCTGATCGCCAGGGCCGGATCCCGCGCCTTGAGCTGCAGGGCCAGGGTCAGTCCGGCCAGGCCGCCGCCGAGGATGGCCACATCGGTGCGCGCGTTCATCTCAGGCGTCCGCCGCAGGGGAGGGAGCCGGCACCCTAGCAAACTCGCCCTGCGGATCGTGGATGACCGGGCGGGTGGCGCGGATGCCGCGGTAGACCGACAGCAGCCGGCCATGGCGCAGCACCTGGCCGACCACGTGCGTGGTGATCCTGCACAGGTCGCGCACCAGGCGGAAATGGCTCTTGCGGAACGTGCCCGGCTCGGTGCCGGCATAGCGGGTCTCGATCGGCACCGACACCACGCGCGCGCCGGCCTGGCGCGCGGCGCTGATCAGCATCTGCGCCTCGAACACGAAGCCCTCGCCTTCCACCCCTTCCAGCGTGAACACGCTGCGCGGATAGAAGCGCTGGCCGCTCTGCGTATCGACCAGGCGGAAGCCGCAGCCCCAGGCGATGCCCCAGTCGCCGAAGTCGTTGCCGATGCGGCGGATGATCGGCTGGCTGGCGCGCTTGCGCAGGCGCGCACCGTTGACCACCCAGCCCGGGTAGGCGTTGGCGGCCTCGAGCATGCGCGGGAAATCGCTGGCCCGGTGCTGGCCGTCGCCGTCCATGGTCAGCACGCCCTGCGCGCCCTGGCGGGCGGCCTCGGCGAAGCCGCTGCGCAGCGCCGCGCCCTTGCCCAGGCGCTGCGGATGCCGGATCAGCGTCACCGGCAGGCCGTCCAGGCAGTCGCTGGTGCCATCGTCGGAGCCGTCGTCGACCACGATCACCCGCGGGCACACCGCCAGCGCGTCCTCGACCACCTCGCGGATGCGCAGGCGTTCGTTGAGCGCGGGGATCACCACGGCCACGTCGTTCATGGTCAGCGGGCTCATCGGACGATCTCCACCTGCAGCACCGCGCCGTGGCCGGCATCGAGATGGCAGTGCGCGGCGCCCAGCGCCAGGGCGTCGAACAGCGGCAGCATCGGCGCCATCGCGTTGCCGGCGGCGAGGGTTTCCAGCGGGCCGGCCGGCGCGCGGTCGGCGCCGCCGGTGCCGACCGTGGCGCGCAGCGCCAGGCCTTCGCCTCCTGCGCTGAGCACCAGGGCCGCGCCCAGCAGACCCTGGCTGTGCGAAATGCGCCCCAGCGGTCCCACCGACTGGCTGTCGTAGCCGACCAGCAGCACCTCCGGCGTGCCGGTGGCCAGCTGGGTCAGCGCTTCGAGCAGGCCCTGGGCGAAGCTGCCGTGGAAGGCGCTGATCGCGGTGGCCGGCGCATGCGTGGCCGCGCCGATGGTCCAGTAGCCGGCCGCGGCGTTGTGCACCGAGTTGTGGAAGCGGATCGGCGAGATGCCGGTCGGGTCGCTGGCCAGCTGGCGGCACATGTAGTCGGTGATCGCCAGGTCGCCGTGGGTGGAGGTGAACACCGACGGCAGCGTCGCCGGGTCGCGTCCGGCGGCCTGGCACGCGGCCAGCGCCACTTCCAGCGCCACGGCCACCGTCTCCGGCGCGCGCCGGCGTTCGTTGGGCGCCAGCAGCTGCGGCGCCGGCTTGGCCGGGGCATCGGCCGGCAACGCGCCGCCGCGCGCGTAGGCCTGCGCGGCGTCCCAGGAGGGCAGGCCGCGGCACCAGAAACCGATGCCGGCCACGCGGGCGTTCAAGGTGGAAGCGGTCATGCGCGGCCGAACACCAGCGCGCAGTTGTTGCCGCCGAAGCCGAAGGAGTTGTTCATCGCGTACTGCACCGGGCGCCGCTCGGGCGCGAAACGGATCTGGGGACCGCAGGCCGGATCGGGCGTGCGGGCGTTGAGGGTGCCGGGAAGATAGCCGGTGTCCAGCGCGATCAGCGCGAACACCGACTCGACGATGCCCGCCGCGCCCAGCGTGTGCCCGGTCCAGGCCTTGGTCGACGCCGCATGCAGCCCGTCGGGGAACAGCCTGGCCACCGCGATCGCCTCGACCGTGTCGTTGGCCGGCGTGGAGGTGCCATGCAGGTTCAGATAGTCCAGCTGCGCCGGCGCGATACCCGCGCGGGCCAGCGCGTCGGCCATCGCCAGCTGCGCGCCCAGGCCTTCTGGATGCGGGGCGGACATGTGGTGGGCATCGCTGGATTCGCCGTAGCCGCGCAGCTGCAGGCCGCCGTCGGCGTCGCCGGCGCGTTCGAGGAGGGCGAAACCACCGGCCTCGCCCAGCGACAGGCCGTCGCGGTGGGCGTCGAAGGGCATGCACGGATTCCTGGACACCAGCTGCAGCGCGTTGAAGCCGTACAGCACGCTGCCGCACAGCGTGTCCACGCCGCCCACCAGGGCCGCATCGACCAGCCCGGCCTGGATCAGCCGCGCGGCCTGGGCGAAGACCTTGGCGCTGGACGAGCACGCGGTGGCCACGGTCACGCAGGGCCCGGCCAGGCCGGTGGCGTGCTGCACGAAGTCGCCCAGCGAGTGCGGCGTGTGCACGATCGGGCGCGCCAGGTCCTCGGGGAAGCGCTCGCCTTCGGCGTCCTGCTCAAGGCGGGTGTAGGCCTCCTCGCTGGCGCCGATGCTGGAGGTCGAGGTGCCGATCACCACCGCCACGCGGGCCGCGCCGTAGCGCCGGCCGGCCGCCTGCACCGCATCGAGCACGCCGTCCTGGCCCAGGGCGAGCCAGGCCAGGCGGTTGTTGCGGCAGTCCCACGGCGCCAGGTCGGGCGGCAGGGCGACGTCCTCGACGCCCTCGACGCGGCCGATCCAGCAGTCCAGGCGCGGCGCCGGGCCGAAGTCGTTGTGCCGCAGGCCGCTGCGGCGGGCTTCCAGACCCTGCGCCTGCGCCTGGCGGCCGTGGCCCAGGGCGGTGGTGGCGGTGTAGGCCGTGATCGCCAGGGGCGTCATGCGGGACGGAGACGGCATCCAGAGGTATGTGTCGGTCGATGGCATTCGAGTATAGCCAGCGGCCCTGGCGTGACCGTGTGCATGCGGGCGTGGCGTTGCGTGCGCTCAGGTTCGGGTTTCGCCACTGCGGGCTTTGCCGCACAATCGGTGCGACTTTCCCCACGATCGGATTCGCGCGCACCCGGATGCATGCGTTCGTCTACAAGAGCCTGCGCAAGGCCGACACGTACCTGTACCTGGCCGCGCGCGACGACTTCGCGCGCCTGCCAACGCCGCTGCGCAGCCAGCTGGGCGAACTGGCCTTCGTGCTGGAAGTGACCCTGACGCCCGAGCGCAGGCTGGCGCGCGAGGACGTGGCCGTGGTGCGCCAGAACCTGGCCAGCCGCGGCTTCCACCTGCAGTTCCCGCCGCAGGCCGCGATCCAGGATCCGATGCCCGATGCCTGACGCCGTCCGTCCGCCGAACCGCGCGGCGCTGGTGGCGCTGCTGGCCGGCCTTGCGCTGGCCGCACTGACCTTCTTCGGCGGACCCGTTGCCGCGGTAGGCGCGCTGCTGGCCCAGCCGGCGCTGGCGCTGGCGGTGTCCTGGCAGGCGCGCACCCGCGCGCCGGCGCGGCGCGACTTCCTCAAGCGCGACCTGGTGCCGCTGCTGGCGGTGTGGGGCGCGGGCTTCGTCCTCGCCGCCGCGCTGCTGGCCTGGCCGCTGCAGGCCCTGCGCAGTGGCGGGTCGCTGGGCGCGGCGCTGGGCCTGAGCGCGGTGGTCGGCGTCTGCCTGATCGGCGCATGGCGCGCCTGGCCGCTGTGGCTCGCGGTCGAACGCGAGGGCGGCGCGCTGTCGCGCCAGTGGCGCGCGATGGCCGACCGCGACCTCGGCGACCTGCGCGGGTTGGGCGTGGCCGCGGCGGTGGCGCTGGCCATCGGCGGCGGGCTGAGCCTGGCCTGGCCGGCGCTGTGGCCCAGCACGCTGCGCGCCGCCGGCGCCATCGTCTACGCGCTGGCGCTGCCGCTGCTGCACGCCGGCCTGCAGCGCGCCACCCGCGCCGGCGGCCTGCCGGTGCTGGACATGCCGGCCAAGCCGGTCGCCCGGCCGGTCCAGAAGAGCGCGCCGTCGTTCGCCCCGGCGCCGACGCCCGCCGCGCAGGCCGCGCCCGCACCAGCGCCAGCGCCCGCCGCCGCCTCGCGGACCGCACCGGCGAACGCGTCGGCGGGCCCGGCCCAGGACGCGGCGCTGTACGAGGCCGCGCGCAGCGGCCGGGTCGAGCGCGCGCTGGAGCTGATCGAGGCCGGCGCCAACCCGCGCGCCCTGCCGCCGGCGGACGCGCGCGACCAGCGCAGCCTGGCCGTGCTGGCCGCCGTGCTGCCCGACCTGCGCCTGCTGCGCACCCTGATCGCCAAGGGCATCGATCTCAACCAGGCCCATGCCGGCATGACCCCGCTGCTGGCGGCGACCCGCGACAGCTGGCACGGCCGCCCCGATGCGGTGACCACGCTGCTGACCAACGGCGCCGATCCGCGCCAGGCCGATCGCGAGGGCAACACCGCCCTGCATCACGCCGCGCGCAGCTCCGACCCCGGCGTGGCCGCGCTGCTGCGCGACGCCGCCGCCGAACTGGACGCGCTGAACCACGACGGCCTGACTCCGCTGGGCATCGCCTGCATCGCCGGCAACTGGCGTTTGGCCAAGTTCCTGCTCGAACGCGGCGCCCGCCCCGAGCCCGCCGGCGGACAGCCGGTGCTGTTGGCCGCCGCCGGGACCGAGGAAGACGATGCCGCCGGCGTGCAGCTGCTGCTCAAGCACAAGGCCAAGGTGAATGCGCTCGGCGCGCAGGGCCGCAGCGCCCTGCACGAGGCCGCGCTGGCCGGCCATGCCGAGATCCTGGCCGCGCTGCTGGCGGCCGGGGCCACGGTCGATGCGCGCGATGCCGCCGGCGCCACGCCGTGGCTGGAGGCCGCGCGCAGCGGCCGGGTCGCCGCGCTGGACACCCTGGCCTCGGCCGGCGCCGACCTGGCCGCGGTCGACGCCCGCGGCCGCAACGCGCTGCTGCTGGCCAGCACCGCCGAGCAGGTCGTGCCCGCGGTGGTCAAGCGCCTGCTGGAACTCGGCGTGGACCCCGAACAGCGCGACCTGGCTGGCCATCGCGCCGCCGATCTGGCCGCCGCGGCCGGGCGCTGGGCGCTGGTCTCCCAGCTCGATCCCGACTACCCGCTGCCGACCGCCGTCTCCGCGGCCGACACCCACGCCCCGCCGCCGGACCAGGCGCCGCTGGGCCTGCTGCGCGAGGCGCTGGAGCGCGGCGAACGGCGCGGCCTGGACGCGCTGGTGCGGCTGTGCTCGCCGCAGGAGCTGGGCAGCCTGCTGCACGCCCCGGCGCTGCAGGCGCAGGCCGACGCGGTGGCCTGGCTGCTGCGCCACGGCGCCTCGGGCGAACAGCCCGACGTGCGCGGCGACCTGCCGCTGCTGGCGGCGCTGGCGCGCGGGCCGGCGGCGCTGCCGGTGATCCGGGTGCTGCTCGATGCCGGCCTCTCGCCGGCCGGCAGCGCCGGGCTGGCGCGCTTCCTGGCCGCCTGCCTCGCCTCCGATGCGCGCACCCGGCCGGAGCTGTCCGCGCTGGCGCTGGAGCTGCTGGCCCGCGGCGCCGATCCCTTCGCCCCCGCGCCCGGCGGCGACCGCGCGCTGCCGCTGGCCGTGCGGCTGGACTGGCCGGCGCTGGTCGAGGCCCTGCTGGCGCTCGGCGTGGACCGCGAGGCCCGCGACGCGCGCGGCATGTCGGCGCTGCACCTGGCGACCGCGTTGGGCAATGTGGCGATGGTGCGGCGCCTGATCGCGGCCGGCGCCTCGCCGGACGCGCGCGCCGCCGACGGCCAGACGCCGCTGGGCGTGGCCCTGTCGGCCGGCCGCCGCGACCTGGCCGACTGGCTGGACTGGCGCGTCTGGCCGTTGCCGCGCCGCGCGCTGCAGCCGGCCGACCTGCCGGCCGCGGCCAAGGCCGGCGACGCCGACGCGGTGCGCCGCCTGCTGGACCTGGGCTTCGAGGTGGACGCGCAGGACGCACAGGGCTGCAGCGCGCTACTGCGCGCGGCCGGCGGCGGCCACGGCGCGGTGGTCGACCTGCTGCTGGCGCGCGGTGCCGATCCGCAGCGCCCGGCGCGCACGGGCGCCACGCCGCTGTCGGCGGCGGTGAGCATGCGCCAGACCGCCATCGTCGGCGCCCTGCTCGAGACCGGCGCCAGCCTCGAACACCGCCTGCCCGGCGAGGTCAGCGTGCTGATGCTGGCCGCCGCACTGGGCCTGCCCGATGTCGCCGCGCGCCTGCTCACCGCCGGCGCCGACGTCCACGCGGTCGATGCCCAGGGCCTGACCGCGCTGCACTGCGCGGGCCTGTTCGGCTTCATCGCCCGCGATCGGCCGCGCCTGCTGGCGCTGCTCGACACCCTGCTGCTGGCCGGCGCGCAGCCCGACGGCCCGGACCCGGGCACCGTCACCCCGCTGCTGTTGCTGCTGGGCGCGCGCGCCGAGCCGGGCACCGTCTGCGACGAGGACGTGATCCTGGCCGGTCTTGAGCGCCTGCTCCAGGAAGACGTCGCGCTCGACGTGCGCGACCCGCGCGGCTTCGGCCCGCTGCACCTGGCCGCGCTGCACGGCCTGCTGCGCGTGGTCCAGCGCCTGCTGCGCGCAGGCGCCGATCCCGACCAGCGCGACGCGCTCAACCGCATCCCGCGCGACATCGCGATCATGCGCGGCTTCGTCGATGTGGCGGGCGAACTGGCGCCGGCCGGGGTGCCGGGCGCCGGCGCGCCGATCGCGCGCTTCCTGCGCGACCCGCGCTGAAGGCGCGCGCACCGCTTCCTCCCGCTGGATCCCCCGCCGATGTCCGACGTGCCCGCCGCCGATGCCGCTCCCATCACCTGGGCCGATTTCGAGAAGGTCCTGCTGGTCGCCGGCACCATTCTCAAGGTTGAGCCGTTTCCCGAGGCGCGCCGGCCGGCCTACAAGGTCTGGGCCGACTTCGGCCCCTACGGCCAGCGCAAGACCAGCGCGCAGATCGTCAGCCTGTATGCGCCCGAGGACCTGGTCGGCCAACAGATCGTGGCGGTGCTGAACTTCCCGGAGAAGCAGATCGGGCCGTTCAAGTCGCAGTTCCTGCTGACCGGCGCCTACACCGAGCAGGGCGTGGTGATCACCACGCTGGAGCGTCCCGTGCCCAACGGCGCGCGCCTGGGCTGAGCGCCGGCGCGGCCTCAGTCGCCGGCCGGCGGCTTCTCCGTCGTCGTCGCAGAGGGAGGGGCGTCCGTCGCGGCCGGCGGCGCCGTGTCGGCCGCGACCAGCTTTTCCAGGTCGCGGCGCGCATCGCGCGCGGTCTGGATCAGTGCCGCGTCGTCGTCGTAGACCAGGTACTGCTCGCGCAGCAGCTTCTCGTCGTGCGCGCGGAAGCGCCGCGCCTGCCGCGCGGCCTCCTCCTCGTCGACGCCCAGCGCGGTCAGCACGCGCTCGCCCATTTCCAGGCTGGAGCCGAAGGTTTCGCGGAAGGGTTCGGCGCTCAGGTCCATCAGCCGCCAGGCGTGCTGGCGGTTGCGCGCGCGGCTGAGCACCGTGGCGGCCGGATACATGCGCCGGATCAGGCGCGTGCAGCGGATGTTGGTGTCCGGGTCGTCCATGGCCACCACGAATACCTTGCAGTGCTGCGCGCCGGCCGCGCGCAGCAGGTCGGGCCGGGTGGGATCGCCGTAGAACAGCCGCGCATTGCCGAAGCGGCGCAGGGTGTCCACCTGTTCGGGGCTGTGTTCCAGCGCGACGAAGGACACGCGCTGGGCGGTGAGCAGGCGCGCGACGATCTGGCCGAAGCGGCCCATGCCGGCGATCAGCACGCGCGGCTGCAGGTCCTCGACCTCCTCGAAGGCGCGCTTGGGCGCGGCCGGCGCCTGGTCCAGCCAGCGGCTGGCCGCGATCAGCAGCAGCGGCGTGGCGGCCATCGACAGGCCGACCATCGCCACCAGCCGGTCGCGCTGCTGCCCGCTCAGCAGGTCCGCCTGCGCGGCCTGGTTGAACACCACGAAGGCGAACTCGCCCCCCAGCCACAGCACCGCGCCCAGCTTCAGCGCCGCGCGCCAGCTCATGCGCACCTGCCAGCGGCCCAGCGCCAGCAGCACGCCGGCCTTGACCAGCAGCAGGGTCAGCACGCCGGCGGCGATGATCTGCGGCTCGGCGCGGATGCGGTCGATGTCGATGGACATGCCCACGGCGATGAAGAACAGGCCCAGCAGCAGGCTCTTGAACGGCTCGATCTGCGATTCCAGTTCGTGGCGGAACTCGGAGTCGGACAGCAGCACGCCGGCCAGGAACGCGCCCAGGCCCGCGCTCAGCCCGGCCAGCTGCATCAGCCAGGCCGTGCCCAGCACCACCAGCAGCGCGCTGGCGGTGAACACCTCGGGCATGCGGGTGCGCGCCACGATGCGGAACAGATGCCGCAGCGCCAGCCGGCCGAACAGCGCCACCAGCACGATCGCGCCGACCGCCTCCAGCACCGTCGCCCAGCTCAGGGTCTGGTTCTTGGCGCCGCCCAGCAGTGGGATCGCCACCAGCAGCGGGATCGCGGCCAGGTCCTGGAACAGCAGCACGGCAAAGCCCGTGCGGCCGTAGTCGGTGGCCAGCGCCTTGCGCTCGGCCAGCAGCTGCAGGCTGACCGCGGTGGAGGACAGCGCCAGGCCCATGCCGATCACCAGCGCCTTCTTCCAGCCCAGGCCCAGGCACAGGCAGATCGCCCCCAGCAGCAGCGTGGTCAGCAGCACCTGCAATCCACCGGTGCCGAACACCGGCTTGCGCATCACCTTCAGCCGCGAGGGCGAGAGCTCCAGGCCGATCACGAACAGCAGCATCACCACGCCTACTTCGGAGGCGTTGAGGATGCGCTCGGCATCGCGCACGAAGCCGAAGCCATGGGGCCCCAGCAGCGCGCCGGCGACCAGGTAGGCCAGCACCGCACCCAGCCCGAAGCGCTTGAACACCGGCACGGCCACCACGCCGGCCAGCAGGAACACCAGCGCAAGTTGCAGACCGCCGTCGTTCATCCAGATTCCTTACGCACCTGTCCCATTATGCGCCGCGCGCGCGCCTGACCGGCCGCGCGCGTGGACTGCACTGTCATGGCCTGCGCTGTGCCGGACGGCACTTGTCGTCGTTCCGCCGGCGCGGCAAGCTCGACGCCTCATCGTGGACAGGGATCGACCATGCGCATGCCCAACGGATTCGTGGCCGCCTGCTGCGGCGCGCTGCTCGCGATCGCAGGCGCCGCCGCGTTCGCGCAGACCCGGAGCGAAGTACGGGAAACGCTGGAATCCAGCCTCGTCGTCACCGGCGACATCCGCATCGCCGGCGACGGCAAGGTCAGGGACTTCCACATCGATCAGCCGGACAAGCTGTCCAGCGACGTCATGCAGCTGGTCGACCGCGCCGTGCCCAGCTGGGAGTTCGAGCCGATCCTGGTCGAGGGCAAGCCGGCGGAGGTGCGCTCGCGCATGCGCATCCGGCTGGTGGCGTACAAGCGCGCGGACGGCAACTACGTGCTGAGCATCCGCAGCGCGTCCTTCACCGGCGACCAGGACGAGGAGGTCGATGCGACCTGGCTCAAGCAGCAGAAGATGCCGCCGCCGGCCTATCCGGCGGTGGCCGCGGCGTCCAACGTGTCGGGCACGGTCTTTCTGCTGATCAAGGTCGGCGCGGACGGCAAGGTGCAGCAGGCCTTCGCCGAGCAGACCAATCTGCGCGTGCTGGCCAACGGGCGCGAGATGGCGCGCTGGCGCAAGGTGCTGGAGCAGTCGGCCATCGCCGCCACGCGGGCCTGGCAGTTCACGCCGTCCGCCAATGATCCCAAGCATCCCGAGGGCGGTTGGACCTCGCGCGTGCCGATCGAGTATTCGCTCGCGCGCCAGCGCCCCGGCTACGGCACCTGGGAGCCCTACATCCCCGGTCCGCACATGCCGGCGCCGTGGCTGCGGCCCGAACTGGCCCGCGCCCAGGACGTGGATGCCGCCCAGGCCGGGACGCTCGCCCCGGTCGGCGAAGGCGCGATCCGCCTGCGGACCGATCTCGGCCAGGGCTAGCGCGGGCGCGCTCCTGCTTCGGAGGTGCAGCGCTCCGGCGGGTAATGTTCGCTTGTCCCTCGGTCATGGCATCTGCCCCGACTTACACACCTCCATCGTCGTTCCCGCGAACGCGGGAACCCAGGGACTTTCGTTCGAAGCACCAAGAACCGGCTCTGCTCGCGATCCTGAGATTGCGTTGCAGGTGAGCGGTGCGGCTTCGGATGGGCAGCGGTCCGGCGGGCGGGGGCCGCTTATCCCTCGATCAGGGCATCCTGCCCTGATTCGGGCGCTCGGCGTCCTGCCTCGCTGGTCGCGGCCCCGGCCCGCCGGACCGCTGCCTCGCGCGTCAGGTCAAGGGCTTCGGTTTGCGCGGTCGTTCGAGACCCTCGCCCATGCGCAGAGCGCGATCGGTGACGGGAGGGTATCGACTTGAGGCCCCCTCCCTTGCGCGCAGCGCAGGGGAGGGACGGGGAGGGGTCGGAGCTTTACCGGTCAAGCCACCGAAGCAACAGCAAAAGCACCTCACCCCCTCAGTCGCTAGTTCGCGACTTCGAGCTCCCCTTCGCCTGCGGCGGAAGGGAGGGGGCAGAGCGCTTGCTCAATGGCTTCGTTGGAAGAAGTCCTGATCTGCACGCTCGCAGCGCCTCGACCCGGCCGGGGAGCGGGCCAAGTTGGCTCGCGTCGGCGAGTCCGCCAGGGATGGCGGGCCGAGCCGGGGAGCCGCGCCCGGCCGGGCCGTCTGTTCACCGAAGCCGGCTTTACCGACTCCGCACATTGGAGTCATTCCCGCACACAGGCTGGGAGAAAAACAAAGAGCCCCGCAATGCGGGGCTCCTTGTTGGGCTGCTAGAGGCGCGGTTCAGCGCTTCATCGAGCTGAAGAACTCGTCGTTGGACTTGGTGTTCTTCATCTTGTCCAGCATGAACTCCATCGCGGCGATTTCGTCCATCGGATGCAGCAGCTTGCGCAGGATCCAGATCTTCTGCAGCAGGTCCGGCTCGATCAGCAGGTCCTCGCGGCGGGTGCCGGAGAGGTTGACCGCGATGGCCGGGTAGACGCGCTTCTCGGTGATGCGGCGATCCAGGTGGATTTCCGAGTTGCCGGTGCCCTTGAACTCCTCGTAGATCACCTTGTCCATCGCGCTGCCGGTGTCGACCAGGGCGGTGGCGATGATGGTCAGGCTGCCGCCTTCCTCCACGTTGCGCGCCGCGCCGAAGAAGCGCTTCGGGCGGTGCAGGGCGTTGGCGTCCACGCCGCCGGTGAGCACCTTGCCCGAGGACGGCACCACGTTGTTGTAGGCGCGGGCCAGGCGGGTGATCGAGTCGAGCAGGATCACGACGTCCTTCTTGTGCTCGACCAGGCGCTTGGCGCGCTCGATCACCATCTCGGCGACCTGCACGTGGCGCGCGGCCGGCTCGTCGAAGGTCGAGCTGATGACCTCGCCGCGCACGGTGCGCTGCATTTCGGTCACTTCTTCCGGACGCTCGTCGATCAGCAGCACGATCAGGTGCACGTCGGGGTGGTTGGTGGTGATGGCCGTGGCGATCTGCTGCATCATCATCGTCTTGCCCGCCTTGGGCGGGGAGACGATCAGCGAGCGCTGGCCCTTGCCCTGCGGCGCCATCAGGTCGAGGATGCGGCCGGCGATGTCCTCGGACGACCCGTTGCCGCGCTCCAGGTGGAAGCGCTTGCGCGGGAACAGCGGGGTGAGGTTCTCGAACAGCACCTTGCCCTTGCTGGCCTCGATCGGCTCACCGTTGATGGTGTCGACGATGTTCAGCGCGAAGTAGCGCTCGCCATCCTTGGGGAAGCGGATGCGGCCGGCGATGTGGTCGCCGGTGCGCAGGTTGAAGCGGCGGATCTGGCTGGGCGAGATGTAGGTGTCGTCCGGGCCGGCCAGGTAGCTGGCCTCGGCCGCGCGCAGGAAGCCGAAGCCGTCGGGCAGGATCTCCAGCACGCCGTCGGCGGCCACGCCCTCGCCGTGGCGGGTCAGCACCTTGAGCAGGGCGAAGATCACGTCCTGCTTGCGGGCGCGGGCCACGCCTTCCTGGATCTGCAGCTGGTCGGCGATCTCGATCAGCTTGTGCGCCGGCATCTTCTTCAGATCGCTCAGCGAGTACTGCGGGAAGCCCTCGGGCACCTGCGGATGCGGGCGCGGCACGAAGGTCTCGCTGGCGCCGTCCTGCGGCAGACCGTCGTTGTAGCGGTCGTTGCGGCCCCGCTCGCGGTCGCGGCGATTGCGGAAGCGCTCGCGGCGGTTGTTGCCCTGGCCCTGCTGCTGGCCGTTCTGGTGGTTCTGGTTGTTGTTCTGGAAGCGCTGCGGATTGTTGTGCTGGCCGTTGCCGTTGGCCTCACCGCTCTGGCCCTGCGGGGCCTGCCGGGGCTCGTTCGGCGCGCCGTCGCCGCCGCCTTCGTTGCGCGGCGCGCTGGCTTCGACCGGTGCGGCGGGCGGCGCTGCCGGGAGGGGCGCGCTGGCTTCCGGCGCCGGGGCGGGCCTGGGCGCGGGGGGCGCGCTGTCCAGGGCCAGGTCGGGCTGGGCGATGGCGTCGGGCTTGGCGGTCTTGCTCACGCGCGGCTTGCGCACGCGCTTCTCGGCGGTGGCGACGCCGGTTTCGTTGCTGTCGGACAAAGGGCGATTCCTCGCTTAAGAGGTTGCGAGCCTGCCGGCGGCACGTGAAGGGGCGCGGGCGGCTGTTGAAGTGACGGTGGGTGGTGTTGCAGAAGGGGTGCGGCGCGAGAACCCCAAGCGCCGGATATCTTGACCTTAGCACCGCGCCGGAACGGCTTCAAGCGCGCTCCGGCATCGGTTTGCAGCGGATTCAGGCCCCGCGGGACGCCGCGGGGCGGGGCATCAGGCGGCCTGCGCGCCGATGGCCTTGTCGATCATCTGGGTCAGCTGGCCCTTGCCGACGGCGCCGACCTGGGTCGCCTGGACCTGGCCGTCCTTGAACAGCAGCAGCAGCGGGATGTTGCGCACGTGGTACTTGATCGCCGTGGCGCGGTTGTCGTCGACGTTGAGCTTGACCACCTTCAGGCGGCCCTCGTAGGCGTCGGCCAGTTCGTCCAGGACCGGGGCGATCATCTTGCAGGGGCCGCACCATTCGGCCCAGAAATCGACCAGGACGGGTTCGTCGGACTGCAGCACGGCAGCGTCGAAATCGGCGTCGCCGACGTGGGTCACCTTGTCGTTCATCAGGGGGTCTCCGTGGGAGTTTCGCGGTGCGGGGCCGGAAGATGGCCGCCGGATGCGGTAAAATGGGGTGTTTCGCGGCCCGATCAAGCCCTGCATGCTTAGGGGGAGGCCGCGCCACCCGGCATCGAGGGCGCCAGTGTGCGACCGGGTTGCCGGCGATGCAAGCGGACCTCTCCGCCCCCTTCAGCCCGCCGCCGCCCCAGGGCCCCGGCGCAAAGAGAATTCATGAGCGACAAGCCTCTTACCGACGTCACCTTCAACTCCTTTCCCCTGCATCCGGACCTGCTGGCCGGGCTGGAAGCGGCCGGGTTCTCCCGCTGCACGCCGATCCAGGCGCTGACCCTGCCGGTGGCGCTGGCCGGGCGCGACGTGGCCGGCCAGGCCCAGACCGGCACCGGCAAGACGCTAGCCTTCCTGGTGGCGGTGATGAACCGCCTGCTGACCCGGCCGGCGCTGGCCGACCGCAAGCCCGAGGATCCGCGCGCGCTGATCATGGCGCCCACCCGCGAGCTGGCGATCCAGATCCACAAGGACGCGGTCAAGTTCGGCTCGTCGCTGGGCCTGCGCTTCGCGCTGGTCTACGGCGGCGTGGACTACGACAAGCAGCGCGAGCTGCTGCAGCAGGGCGTGGACATCATCATCGCCACGCCGGGCCGCCTGATCGACTACGTCAAGCAGCACAAGGTCGTGTCCCTGCATGCCTGCGAGGTGTGCGTGATGGACGAGGCCGACCGCATGTTCGACCTGGGGTTCATCAAGGACATCCGCTTCCTGCTGCGGCGCATGCCCGAGCGCACTACGCGCCAGACGCTGCTGTTCAGCGCCACGCTCAGCCACCGCGTGCTGGAGCTGGCCTACGAGCACATGAACGAACCGGAGAAGCTGGTCGTCGAGGCCGAGACGGTCACCGCCGCGCGCGTGCGCCAGCGCATGTACCTGCCGGCCGACGACGAGAAGATCCCGCTGCTGCTGGGCCTGCTGTCGCGCAGCGAGGGCGCGCGCACGATGGTGTTCGTCAACACCAAGGCCTTCGTCGAGCGTGTGGCCCGGGCCCTGGAGCGCGCCGGCTACCGCGTCGGCGTGCTGTCCGGCGATGTGCCGCAGAAAAAGCGCGAGACCCTGCTCAAGCGCTTCCAGGCCGGCCAGCTCGAGCTGCTGGTGGCCACCGACGTGGCCGCGCGCGGCCTGCACATCGACGGCGTCAGCCACGTCTACAACTACGACCTGCCGTTCGACGCCGAGGACTACGTGCACCGCATCGGCCGCACCGCGCGCCTGGGGGCCGAGGGCGACGCCATCAGCTTCGCCTGCGAGCGCTATGCGATGAGCCTGCCGGACATCGAGGCCTACATCGAGCAGAAGATCCCGGTCGAGCCGGTCACCGCCGAGCTGCTGACCGCGCTGCCGCGCCCCGAGCGCGCGCCGCTGCCGCCGGGCGAGGACGACGGCGAGGCCGAAAGCGTCAGCGCGATCTTCCGCGAGGCGCGCGAGCAGAAGGCCGCCGACGAGGCGCGCCGTGGTGGCGGGCGCTCCGGTTCCGGCGGCGGTGGTCGCAGCGGTTCGCGTGAGGGCGGCCGCAGCGGCGCCCGCGATGGCGCCGGCAGCCGCGGCCCGCGTCCGCCGCGCCGTCCGCGCAGCGAGCCGGTGGCCGGCGAGGCGGCCGTGGCGCCGATCGCCGACGCTCCGGTGGCCGAAGCGCCGCGTCCCGTGCCGGCCGCCGCCGTGGGCGGCGAGGCGCCGCACGATCCGAACGCGCCGCAGGGCGAGAAGCGCCCGCGCAAGCGCCGTCGTCGCCGCCACGGCCGTCCGGTCGAAGGCGCCGAAGGCGCGGCGCAGCCCTCGGCCGGCTCCGGCAACGGCGCCGCTGGCCCGCGCGCGCCGCGCGCCAAGCCCGAGCCGTCGGCCGCCGCGCCGGTCGCCAAGGCCAAGCCGGCCCCGGCCGCCGCGTCGGCCGCGGGCAACGACTCGTTCCTGACCCGCCTGGGCCGCAAGATCAAGTCGCTGGTCGGCGGCTGACGGGAGAGGAACGCGGGCGAGGCGGCGCGCAACGCATCGGCGCTGCGGCCGCTTCGCCGCCGCGCGTTCCTCGCTCCTCTTCCCGCTCCGCGGGTCACGCACTCGTTCTTCGCGTCGCGCGGGCATAATCGCGGCATGACCGTCCTGCGCTTCGAAAACGTCAGCAAGCTCTATCCCGGGGGCCATGAGGCCCTGTCCGATGTCAGCTTCGAGGTGGGCGAGGGCGAGATGCTGTTCGTCACCGGCCACTCCGGCGCCGGCAAGAGCACGCTGCTGCGGCTGGTGCACCTGAGCGAGCGGCCCAGCCGCGGCGCGGTGGTGTTCGACGGGCGCAACCTGCTCAAGGTGCGCGGCCGCCAGATCCCGCTGCATCGGCGCCATGTCGGCGCAGTGCATCAGGACCACCGCCTGCTCACCGACCGCACCGTGGCCGAGAACGTGGCCCTGCCGCTGATCCTGCGCGGCGATCGCCGCGGCGACATCGGCAAGCGCGTACGCGAGGTGCTGACCCGCCTGGGCCTGGGCCATCGCGAGCGCGCGCTGCCGACCCAGCTCTCGGCCGGCGAGCAGCAGCGCGTGGGCATCGCCCGGGCGATCGTGTCCGAGCCGCGCCTGCTGGTCGCCGACGAGCCCACCGGCAACCTCGACCCGACCCTGGCCGCCGAGATCATGTCGCTGTTCGCCTCCATGCCCGAGCGCGGCACCTCGGTGCTGGTGGTCAGCCACGACCTGGCCCTGATCAAGCGCATGCGCAAGCGCGTGCTGATCCTGGACCATGGCCGGCTGATGGACGACATCAGCCCCGACGACCTGGCCGAGTAATGGCCATGACTGCTGCAAGTTCCGTAGGGGTGCGCGCATGAGCGACGAACCGGGCCCGAAGATCGAACCCAACCGCCGCGTCGCCGGCCCGCGCTCGGGCGTGGGCATCTGGCTGGACCAACATCTGTACAGCTTCGTCTCCAGCCTGGGCCGCGCGCTGCGCCGGCCCTGGTCCACGGCGCTGACCATCGGCGTGATGGCGGTGGCGCTGGCCCTGCCGCTGGGCCTGTGGCTGGCGCTGGGCAACGTGCAGCACTTCGCCGGCAGCGTGCAGGCTTCGCGCCAGGTGGACGTGTTCCTCAAGCGCGACACCTCGCCCGAGCGCGCCCGCGCGCTGGCCGAAGAAGTCCGTGCGCGCCCGGACGTGGCCCGCGTGGACCTGCGCACGCCCGAGCAGGGCCTGGCCGACTTCCGCAGGCTCAGCGGGCTGGATGCGGCCATCGATGCGCTGGACGAGAACCCGCTGCCGGCGCAGCTGGTGGTGATCCCCGGTGGCGACGACGCGGCGCTGGCCGAGGCGCTGGGCCAGCTGCCCGAGGCCGACGTGGTCCAGCACGACGCGGTCTGGCGCCAGCGCCTGGATGGCTGGCTGCACTTCGGCACGCGGCTGGTGTGGGTGCTTGCGGCGCTGTTCGGCCTGGGCGCGGCGCTGGTGGTGGGCAACACGGTGCGCCTGGACATCCAGTCGCGGCGCGAGGAGATCGGCGTACTGCAGCTGCTGGGCGCCAGCGACGGCTTCATCCGCCGCCCCTTCATCTATCTGGGCGCCTGGTACGGCCTGGGCGCCGGGCTGCTGGCGCTGGGCCTGGTGCTGGTGGCCGGTGCCGCCCTGCGCGCGCCGCTGGAGGCGCTGGCGCACAGCTACGGCAGCAGCTTCGCGCTCGATGGGCTGGACCCGGTGCGCGCCGGTCTGGTATTGGTGGCGGCCTTGATCATCGGCTGGTTGGGGGCCTGGTGGGTGACCGGGCACTACCTGCGCCAGACCCGCCCGACCGACACCTGACCGCACAGCGCCTATGGCCCCCCAAGACTTGCGGCACCTGATCAGCGACGCCCCCAGGGTCATGGTGGTCGACGGCTCCAAGATGGTGCGCAAGCTGATCGCCGACGTGCTCAAGCGCGACCTGCCGCAGGTGCAGGTGGTCGGCTGCGCGAGCCTGGCCGAAGCGCGCCAGGCGCTGGCCGAAGGCCCGGTCGACCTGGTCACCACCGCGCTGTCGCTCAAGAGCGGCAGCGGGCTGGAAGTGGCGCGTGCGGTGCGCGAGTCCGCCGGTCAGGCCTACGTGCCGGTGATCGTGGTCTCCGGCGAGGCGCAGCAGCATCTGGAGGAGCGCCGCTTCACCGAGTTCGTCACCGACTACTTCGACAAGGCGCTGGGCCACGAGGCGCTGGCCGCCTTCATCCATGGTTACGTGCAGCCCGAGCCGGTGCCCGGCTCGACCGTGCTCTATGTCGAGGACAGCCGCGTGGTGGCCGAGACCACCACGCGCATGCTCGAGCGGCACGGGCTGAAGGTGGTCCACGTGCTGCGCGCCGAGGACGCCTTCGCCCTGCTCACCGCCGAATGCCTGGGCCTGTCGGCCACCCGCTTCGACGTGGTGCTGACCGATGTCACGCTGAAGGGCGAGCTGAGCGGCGTGGACATCGTCCGGCGCGTGCGCGTGGACTTCGACTACGGCAAGCGGCGCCTGCCGATCCTGGTGATGACCGGCGACAGCAACCGCGACAACCAGGCCGAACTGCTGCGCGACGGCGCCAACGACCTGGTGCTCAAGCCCATCGAGGAGCGCCTGCTGGTGACCAAGGTGCTGTTCCAGCTGCGGCTGGCGCGGATGGCCGGCGCGCGCGTGGACGCATGAGCGCGATGGACGATGTGGTCTTCATCGACGGGCTGCGGACGCAGGCTTTGATCGGCGTATACGACTTCGAGCGGACCGGTCCGCAGCCGCTGGTGTTCGACGTGGAGATGACCATGGACACGCGCGCGGCCGGAAGCAGCGATGCGCTGGGCGACACGGTGGATTACGCGGTGGTGGCCGAGGCGATCGAGCAGACCTGCGCCGGCTCGGCCTTCGCGCTGGTCGAGGCGCTGGCCGAGACCGTTGCCGCGCGACTGCTGCGGGAGTTCCCGATCCGCCGCATCGCCCTGCGCGTGACCAAGCCGCAGGCCGTGCCGGCCGCGCGCGGGGTGGGCGTGCGCATCGTGCGCCACGCCGCATGAAGACCCACCGCTACGTGCTGCTGCTCGGCACCAGCCTGGCCTCGCCGCTGGTGCTGGAACGGGCGATCGAATCGCTGGCGGTCGAAGGCCTGATCGAGGCGGTCTCGCGCCGGGTCAGCGGGCCCAGCGTCAGCCCCGGCGATGCGCGCCATTTCCACAATCAGGCTGTGGTGCTGGCCACCGCGCTGACGCGCGAGGCGCTGCCGGCGCGGCTCAAGCAGATCGAGGCCGCGCTGGGCCGCACGCCGAATGCGGCCGACTGCGTGATCGACCTCGACCTGGCCTGCGAATGCGACGGCCACGGCATCGTGCTGTGGCGCGACGACCGCAAGCTGGGCCACGCGCTGTTCCTGGACCTGATGCAGGACGTGCTGGATCAGCTGCGCGGGACTGCGCTGGCCTGATCGAGCTGCGTGGGAGCCGCCATGGCGGCGATGCGGCCTTACCGGGAGAGCCCCATCGCCGCCATGGCGGCTCCAACCCGGCACGCCCGCTGTCACACGCGCCCACGCCCGCGCGCTACACGAACACCGAGCGCCCGCCGTCGATCGCCACCACCTGGCCGTTGATGTAGGCATTGCCGTCCAGCAGCCAGCGCACCGCCGAGACGATGTCCTCCGGCGCGCCCTGCCGCTGCAGCGGCACGCGCTCGCGCAGCAGGGCCTCGGTCTCGGCCTTGGTCGGGTTCTCCGACCACAGGATGTTGCCCGGCGCGATCGCGTTGACCCGCACCCGCGGGCCCAGTTCGCGCGCCAGCGACTGGGTCATCATCACCAGCGCGGCCTTGGCCATGCAGTAGAGCGTGTGCTCGGGCAGCGGACGCTGGGCGTAGATGTCGGCGATGCTCACGATCGCCCCGCGGCTGGCCGCCAGGTGCGGGGCGGCTGCCTGCGAGAGGAAGAACGGCGCGCGCGCATTGGAGGCGAACAGCGCGTCCCACTGCTCGGGCGTGGCCGTGCCGATCGGCGTGGCGTAGTAGGCCGAGGCGTTGTTGACCAGGGCATCGAGCCGGCCGAAGCGCCGCACCGTGTCCTCGACCAGCGCCGGCAGCCGCTCGGTGTCGGCCAGCTCGGCCTGCAGCACCAGCGTGCTGCCCGGGCGCGCGGCCTCCAGTTCGTCGGCCAGCGCCTGCATCTGCTGCGCCGAGCCGCGGTAATGCAGGCCCAGCGCGTAGCCGTCGGCATGCAGGGCGCGGGCGATGGCCGCGCCGATGCGCTTGGCGGCACCGGTGATCAGGGCGACGCGGGGTTGGTCGGACATGGCGGTTGCGAGCGACGAAACGGACCCGGATTGTGGCATCGCCGGGCGGTCCGACGCGCCGACGCGATTGCTTGACGCCGGTCATGGTTTGCGGGCATGTTGCCGAAGAACCCTTTCGCGACCGCTTTCCGCTGGCTGCAAGGGCATCGGAACGGAGCGAATGGACTGGGCGAAGTATCGGACTTCCACGTTTGACGAGCTGATCCAGGCCGACGGCCAGCCGCGTCCCGCCGCGCGCCGACTGGTCGAGTACCTGGGAGGCCTTTCGGGGCGCGAACTGGCCGAGCGCCAGCTGGCCGCCGACGTCACCGCCCGGGTCATGGGCATTACCTTCACCGTCTATTCCGATGGCCGCAACGTCGACCGCACGCTGCCCTTCGACCTGATCCCGCGCATCATCCCGCGCCGCGAGTGGGAGGTCACCGAGGCCGGCCTCAAGCAGCGCATGCAGGCGCTGAACCTGTTCATCGGCGACATCTACGGCAAGCAGCAGATCGTCAAGGACAAGGTGTTCCCGGCGATGCTGCTGGCCGACTCGGTCAACTTCCGCCCGCAGTGCGTGGGCATCTCGCCGCCGCTGGGCGTGTGGGCGCACATCTGCGGCTCGGACCTGGTGCGCGATGCCGACGGCACGCTGTACGCGCTGGAGGACAACCTGCGCATCCCCTCCGGCGTGAGCTACATGCTGGAGAACCGCATGGTGGCCAAGCGCGTGTTCCCGGAACTGTTCGAGACCAGCTCGATCCTGCCGGTGGACGAATACCCCAGCCAGCTCTACGAGACCCTGGCCGCGCTGTCGCCGCGCCCGGGCGATGCGCCGGTGATCGCGCTGCTGACGCCTGGCGTGTTCAACAGCGCCTATTTCGAGCATGCCTACCTGGCGCAGGCCATGGGCATCGAGCTTGTCGAAGGCTCGGACCTGTTCGTCGCCGACGACGACTGCACCTACATGCGCACCGTGTACGGTCCGCAGCGCGTGGATGTGATCTACCGGCGCGTGGACGATCTGTTCATCGATCCGGAAGTGTTCCACCCCGATTCGATGCTGGGCGTGCCGGGGCTGATCCGCAGCTGGCGCGCCGGCAAGGTGGCGCTGGCCAACGCGCCGGGCGCCGGCGTGGCCGACGACAAGGTGGTCTTCGCCTACGTGCCCAAGATGATCAAGTACTACCTGGACCAGGAGCCGATCCTGCCCAACGTGCCCAGCTATCTGTGCCACGACGCGGCCGATCGCAAGTACGTGCTCGAGCACCTGGACCAGCTGGTGGTCAAACCGGCCAACGAATCCGGCGGCTACGGCATGCTGATCGGTCCGCGCGCCAGCGCGGCCGAGCGCGAGAAGTTCCGCGGCCTGATCCAGGACGATCCGCGCAATTACATGGCCCAGCCCACGCTCAACCTGTCCACCGCGCCGATCGTCACCGACGAAGGCCCTTCGCCGCGGCACCTGGACCTGCGTCCGTTCATCCTCTCGCGCCAGGACACCTACGTGACCACCGGCGGCCTGACCCGCGTGGCGATGACGCCCGGTTCGCTGGTGGTCAATTCCTCGCAGGGCGGCGGCGCCAAGGACACCTGGGTGGTCGACGAGGAGGGAGACGCCTGATGCTCTCGCGCGTCGCAGACAACCTGTACTGGTTCAGCCGCTACATCCGCCGCGCGGAGAACACCGCGCGCCTGGTCGGCGTGGGCAGCATGCTGCAGCTGGACCTGCCGCGCTCGGTGCGCTTCACCTGGCGGCCGATGATCGACACGGTGGGCGCCGGCGAGGTGTTCGCCGCACTCCATCCCGACGCCGGCACCGATGTGGCCGATACCGAGGTGGTGCGTTTCCTGCTGCTGGACGAACTCAATCCCTCCTCGCTGCGCGTCACCCTGACCCAGGCGCGCGAGATCCTGCGCGGCATCCGCGACGCCCTGCCGCAGGAGGTGTGGGAAGCGGTCAACGACCTGTACCTGTACGTGGGGGCCAGCGGCGAACGCGCGCTGCAGCGGCGCTATCGCGACGAGTTCCTCAGCCGCACCGTCGATGGCTGCCTCAAGGTGTCCGGCCTGCTGCTGGCCAACGTCAGTCGCGATATCGGCTATCAGTTCCTGCGCCTGGGCACCGGCATCGAGCAGGCCGACATGACCACGCGCATCATCGACGCCGGCGCCTCGGGCCTGATCACCCCGCGGACCGAGGAAGACCGCGAGGCGTTCCGCAACATGCAGTGGATGGCGGTGCTGCGCTCCCTGGCCGCCTACCAGATGTACCGCCGCCACGTGCGCCAGCGCGTCACCGGCGAGCACGCGCTGCGCTTCCTGCTGCAGAACACCGAGTTCCCGCGCAGCGTGCAGTTCTGCCTGACCCGCGCCCAGCACGTGCTGCCGACGATGCCGGCGCGGCCGAGCGTGGACCGCCATCTCAACCGCGTGGTCGGCATGACCCGCAACGCCGATCCGGTGTGGCTCGCGGCGAAGAACCCGGCCGGCTTCATGGACGATATCCAGACGCGCCTGAGCGATCTGCATCACGCCATCGTCGAGGGGTACTTCTACAACTAAGGAACGAGTTGGAGCCTGGCAGCTTCTCTCGATCGGGCCTGGCCTATGCCATCAGCCGACACTGCGACGAGACAGGAAGAAGCAGTTCAGCGGAAGCGGTGGTTTCCCGCTTCCGCGCGGTCCTCGTTCCGCTCCCCGCGTTCCTGCCTCACTGCTGCCCGGCCTCGTCGCCCGGATCCAGGCGCGCGGCCATGCGCCGCGGTGGCGCGGTGACCGGGGCCGGGCCACGCTCGTCGGCTTCGTCGCCTTCGCGCGGCGGCTCCCAGGGGAAGCGGGGCAGGGTGCGCACGGCGTTTTCCAGCTTGCGCGACCAGGTGTCGTGGATCTCCGCGTACAGCGGCGTGTCGGCTTCCAGGCGCAGCTGCTGGCTGATCCGCAGATCGCCGGCGCGGATGATCGCCATGTCCAGCGGCATGCCCACCGACAGGTTGGAGCGGATGGTCGAATCCAGCGAGACCAGGGCGCAGCGCGCGGCGTCCTCCAGCGAGGTGCCGGGGCGCAGGATGCGATCCAGGATCGGCTTGCCGTACTTGGACTCGCCGATCTGCAGGTAGGGCGTCTCGGGCGAGGTGGCGATGCAGTTACCCAGCGGATAGACCATGTACAGGCCCGGGCGCTCGCCGGCGATCTGCCCGCCCAGCACCAGCGTGGACTGCACGCTGACGCCGCTCTGCTGGGCCTGATCGGTCACCGCGGCCTGGCTGGCCACCAGCACCTCGCCCACGTACTCGGCCACCTCGAACAGATGCTTGAACGTGCGCAGGCTGCGCGTGCAGTTTGGATCCTCGGCGTCGCGCTTGAGCCGCGAGATGGTCAGCTGGGTCGTGGCCAGGTTGCCGGCCGAGAGCAGCACGAACACCCGGTCGCCCGGGTACTCGAATACATGCATCTTGCGGTAGACGCGCACATCGTCGAACGATGCGCTGGTGCGGGTGTCCGCTGCGAAGACCAGGCCTTCGTCCACTTCGATGCCGACGCAATAGGTCATGGGGAAACCGGGAAAATAGGCCTCACGATCATAGGCAGCCCTGCCGGTGCTGGCTAGGGCCGCGCGGTGGTTGCAGCGGGAACCAGTGGGATTTTCAGCCGGAGTGGCGGCCCTGCATTCCGCATCTCTTCGCCGGATGCGACACGTCGCGGCGCCACGGCGGCCTGCAGGCCGGGCCGACCTTCGCAGTCAGCAACGTCAAGAAGCCCGCGAGCGCGAATGCGCCGGGCGGGCGCGGATCGGTCGCGCCTGCGAGGGCAGACGGCGCCCGCGCATGCCGTGCGTGCCTGAAGCGGTGCCGGCGCGTCGGCGGGCCCTCAGGACCAGGCAGGTACCATGGCCGCTCTCTTCAACCAGGCCCTCGCCCTCCGCATGACCGACCTGCCGACGCCCGATGCCGACGCCCTGGCGCACAGTGCGCAGCTGGCCGCGCTGATCCGCGGCGAAATCGCCGCTTCCGGCGGTTCGATCCCGTTCTCGCGCTTCATGGAGCGCTGCCTGTACACGCCGGGGCTGGGCTATTACAGCGCCGGGGCGGCCAAGTTCGGCGAGGCCGGCGACTTCGTCACCGCGCCGGAGCTGGGGCCGCTGTTCGCCGCGGCCGTCTCCGGTGCGCTGGCGCCGGTGCTGCAGCAGCTGGGCCCGCAGGCCTGCTTCCTGGAGATCGGCGGCGGCAGCGGTGCGTTCGCCGAGGTCATGCTCAAGCGCCTGCTGCAGCTGGATGCGATGCCGGACAAGTACTGGATCCTCGAGCCCAGCGCCGATCTGCGCGAGCGCCAGCGCGAACGCCTGGGCAAGCGGCTGATTCCGCCGGTGTTCGACTGCGTGGAGTGGCTGGATGGCCCGCCCGGCGATGACTGGAACGGCGTGGTGTTCGCCAACGAGGTGATCGACGCCCTGCCCACGCCGCGCTTCGTGCTGCGCGAGGGCGAGGTGTTCGAGGAGCACGTGGCGCTGGACGGCGACGGCGCCTTCGTCAGCACCGACCGGCCGGCCGATCCGCTGCTGGCCGCGGCGGTGCGCCACGTCGAGCGCTACCGCGACGTGCTGTTCGAGGACGGCTACCGTTCGGAGCTGCTGCCGCAGCTGCCGTACTGGGTGCAGGCGGTGATCGGCGGCCTGAAGTCCGGGGCGATGCTGTTCTGCGACTATGGCTATCCGCGCAAGGAGTACTACCTGGAGCAGCGCAGCGGCGGCACGCTGCGGGCGTTCTATCGGCATCGCATGCATGGCGACGTCTTCCGCTGGCCGGGCTTGCAGGACCTGACCGCGTCGGTGGACTTCACCGCCCTGGCCGAGGCCGGCACCGGCGTCGGCTTCGAACTGGCAGGCTATGCCACGCAGGCCGGCTTCCTGCTCGGCAACGGCCTGATGGACCGCCTGGCCGAGGCCGAGGCGCAGGCGGACGAGGCCGGCGCGCTGCGCCTGCGCAATACGTTCAAGAAGCTCACCCTGCCCAACGAGATGGGCGAGCGCTTCCAGTGCATGGGCTTCGCGCGCGACTGCAACTTCGAGGCGGCCTTCCTTACCGGCGACCTCACCTGGCGCCTGTGAGCGCGCCTGCGTTGAAGCCACTGCGCTGGCCGGGCTTCTGGGTGGGCTCGTGGGCGCTGGCGATGGCGGTGGTGGTGACCACCTGCCTGCTGCCGGGCGATGACATTCCCCAGGTCGCGCCGGGCGTGGACAAGCTGCAGCATGCGAGCGCGTTCTTCGTGCTGGGCGTGTGCGCGGTGCAGCTGTTCGCCACGCGGCGCGCGCTGCTGCGCGCCGGGGCGGGCCTGGTGATGCTGGGGGTGCTGATCGAGTTCCTGCAGGGCTGGTTCACCGTCGATCGCACGCCAGATGCCTTCGATGCGCTGGCCGATGCGCTGGGCGTGGCGCTGGGCCTGATCGTCGCCAGGACGCCGGCGCGCGATCTGCTACTGCGCTTGTTCCCGGCAAAAGTTCGTCGCGGCCAACGAACCTAAAGTAGGGAATTCAACCCTGCCAGTCCCGGCCATTCGCACACTATGCTCAGTGTTCCCATTTAGGCAGACCGCAGTGGACACAGGCCTTCACGGATAACGGCCATCGACTGATCCATGCATGGGCGAAAGGCTTTCCGCAGTTGGGGCACGGAAAAAATTGCAGGCGGAGTGCCGAAACTCCGAGAAAGATCGCCCATGCCGCGATCAATAACCAGACGCCAATCGACGGGGAAGGCGCGTGCGACACGGTGATCACGATCGCGACGACCGGGATGCCTGCGAGCAGCATCGCTACGAACCAGCGGGCGCGACTGCGATAGTCGCGCCATTGATCAGTGAGCTCCATGCCAAGTGGCACTTTGGGACGGTTCCTCGTCATAGAGCGACACGCTGCAGCCTAGTTTCCCGCGCTTGGGACTAGCGTCAAGCGATCCAGCACCCACATCTCCGGACGCGTGTCGCCGGTGAAGTAGACGCACAGGTCGGCCTTGGCCGGCGCGTTGGTCAGCGGCGCCTCCAGTGTCAGGAAGCCGTCGGCCGCCGGCGCCTTGGGCAGCGGCAGGCTGGCCAGGGTCGGGCCGTCGCAGCCGTTGCGGATCACCAGCTCGCCGTAGGGCGTCCTGGCCGGCTTGAACGTGCGCTTGGACTCGTCGTGGGCCAGCTCGAAGAAGTACGGCATGCGCCCGGCGCGCACGGTCAGCTTGCCGATGCCGGTCAGCGGCGCGCCCTTCCACAGCCAGCAGGGGTTGAAGATGTCCACGTTGAACACCGCGCGCGCGCCTTCGCGCGGGCCGTCGTCCTCCAGTCGCAGCATCAGCTGGTCGGTGCACATGGCCAGCTGTTCGTCGCTGCGCGTGCGCAGGGCCTCGGTGGTCAGCCCCAGCACGGTCGGCGGCGCCAGCGGCTTGCCGTCGAAGAACACCGCCGCCTGCAACGTGGTCGGCACCGGCACGGTGAGCGGCGCGGTATAGGCCGGCGAGTCGGCCGCCGGCACGCTCCCGTCCAGGGTGTAGCGGATGTCGGGATAGCCCATCGGGTCGGACAGGGCCACCGTGGCCTGGGTGCCGGCATCGTTGGCCTGCGTGTCGAACAGCACCTGGAACGGCGTGCGCGCATAACCGATGTGCAGCGCGCGGTAGTGCGCCAGCAGGTTGGGCAGGCGCGCCTTGAAGTCTTCCAGGTTGCGGCTGGCCTGCGGCGACCAGGCGACCTCGGCCAGCGCGGCCAGGCGCGGGAACACTGCGTGTTCGACGCGCGCGAAGTTGTGCATGTGCTCGGTCCAGACATTGGCCTGCACGCCGATGATGCGCTGGCGCTGGCTGGCGTCCAGCTCGGCCGGCACCGGGTCGAAGGCGTACAGCTTCTGCAGCGGGACCTGCAGCGGCCGGCCCGGCGGCTCGGCCGGCGAGGCGGTCTGCAGGTAGTCCAGGTACAGGCGCGAGGCCGGGGTCATGACCACGTCGTGGCCCTTGCGCGCCGCTTCGATGCCGCCCTCGGTGCCGCGCCAGGACATCACCGCCGCGCCCTCGGGCAGCGGGCCGCCCAGCAGGATCTCGTCCCAGCCGATGATGCGCTTGCCGTGCTGGGCCAGCCACGTGCCCAGGCGGTCGATCATCCAGCCCTGCAGCGCCTCCTCGTCCTTCAGGCCCAGCTGCTTGATGCGCGCCTGCATGTGCTTGGAGGCCTTCCAGCGATCCTTGACCGCCTCGTCGCCACCGATGTGGAAGAACGTGCCCGGGAACAGCGGCAGCATCTCGCCCAGCACGTTCTCCAGGAAGGTCAGCGTCGCTTCGTCGGCATTGAACAGGTTGGGATACACGCCCGCGCCATTGGCCACCTGCAGCTGCGGCCGGTCCACGCCCAGCTCCGGATACGCGGCGATGGCGGCGGTGGCGTGGCCGGGGATGTCGATCTCCGGCACCACGGTGATGTGGCGCTTGGCGGCGTAACGCACCACCGCGCGGACCTGCTCCTTGGTGTAGAAGGCGCATTCCTGGATCGGCTGGCCGTCCTCGCCCACGCCCGCCTCGCCCAGCGGGATGCGGCAGCCGCCGACCTGGGTCAGCAGCGGGTACTGGTCGATCTGGATGCGCCAGCCCTGGTCGTCGGCCAGGTGCCAGTGGAAGGTGTTGAGCTTGTGCACCGCCATCGCGTCGAGCAGGCGTTCGACCTCCTCCACGCTCTGGAAATGCCGCACCGAATCGAGCATCAGCCCGCGCCACTTCAGCCGCGGCGCATCGGTGATGTCCACCGCGGCCAGGCCGGTGGCGCCCTTGCCGGCCGGCAGCAGCTGCCACAGGCTGACGCCGCCGTAGAACAGGCCGGCGCCGTCGGCGGCGCGGATGCTGATGCGCTCGGGGGTGACCTGCAGGCGGTAGCCCTCGGCCGGGCCGGCGGCCGGATCGAGCGCGAACTGGATCGGGGCCTGCGTCGCCTCGCCGTCCTCGGCCAGTTCCAGCGCCGGCCCGCCGCTGCGTTGCAGCAGGTCGATGAACTGCTCGGCCGCCTGGCGCGCGGGTTCGCCCTGCGCGCCGACCCGCATGCCCGCGCTCAGCGCGAAGCGGCCCTGGCCGGCCACGGCCGACTGCGGGGCGGGAATCAGCGGCAGTGGCGCGGCCAGCGCGGCAGGCGCGGCCAGCGCCAGCAGCAGGGCGGCGGCGCGCAGGACAGGACCAAGACGGCGGGGCAGGGACATCTTCTGGACACCTCGTGCGGGACATGGGACCGCGCCGGGGCGCGATCCGCCGAAAAGCGAACGGGCCCGGACGTGTCCGGGCCCGTTCAAGGGTCAAGCATGCAACAACTTGGCGCCGATCAGAACTTGGCGCGCAGGTTGAGGTAGTACTGGCGCCCGTTGGAGTACACCGCGTACGGCAGGAAGCCCACCGTGCTGTCGGTGTAGTACTTGGCCTTGGGGTTGTTGAGGTTCAGGCCGTCCAGGCTCAGCGAGAGGTGGTCGTTGAACTTCCAGCCCAGCGAGGCCGACAGCGTGCCGAAGTCGTCCTGGTAGAACGGCGTGGCGCGGCTGGCGCCGGCGTAGAAGCTGTCGCGGTAGCTCCAGGACACGCGCGCGCTGAAGACGTCGTTCTCGAAGTAGCCGGCCACGTTGTAGGTGTTCTTCGAGGTGCCGAACATCGGCGTGCCGGTGTCGGTGTCGCCATCGGTGTAGGTGTAGTTGATGCTGGTACCGAAGTGCTCGCCGATCGGCTGCTGGTAGGTCAGCTCCACGCCCTTGACCTTGGCGTCGGTGTTGACCGGCACGGTGACCTGGTAGTTGGCGTAGACGTCGGTGCCCTGGTCGAAGCTGGCCTGCTGGTCCTTGTACTGGATGGTCTGCGAGCCGCCCACGTCGATGTAGTCCTTCATCTTCATGTAGAAGGCGCTGGCGGCCAGCAGGCCGCGCGGCATGAAGTACCACTCCAGGGACAGGTCGAAGTTGGTCGACACCAGCGGCTTGAGGTAGGGGTTGCCGCCGCTGCCGGTGTGGGTCAGGTCATCCAGCGACAGCGAGCCGGCCAGCGCCGAGTAGTCGGGGCGGGTCAGGGTCTTGGACGCGGCCACGCGGCCGACCAGGTCGTCGCTGAAGTCGAACTTGAAGTTCGCGCTGGGCAGCAGCTTGTTGTAGTCGTTCTTGGCCTCGATCGGCAGGTAGGCGCCGAAGGCCGAGCCGGTGATCGCGCCTGGGATGGTGGCGGCCACGCCCTGGTTGTAGCGGACCGTGCTGGAGGTGCTGACGTAGCGCACGCCGATGTTGCCGCTCCAGCGCTCGCCCTCGAAGTTGCCCTGCAGGTAGACCGCGCCGTTGTTTTCCTTCACGCCGTAGACGTTCTGCCAGTTGAAGCGCGTCACCGGGTCGCGGTTGGCGTAGGCGGCGTTGATCGCGGCCAGCTGGCTGGGCGTGTAGTACCAGATGCCGCTCGGCAGGTTGCCTCCGATGCCGTCGCCGAAGTCGCTCGGGTAGGAGCCGCCGGTGGTCGGCAGCGCCGACAGCGGCGGCATGCCGTTGAGCGGGCCCTGGCCGATGTCGAAGTCGTTGTGGCGCTCGTGCTCGGTGTAGCGCACGCCGAAGTCCAGCGAGCTGAACACGCCTTCGGTGTTGGTCCAGCTGCTGTCGGCGGCGAACCAGTTCTCCTTGTCCTTCACCTCGATGCCCTGGTCGCCGAAGATCCAGCCGGCCGAGGGGACCTGGGTGGTCGGCGTGTTGCCGGTGCCCAGCGAGGCGTCGATGACGCTGCCGATGCCGTGCATCTGCCAGCCGACGGTGCCGCCGGTGGGCGAGATGCCGGTCTCCAGCACGTTCTGGTGCGGGCTCTTGCCCACGCCGTGGCTGCTGCCGGCCTCGAACTTCACCCGCACGCTGTCGTTGACGTGCCAGTCGGCGTTGAGCGCGACGTAGTTGGTCGAGGACTCGGCGCCCGGGCGCGAGATCATGTCGTACACGCCGTACGGGGTGGTGCCGTTGGGAGTGTAGCTGGCGCTGGTCAGCACGCCGTTGTTGATGGTGTAGCTGTCCGGCGTCTGGGCGCCGACGAACTGGCTGCCCCAGATCATGAAGTTGCGGTTGTAGTTGTCCGCCTTCATCTTCGAGTAGAAGCCGTTGAGGTCGAAGGTCAGGTCGTCGGAGGCCTTGAACTGCAGGTCGACCGTGCCGCCCTGGCGCTCGCGCTCCTGGGTGAACAGCGTGGCGCCGATCAGGTTGGGATACAGCACGCTCTGGCCGCCGACCGTGGCGGTGCCGTAGCCGCCGACCACTTCCTGGCCATCGCGGCGCAGGCTGCGCTTCTCGTAGAACGGCTGGACCAGGATGCCGAAGGTGTCGGCGTCGTTCTTCCAGTTGAGCAGGCCGCTGAACTGCGGCTTGGTGTCGCCCGGCAGGTCGGAGTAGACCGCGCCGAAGGAGCCTTCCAGGGTCAGCGGCTTGTCGAAGTTCAGCGGCTTGCGGGTGATGATGTCGACCGAGCCGGCGGCGCCGCCTTCGACCAGCTTGGCCTCGGAGGACTTGTGCACCACGACCTGGTCCACGATCTCCGAGGGCAGCAGCGAATAGCTGACGCTGCGGCCCACGGTCTGCACCTGCGAGAGCACGAACCAGTCGCCGGTGGCGATGCCGTGGCCGTTGAGGGTGGTCTGGGTCAGGCTGGGGCTGGTGCCGCGCAGGGACACGCGGTCGGCTTCGTCGAACGCGCCTTCGCTGGCGGAGGACGAGGCGATGTTCACGCCCGGCAGTTCGCGCAGCGTGTCGGCCACGTTCTTGGCGGGCAGCTTGCCGATGTCCTCGGCGCTGACGGCTTCCACGTGCGAGCTGGCGTCGCGCTTGGTGTTGAGCGATTGCTCCAGGCTGCCGCGGATGCCGACGACCTTGACGGTGTCCAGGTCGGTGGCGGTCTGGCTGCTGTCGGTCTGCTGGGCCTGGGCGGCGAAGCTCAGGCTCGTCAGGATGGCCACGCTGAGGAGGGATTTCTTGCAGGTCATGGTGCTTCCCCGGTCTTGAAGTTGGGTGGTGGCAGTGGGCTGCCAGGCCTGTACATCGGTGCGGTGAGAAAACGAACGGTGGCGAGAAGGACTACAAGGGTGCTGCGTGTGCCGAATGTCCCGTCCAGCGCGAAAGCCAAAGGGCGGCGGTGCGAAGGACGTCAGTGCGGTTGTTGTGTCTGGTCGAGGTACCAGTTGGCGGCGCCCAGGACGCCCAGCTGCCCGTGCTCGACCAGTCGCACGGGAATGCGCTCCAGCGCGGCTCGCATCGGCCCCTTGTTGAGGAAGCGTTCGACGAAGCTGCTCTGCAGCAGGAACTCGCGGATGCGCGGCAGGATGCCGCCGGCCAGGTACACGCCGCCGGTGATGCCGTACAGCAGGGCCATGTCGCCCACCGTGCTGCCCAGCAGGCCGCAGAACACCTCCAGCGCCTCGCGCGCCAGCGGGTCGTGGCCGGCCGCGGCGGTCACCGCGTTGGGGGCGAAGTGCTCGGGCGCCACGCCGCGCACCTCGCACAGCGTGCGGTAGAGGTTGAGCAGGCCGGGGCCGGAGAGGGCATGTTCGACCGGCACGTGCGGCTGCTTCTTCAGCATCTGCGCCAGCAGGCGCATCTCCAGCTCGGTGCCCACGCTCAGCGCGGCCTGGCCGGCCTCGGTGGCCAGCACGGTGGCGCTGCGGCCGGTCGGGATCCACACCGCGCCGCCCAGGCCGGTGCCGGGCCCGAGCACCAGCGTCGGCCCGCGTTCCGACACGGTGGCCGGGCCGGTCAGGCGCAGCACTTCCTGGTCGCCGACCAGGGCGGCGGCGTAGGCCACGGCCTCGAAGTCGTTGACCAGGCGCAGGTCTTCCAGGCCCAGCGTGCCCTGGATCTCGCGCGGGGACAGGCGCCAGGGCAGGTTGGCGGTGATCACCGTGCCGTCCTCCAGCGGGAAGCCGGCGCTGGCGATCACGCCCCGGCGCACGCGCGGGCCGTCCAGGCCGTCGAGGAAGTCGCTGATGATCTCGGCCAGCCCGCCGTAATCGGCGCAGGCGTACTTGCGGTAGCTGAGGATCTCCACCGGCTGCAGGTCGTGTCCGGTCGGGCGGACCAGGCCCAGGCGCACGTGCGTGCCGCCCACGTCGGCGGCGATGAAGGGCGAAACGCCGTTCACGACACGATGGCTCAGCGGTGCGACGTCTGCTTCCACGAACTGCCCCCATGGCGTCACGGCGATTTCACAGACCACCGTGGCTTGCGGCGAGTCTCCCTTGGCGATGACAACGATGTCAACAGGGTCCGGACAAATTTTTCGGACCAGTGGTCTTGTTGCGTTGCGGCGTGCCTCATGGGCGATTCCGTGCCACGCGCTGCGACGGAAGCCCCGCGAAAAAAGCCGTCTCGCGTCATGTGACCGGGTCGCCGCAGCGGATGGCGCGCCAGCGGCCTTGCGGATTTCCGGAAAATTGGTTTTAAATTGGACCCAATGAATTTAAATCCACCCTCGCAGGCGGCCCGCTGATGGGTCGCGCCGGACCCGCGGTCGATCCGCGGTTGCGCGCGATCGCGCTGGACGCCGAGGCGCCCACGCCGCTGTACCTGCAGCTCACCACCCAGCTGATCGATGCGATCCGCGGCGAGCAGTGGAAGCCTGGCGAAGCGCTGCCCGCCGAGCGCGTGCTGTGCGCGCAGCTGAAGGTCTCGCGCGTCACCCTGCGCCAGGCCATGGATGCGCTGGTCGAGCAGGGCCTGGTCGTTCGCCGGCAGGGCGCCGGGACCTTCGTCACCTCGCAGATCCCCCATCCGCTCAGCGGCCTGACCAGCTTCAGCGAAACCCTGCGGATGAAGGGCTACCAGCCTGGCAGCCGTTGGCTGGAGCGCCGCGTGCGCCCGGCGCTGGGCGAGGAGATCCTGCGCCTGGGGCTGTCGCCGGATGCGCAGGTGTCCTCGCTCACCCGCCTGCGCAGCGCCGACGAGCGGGTCATGGCCTACGAACACACGATCGTGCCGGAGCGGGTGCTGCCCGATCCGCTGGCCATGGGCGACTCGCTCTACGCCTACCTGGACGCGCAGGGCACGCCGGTCGTGCGCGCGCTGCAGTACTTCCGCGCGGTCAACCTGAGCGCGGCGATGGCGCAGCACCTGGGCATGGCGCAGGGCGAGGCCATCCTGCACGTGGTGCGGGTCGGCTACGGCCGCGACGCGAGCGCGATCGAGCTGAGCCACACCTATTGCCACAACGATTTCTACGATTTCGTCGCCGAATTGCGACGTTGAACCCGTCCGCCGCGCCCGGGCGTGCCCGCGGCGCGGCGGGTGTCACGCTCTCACCATCGAACCTTCGGAGTTGCGCGTCCCATGTCGTCCGACCAGAGCAAACGCTTCGCCACTTCGCTGGCCATCACCGGCCTGCTGTTCTTCATCATGGGGTTCTTCACCTGGATCAACGGCCCGCTGATCACCTTCGTCAAGCTGGCCTTCGACCTGGATGAGGTCAAGGCGTTCCTGGTGGTGTTCGTCTTCTACATCTCCTACTTCCTGCTGGCGCTGCCGGCCGCGGCGGTGCTCAAGCTCACCGGCATGAAGAAGGGCCTGGCGCTGAGCCTCGGGCTGATGGCGATGGGCGCGGCGATGTTCGGCCAGTTCTCCACCCATCGCTGGTACGCCGGCGCGCTGTCGGGGCTGTTCGTGATCGGCGGCGGCCTGGCCATGCTGCAGACGGCGGTCAATCCCTACATCTCCATCCTGGGGCCGATCGAGACCGCCGCGCGCCGCATCGCGCTGATGGGCATCTGCAACAAGGTGGCCGGCATCCTGGCGCCGATCGTGATCGGCTCGCTGGTGCTGCATGGCGTGGGCGACATCGCCACCCAGGTGGCCGCCGCCGACCCGGCCACCAAGGAGCAGCTGCTCGATGCGTTCGCCGCCAAGATCCACGGCCCGTACCTGGCCATGGCCGGAGTGCTGGTGGTGGTGGCGCTGGGCATCCTGTTCTCGCCGCTGCCCGAACTGCGCGGCAGCGAGGCCAACGCCGAGGTCGCCGCCAGGAGCGGCGTGGCGCGCGGCAGCATCTTCCAGTTCCCGCACCTGCTGCTGGGCGTGCTGTGCCTGTTCTGCTACGTCGGCGTGGAAGTGCTCGCCGGCGATGCCATCGGCACCTACGGCAACGGCTTCGGCCTGCCGCTGGACGAGACCAAGTTCTTCACCTCCTTCACCCTGGGCGCGATGCTCCTGGGTTACCTGGCCGGGCTGGTGGCGATCCCGCGCCTGCTCTCGCAGCAGGCCTATCTGGCGATGTCGGCGGTGCTCGGCGTGGTGTTCGCGCTGGGCGCGCTGCTGACCCACGGCTACGTGTCGGTGGCCTTCGTGGCCGCGCTGGGCTTCGCCAACGCGATGATGTGGCCGGCGATCTTCCCGCTGGCGATCAGGGGCCTGGGTCGCTTCACCGAGACCGGTTCGGCGCTGCTGGTGATGGGCATCGCCGGCGGCGCGGTGCTCTCGCAGGGCTTCGCCATCCTCAAGCAACATGCCGATTTCCAGGTGGTGTTCGCGGCCCTGGCCGTGCCCTGCTACCTGTACATCCTGTTCTTCGCCGTGCGCGGCTACCGTGTCGGCCACGGCGCAGGATCGCGCTGAACCCGCCGCCCTCTCTTCCGGACTGACGCAGGAACCAGCACATGCGCCGCCCCACCATCAAGGATGTCGCCGAGCGGGCCAAGGTCTCGCTCAAGACGGTCTCGCGCGTGATCAACAACGAGCCCTCGGTCATGCAGGCCACGCGCCAGCGCGTGCTGCGCGCCATCGCCGAACTGGACTACGAACCGGACCCGTCCGCGCGCAATCTGCGCAGCGGCACGCCGTTCGTGATCGGCCTGGTCTACGACAACCCCAACCCGTACCACATCATCGGCGTGCAGAACGGCGTGCTGGCGGCGTGCCGCGAGACCGGGTTCGGCCTGCAGATCCAGCCCTGCGATTCGACCTCGCCGCTGCTGGCCGAGGAGCTGGCCGAGTTCGTGCAGCGCTCGCGCCTGGCCGGACTGGTGCTGACCGCGCCGATGTCCGAACGGCCCGAGCTGATCGCCGCGCTCACCGCGCGCGGGGTGCAGCTGGTGCGCATCATCGCCGCCACCGAGGACCCGGGCGAGGGCCCGCCGTGCGTCTACGTGGACGACCGCGACGCGGCCTACGAGATCACCGAGCACCTGATCCAGCTGGGCCACCAGCGCATCGGCTTCCTGATGGGCGGGCCGGCGCACCGCTCCTCCACCGAGCGCTACGCCGGTTACGAGCAGGCGCTGAAGGACTACGGCATCACCCTGGACAAGCACCTGGTGGTGCCGGGCGACTACACCTTCGACGACGGCTTCCGCGGCGCGCGCCGCCTGCTGGCGCTGCGCGAGCCGCCCACGGCGATCTTCGGCTCCAACGACGAGATCGCCGCCGGCGTGCTGGCCGCGGCCAAGTCGGCCGGCATGAACGTGCCCTACGACCTGTCCATCGCCGGCTTCGAGGACAGCCCGTTCTCCAAGCAGTCCTGGCCGGCGCTGACCACCGCCAAGCAGGCCACCGAGGACATCGCCAAGCACGCCGCGCGCCTGCTGATCGCGCGCCTGCGCCAGGACGCCTACGACGACGCTCCCATCGCCATGCACAACCAGGGCTTCACCCCGCAGCTGGTCGTGCGCGGTTCCACCGCTCCCATGCGCCCCTCGCGGGCCGAGTCCAAGACCTGATCCCATGACGTCCGACGTTCCGCTGCCGGCTCCCGCCGACACCCTGATGTACAACGAAGCCGCCTCCACCGCGCAGGTGGTCGCCACCCAGTTCGCCCGCAACCACGACACCGTGGTGGCGCTGGCGCGGTCGCTGCGCGAGAACCCGCCGCCGTTCGTGGCGACCTGCGCGCGCGGCAGTTCGGATCACGCCGCGACCTTCGGCAAGTACCTGTTCGAGACCCAGCTGGGGGTGGTCACCGCCTCGGCCTCGCCCTCGATCGGCTCGGTCTACGGCGCGCCGCTGAAGCTGGCCGGCGCGCTGTTCATCGTGATCTCCCAGTCCGGCAAGAGCCCGGATCTGCTGCGCAACGCCGAGGCGGCCAAGGCGGCCGGCGCGCGCGTGGTGGCGCTGGTCAACGTGGAGGATTCGCCGCTGGCGCAGCTGGCCGAGGTGGTGATCCCGCTGTGCGCCGGCCCGGAGAAATCCGTCGCCGCGACCAAGAGCTACCTGGCCTCGCTGGCCGCGCTGCTGCAGCTGGCCGCGCACTGGTCGCAGGACGCGGCGCTGCTGGCCGCGCTCGATGCGCTGCCCGGCGCGCTGCGCCAGGCGTGGGAAGCGGACTGGTCCGGCGTCAGCGAAGGCCTGGTCGACGCGCACAACCTGTTCGTGCTCGGCCGCGGCCTCGGCCTGGGCGCGGCGCAGGAGGCGGCGCTGAAGTTCAAGGAGACCTGCGGCCTGCACGCCGAAGGTTACAGCTCGGCCGAGGTCAAGCATGGGCCGATGGCGCTGGTCGGGCCGGGCTTCCCGGTGCTGTGCTTCGCCCAGCCCGACGGTACCGAGGCCGGCATGCTGACGCTGGCCAGGGAGTTCCGCGCCCGCGGCGCGCAGGTGTGGGTGGCCGCCACGCACGACGGCGACCTGCCGCTGGTGGATGTGCCGCATCCGGCGTGCGCGCCGCTGCTGACCATCCAGAGCTTCTACAAGGCGATCAACGCCCTGGCCCTGGCGCGCGGCCACAACCCCGACGTGCCGCCGCATCTGAACAAGGTCACCGAAACCGTATGAGCATCTTTGCCCTGGTCAACGCGCGGGTGTTCGCCGCGCAGGGCCTGATCGAGGACGGCGCCGTGGTGGTGCGCGACGGCCGCATCGCCGCGATCACCGACCGCGCCGGCGCCAAGGCCTTCACCGAGGATCTGCGCGACCTCGGTGGCGCCTGGCTGGCGCCGGGTTTCATCGACATCCAGGTCAACGGCGGCGGCGGCGTGCTGTTCAACAACACGCCCACGGCCGAAGGCATCGACCGCATCGGCCGCGCGCATCGCAAGTACGGCACCACCGCGTTCCTGCCGACCCTGATCAGCGACCGCGCCGAGGTCATGGACGCGGCCATCGCCGCCACGCGCCAGGCCATCGCCGACGGCGTGGACGGCGTGCTGGGCATCCACCTGGAAGGGCCGTACCTGGCGCCGGCGCGCAAGGGCACGCACGACGCGCAGCAGTTCCGCGTGCCCGGCGACGACGAGATCGCCATGGCCACCGCGCTGGACAACGGCCTGACCCTGATGACCGTGGCGCCGGAGGCCATCGGCCCCGAACGCATCGCCGCGCTCGTCGCGCGCGGGGCGATCGTGGTCGCCGGCCACACCGCGGCCAGCTACGAGCAGGCCCGCGCCGGGCTGGATGCCGGCCTGCGCGGCTTCACCCACCTCTACAACGCGATGAGCCCGCTGCAGGGCCGCGAGCCCGGCGCGGTCGGCGCGGCGCTCGAGGATCCGCACAGCTGGTGCGGGATGATCGTCGATGGCGTGCATGTGCACCCGGCCTCGCTGCGCGTGGCGCTGGCGGCCAAGCCGCGCGGCAAGCTGGTGCTGGTCACCGACGCCATGCCGATGGTCGGCGACGCGCGTCCCAGCTTCGACCTCTATGGCGAGACCATCACCGCCGTCGATGGCGTGGTGCGCAACGCGGCCGGCTCGCTGGCCGGCTCGGCGCTGGACATGGCCAGCGCGGTGCGCAACGCCGTGCATCTGCTCGGCCTGCCGCTGGAGGAGGCGCTGCGCATGGCGACGCTGTATCCGGCGCAGTTCCTGCGGCTGGAGCACGAGCGCGGCGCGATCGCCGAAGGCCTGCGCGCCGACCTGGTCGCGCTGGACGACGACCTGCACGTGGTCCAGACCTGGATTGGCGGGAAACCCCCACGCTGAGCGACACTTGCGGGCCATGAACAGCCTCCCCGCGCGCCGTTTTGCCTCCGTCGATGCCCTGCGCGGGCTGACGGTGGCGTTGATGCTGCTGGTCAACGATCCGGGCGACTGGGCGCACGTGTACGCCCCGCTGCTGCATTCGGAGTGGAACGGCTGCACGCCGACCGATCTGGTGTTTCCGTTCTTCCTGTTCATCGTCGGCGTGTCGATCGCGCTGGGGATCGTGCCGCGCATCGAGGCCGGCGCCGACCCCGCGCCGATCCGCCGCAGCATCGCGGTGCGCGCGCTGCGCATCGTCGGCATCGGCCTTGCGATCAACCTGCTGGCCTGGTGGCTGCTGGACAAGCCGCACTTCCGCCCCTGGGGGGTGCTGCAGCGGATCGGGATCTGCTTCTTCGTGGTCGGCTGGCTGGCCACCTCTGCCCGGTCGCGCGCCTGGCTGGGGCCGCTGGCGGCGGTCCTGCTGCTGGGCTACTGGGCTTTGCTGGCCTTCGGCGGCGGCTATGCGCCGTGGATCAATCTGGCCAGCCGCGTGGATACCGCGCTGCTGGGGCCGCTGGTGTACGAGCTCGACCCGGCCACCGGCCGCGGCCACGACCCCGAGGGCCTGCTGTCCACGCTGCCGTCGCTGGCGACCGTCCTGCTGGGCCTGCATGCCGGCGGCTGGCTGCGCCGTGGGCGCACCCATCGCCTGCTGCCCGGGGCCCTGGCCGGGCTGATGATCGGCTGGCTGTGGTCGGCGGTGCTGCCCTGGAACAAGAACCTGTGGACGCCTTCGTTCGTGCTGTGGACGGCGGGCTGGGCGATGGCCGTGCTGTGGCTGTTCCACCAGCTCATCGACCGCCACGGCTGGCCGGCGCTGGGCCGGTCGCTGGGTCTCAACGCGATCACGGTCTATGCGGGGTCGGCGCTGATGTTCCTGCTGCTGTACGCGGTGGAGGCGTGGGAGGCGATCTATCGGGTGGGGTTCGCGGACTGGATGACGCCGAGGTTCGGGCCGTACGTGCCATCGCTCGCCTTCGGCCTGGCGTTCACCGGGCTGTGGTGGGGCATCGCGAAGCTGATGGAGCGGCGCGGGATCGTGATTAAGGTCTAGCCGTCCTCCTGCTCTTCGCCCACCTGCCAGAGCGGGGATGCACACCGGGCACCCGGGCGAGCCGCGCGGTGACCGCTAGGCCAACAGCAACAGCATTCCGCGATTGAGCGCATAGCCGCCCACCATCAGCAGCCCCCACAACACCGCCGCCAGCAGCAGCGGCCTGGCCCCCGCCTGGCGGATCGCGCCCCAGTGCGTCCGCAGCCCCAGCGCCGCCATCGCCATGGCCAGCAACAGCGTGTCCAACGCGTTGGCGACCGCGACCACGCGCGCCGGCAACAGATGCAGCGAGTTGAAGCCGGCCACCGCCACGAAGCCCAGTGCGAACCACGGGATCGTCAACGGCGTCGCCCCCGTCTCCGCCCGCGGACGGCCGCGGCGCAGCCAGGCGCCCAGCGCCAGCAGGAACGGCGCCAGCAGCATCACCCGCAGCATCTTCTCGATCACCGCCGCGTTCGCCGCGGCCTCGCCGACGGCGCGGCCGGCGACCACCACCTGGGCGACTTCGTGGATGGTCGAACCCGCGTAGAGGCCGTAGGCGTGCGCATCCAGCGGCAGGTGCGGGGCCAGCTGCGGATACACGAACATGCTCAACGTGCCGAACACCACCACCGTGGCCACCGCGACCGACACCTTGTGCGCCGGCGCCCTGAGCACCGGCTCGGTGGCCAGCACCGCGGCCGCGCCACAGATCGCGCTGCCGGCGCTGATCAGCATCGCGCTCTGGCGATCCAGCCTGAGCACACGCATGCCCCACCACGTGCCGGCGACGAACACGCCGGCCACCACCGCCACGTCGATCGCCAGCCCGGCCACGCCCACGCCCATCAGGTCCTGGAAGGTCACGCGCAGGCCATAGAGCACGATCCCGGCGCGCAGCAGCGTGCCCTTGGCCAGGTCGACGCCCGCGCCGGTACGCGTGGCGATGGCCGGGAACACGCTGTTGCCCAGGGCGATGCCGAGCACGATCGCCAGGGTCAGCGCGCTCAAGCCTGCACCCTGCATCCACGGGACCTGCGCCAGACCGATGGCGGCCAGGGCGATGCCGAGGACCAGCAGCAGTCCTGGCCACGGGCCGGACCTGTGGTCGAGGGCGAATGGACGCGGGAGCGTGGAGCCTGACATGGCGCGCCTGTGGCGATGAGCGGATGCGTCATGCTCGGCCGGCGCGTAGGATGCGTCCAATACATCGTTCTCAACTTTCCATGAATTCAGCTCATGGCCTGAATCTGCATCTGCTGCGCGTGTTCGCCGCGGTGGTGGAGCACGCGGGCTTCTCGCGCGCGGCCGAGGCGCTGTTCGTCAGCCAGTCGGCCGTGTCCAAGGCGCTGCGCGAGTTGGAACATCAGCTCGACCTGCCGCTGATCGACCGTTCCGGTGGCCGCGGCGTGCGTTTGACCGAGGGCGGTCAGGCGCTGTATCGCCATGCGCGCGGCATCTTCGCGCTGGAGCGCGCGGCGCTGGAGGAAGTCCGCGAGCGCGTGGGCCTGCGCCGGGGCGGCCTGCGCATCGGCGCCAGCACCACGGTGGCGGCGTACTGGCTGGCCGAGGCGTTCGCGCGGCATGCCGCGCGCCATCCGCAGCTGGACAGCGCGCTGGTGGTGGGCAACACCGGCGAAGTGGCCGATGCGTTGATCGACTGCCGTATCGACGCGGGCTTCGTGGAAGGCCCCCCGCACGACGAACGCATCCTGGCCACGCACTGGCGCCAGGAGCCGCTGCAGGCGGTGGTCGCCGCCGCCTCGACGCTCGGCGCGCAGCGCCGGGCCAGCGCCCGGCAGCTGGCCGCGCAGCGCTGGCTGGTGCGCGAGGCCGGCTCGGGCACGCGCGAGGTCGCACAGTCGCTGCTGGCCGCGCGCGGCATCGTGCCGGCGCGCACGCTGGAGATCGGCGGCAACGAGGCCATCGCCCGCGCCGTGGCCGTCGGCGACGGCGTGGCGATCCTGCCGGCCGCGGTGGTCGCCGACCTCATCGCGGTCGGCCGTCTGCGCGCGCTGGCGCTGCCGCCCGGACCGCCGCTGCAGCGTCCGCTCTATCGCCTGGAGCTGGCCAACCGCCCGCGATCGCCGGCGCTGGCGGCGTTCCTGGCGGCCATGGACCAGCGGGAAACTTGAGTCGCAAGGTCGCCTCGTCCAAGCTTGGAATGCAGGGATTCAACGGGCGACGAACAGGACATCGCCATGCCGGTCAACACAGTACGTTCCCTCCTGCTTGCCGCGTGCGTCCTCGGACTGCTGTCCGCCTGCGGCGGCGGCGCGCCGGAACAGCATCTGACGCTGGAGCTGGAAGGCAAGCCGCTGCGCTTCGACAAGCATCTGGGCGCCAACGATCCACCGTCCGAGCCGACGGTGCACTTCGTGACGGTGGGCGGACACCTGGAAGACGATCGGTCGTCGCCCGGCTTCATGTTCCAGCTCGTGGCCCCGGAGGTGAAGCCAGGGACCTATCGCAGCGGCGTCGATCAGCTGTATGCGTCGTACTACGTGCAGACGCCCAGCGGGACGACGACCTATACCGGCGATGACCTGGATGGCGCCAGCTTCGTGATGACCGTGACGGCGATGGATGCCGATGGGGTGCAGGGCACGTTTTCCGGTCGGCTGAGGCTGACCGGAGGCGGTGAGCAGGGCCCGTTCCTCAAGGTCGAGAACGGCAGTTTCGCAGCCCGCTACAACGGGCATTGAGCCTGTCCTCCGCGCCTGGCGGCAGGATCGCGGTCCAAGCCCTGGCCATCGCGCCGGATGGTGCGCGCGCCGTGGTCTGATCCAGTGCGCCGAAGTGGCGGTTCGCCGCTAAGCCGCGCTGGGCTCAGCCGGCGTCGAACGCGCGGCGCCGATCGCCGCGATGCGCGCCTTGCGCACGGCCTCGCCGATCTGCGGGCCGCTGAGGCGCTCGGTGGCCACATCGCGCGCGCTCACCGCACAGGCCGCCGCATGCAGGCGCTTGAGCGTCGCGCCCTGCGGATAGGCGTCCTCGGCGCTGCCCGCGCGTCCACGCTTGTCGCATTCGCACACCAGGGCCAGCTGGGCGATGCGCGCAGGCTTGCGGAAACCGTCGCAGCGCGCCAGCAGGTCGTGCACAGTGGCATCGCGCAGCTCGTCGATGCGGTGCACGTTGAGATGCTCGCGGCAGGCGATCACCGCCAGCTCGCGGTGCTCGGCGGGCACCTTCAGCCGCGCGCACAGCGCCAGCAGCGGCTTGATGCCAGCCTGTTCGTGGCCGATATGGCGCGGCAGCACGTGCGCGGGCGTGAGCGCCTTGCCCAAGTCATGGGTCAGCGCGGCGAAGCCGATGAGGTCGTCCCCCGGCGCGAGCCGCGCGGCCATGTCGCTGACCAGTTCCTGGTGCGCGCCGGTATCCACTTCCGGATGGAACTCGGCACGCTGCGGCACGCCGTACAGCGCGTCCACTTCCGGCAACACGTGCGCCAGCGCGCCGGCGTCGCGCAGCGTGCGCAGGAAGGCGCCGGGCCTGGGCGCGGCCAGCGCCTTGCGCAGTTCCTGCCAGACGCGCTCGGGCACCAGCGCGTCGAGCTCGCCGCTGTCGGCGACCTGCCGCATCAGCGCCAGCGTCTCCGGCGCGACGGTGAACCCCAGCGGCGCCAGGCGCGCCATGAAGCGCGCCGCGCGCAGCACGCGCAGGGGATCCTCGACGAAGGCCGGCCCGACGTGGCGCAGCACGCGCGCCTCGATATCGTCCACGCCGTGATACGGATCGACCAGGGCGCCGTCGGCATCGCGCGCGATCGCGTTGAGGGTGAAGTCCCGCCGCTGCAGGTCTTCTTCCAGCGTCACGCCCGGATCGGCATCGACCACGAAACCGCGATAGCCGCGCCCGGACTTGCGCTCGGTCCGCGCCAGCGCGTACTCCTCCTGCGTGTCCGGATGCAGGAACACCGGGAAATCGCGCCCCACTGCGCGGAAGCCCTGCGCCTCCATCTGCGCCTGCGTGGCGCCGACCACGACCCAGTCGCGATCACCCGCCGGCAGGCCGAGCAGGGCATCGCGGACGGCGCCGCCGACGAGGTAAGTCTTCATGCGAGGAGTGAGGGCAGAGGAGCGAGCAACGGGCGGGTGTCCAGCTTAGCGCGATCGCAGCGTGCATCAGGCCCGCGCCGCCCACGACAAGATCACCTCGCAGGCTGGCGCCGGGCGCGCGCTACCCGTTCCTCCACCCGCGCTCACTCCTGCTCGTCCGCTCCGGCCTGCGCCCCGCACGCGAAACGCTTGCGCTTGCCGTCCAGCCGGCCCTGCATGCGTTCGTCCAGCGACAGCGCATCGCCGCCCAGACGCCAGTCGTAGATCACGCTGAAGGCGAGCACGCGGGCGACGTACTCGCGGGTCTCCTTGTAGCTGATGGTCTCGATCCAGATGTCCGGGTCGAAGCCGGGCCGCTGCGCCTGCCAGCGAGCGGTCGGCGTCGGGCCGGCGTTGTAGGCGGCGATGGTGACGTAGGGCGTGCCGTACTTGCCCAGCAGTTCGCGCAGGTAGGCGGTACCGACGGCGATGTTGGTGTCGGCGTCGTACAGGCTCTGCGCCCCGCCGTAGGCGATGCCGTTGCGTCGGGCCACGTCCGCGGCGGTCCCCGGCACCACCTGCATCAGCCCCAGGGCGTTGGCCGCCGAGCGCGCGTTGGGGTTGAACACGCTCTCGGCGCGGATCTCGGCGGCCACCCAGGCCGGGTCGATCGCATTGCGCTGCGACTGCGCGCGGATCGTGGCGTCGTGGTGCAGCGGGAAGCGCAGGCTGTAGAGCTGCATTTCGTCCGGCTTCTTGCCCAGGGCGAACACGGCGCGGTCGAACCAGCCGTTGCGCTGGGCCACCTCCACCGCGATGCGGCGCTGGTCGTCGTTGAAGCGGGTCAGCGCATCGGTCCACTCGGCGGTGGCCCAGGCGGCGCGGTCGAGCTTCCACAGCTCCATCGCGCGCACGATCGCCGGCTCGCGCGCCACCGCCGCCTGCGCCTGCGCGCTGTCGCGCGGCTCGCGCGGGCACAGTGCGTAGGGCTGGTCGAGCACGTCGGCGGCCAGGAAGCCGTGGAAGGTGCTGGTCCTGGCGGCCTGCGCATACAGCGCCCTGGCCGCGCCGGGCTGGCCGGTCTTGTCGAGCATGCGCGCCTCGAACCACTGCCAGCGCGCATCGCCGCGCTGCCCGGCCGGCATGGCGCGGATGGCCTGCAGCGCCGCGGGCCAGTCGCCGCGGGCCAGGGCCTCGCGCACCTGCCATTCGTGCAGGCGCTCGTCGTAGGCGGCGCTGGGCACCGCGGCCAGTCGTCGCGCCGAATCGGGCAGGTAGGAGGCCACGGTCCACAGCGCGATCTGGTAGAGCACCTGGCCGCGCTGGGTCTCGCTCAGTCCCAGGGCCTGGTCGTATTGCGGCAGCAGGCGTTCGGCCGCGTCGGGATCCTTGCGCGCGAGCAGTTCCAGGCCGTCGGTGGCCATGGCGCGGGCGCGGTCGGACTTCTCCCAGGCCAGGCCCTGGGTCCCCGGTGCATCGAGGAAGCCCGCATAGGCCAGCACCTGGCTGCGCGCGGCGGCGCTCATGCCGTTGGCGGCCGCGCGCATCACGCCCGTCTGGCCCGCGGCCGCGGCCGCGTCGATACGCTCCCAGCGCAGCGCATCGCTCAGCTGGCCCTGCGTGGCCAGCGCGGAGAACACCGGATCGCAGCCGTCGGGCAGGGGCTTGCCGGCCCCGCGCCACAGCGCCTGGGCCTCGCTCACCCACGCCGCATCGGCGCGGCCCTGCACCCACAGCGCCTGCAGCCGCGCGCAGCGCAGGCCGGGGTTGTCGGTGGGCTGCCAGTTGGCCAGCAGCGTGGGCCAGTCCTTGCGTCGCGCCAGCGACGGCAGCCAGGCGCTGCGCAGCGCGTTGGCCACGGGCTGGCCGGCATAGCGACGCAGGAAGTCCTGCGCGCGCGCGGGGTCAAGCGTGTCGATGTCGCGCTTGAGCTGGGCGAACTCGATCCAGCCGCGCACCGGGCTGCCGGCCACGGCCGGGTTGCTCAGCGCATCGCTGGCCTGGCCACGCTCGGCCGCCTCAAGCGCGGCGCGGACCAGTAGACGTTGCGCATCCAGGTCCTGCGCGGCGGCGGGTGCGCAGAGGCCCAGCGCGAGGAGGGCAAGCAGAAGGCGTGATCGCATCATGCGCGCGATGATAAGCAGGCGTGCATGAATCGGATTTCCGCCGGGGCGGGGGCATGTGGGAGAAGCGGTCTCCTCATGCGTCGGCGACGCGCACCTGGCCGTCTCCCATTGCCCGCAGGCCAAGGGGAGCTCGAAGTCGCGACCTGGCGCCTGAAGGGGAGGGTTGATCTCCGCGGAAAGCTGAAAAGCGCCCCGGCCTCCCGCTTCGCTACGCGAAAGGGGAGGGTCGATCGTGGAGCCCACCAAGCCTTACTGCCGCAGCGCCTGCGCGGGTACGTCGATGTCCAGCGCCAGCGCCAGGTGATCCGAGAACGCCGCCGGCACGGCCCGCGCGTTGGCGTGGGCCAGCTGGTCGGTGACCAGGATGTGGTCGATCGCGCGCGCCGGCTTCCAGCTGGGGAAGGTCGGCACGCAGAAGCTCGGCGGCCGCAGATGCGTCCGCTCGTACAGCAGGTCCATCTCCGGCACCGTCGGCACGCAGTTGAAGTCGCCCATCAGCACCGCATGCGGATGCGGGGCCAGCAGCTCGGCGATATAGCCCAGCTGCTGGCGGCGCGAGCCATTGCCCAGCGACAGATGCGCCACGGCCACCACCAGGCCTTCCTCGCCGCTGCCAAAGTGCGCCAGCAGCACGCCGCGCCCGGCGATGCGCCCGGGCAGCGGGTGCATGGCCACCTTGACCGGCTCGAGCCGGCTCAGCAGCCCGTTGGCGCTGCCGGCTACGCGCGCCACGTTGCGGTTGGGCTGGTGGCTCCAGTACTGGAAGCCGGCGCGCTGGGCCAGGTAGTGGGTCTGGTTGGTGAAGCCGGAGCGCAGGCTGCCCGGGTCGGCCTCCTGCAGGCCGACGATGTCGTGGCCGCCGGCCAGGTCGGCGATGGCGTCCAGGCTGCTGCGCTTGGCGCCCACCGGCAGTGCGTGCGACCAGCTGCGGGTGAAGTAGTCGCTGTAGCGGCGGGTGCTGGAGCCGGCCTGGATGTTGGCGCTCAACATCCGCAGCCGGCGCGCATCGGGGGACACGTCGGTCATCGGCTTACTTGGCGGCCTGGCGCTCTTTGGCGATCAGGTGGTCGGCGATGCGCAGCATGTCCGGCATCGAGCGGCCCTTGACCAGGTACTTGCCGGCCACGATCAGCGACGGCGTGCCGCCGATCTGGGCGCGCATCAGGAACTGGTTGGCCTTGCTCAGCTTGCCGGCCACCGCGAAGCTGCCCATGGTCTGCTTGAACTGCTCGGCGGTGACGCCGTACTGGGTGTACCACTGGGCCACCTTGTCCGCGTCGAAGGCCTCGCCTTCGCCCGGCAGCGCGTGGTCGATGTGGATCGCCTTGAAGATCGCATCGTGACTCTTCTTGTCGATGCCCAGCGCCTGCGCGGCGTAGTAGACCTTGGCGTACTCGCGGAAATCGGGGCGGAACTGCGCCGGCACGTAGACCACCTTCACGTCGGCCGGCTGCTTGGCCTTCCACTGGTTGAAGCCGGGCTCGAACTGGGCGCACGCCGGGCAGATGTAGTTGAAGGCCTCGACCACCTCGATCTTGCCGTCGGCCGGCTCGAAGGGCTGGCCATCGGCGATCACCGAGTAGTCGGTGCCTTCCACCGGCGCCGGACCCTGCGGCGGCACGATCGGGTTGTTGTTCGGCGCATCGGGCGCGGCGGCCTGGGCCGGTGCGCTGGCGGTCGGGGCGCTGGCGTCGGCCGGGGCGGCCGGCGTGGACGCGGCCGGCGTCGAGGCGGCGGGCGTGCTCTCGGCGGTCGGGGTGGCGGCGTCCTGCTTGGAACAGGCGGCCAGCACGGGCAGCAGGGCCACCAGGGCCAGGGCGAAACGGGTCTTCATGGGCGGTGCGACTCCATAGCAACAGGCGAAGAAGCGGGCGGGCGCGCGGCGCATGGTGCCGCCGCGCGCGTCAAGAAAGGATGTGCGCGTTTACTTGGCGGCGGCCAGTTCGCGCTTGATCAGGAAGTCGGCGACCTTCAGCACGTCATCCGGGTCGACCGTGTTGATGCGGTACTTGCCGTTGATCACCAGGGTCGGCGTGCCGCGGATGCCGCTGGCCATGCCGAAGGCGCGCGCCTTGTCCAGCTGGGCGGCGACCTGCGGCGATTCCATGGTCGCGGCGAACTTGTCCGGGTCCGGCCCGAAGCGCGCGTAGAACCCGGCGATCTCCTGGTCGCTGGCGTTCTGGATCGGCAGCTCATGGCTGTCGTGCAGGGCCCTGAACACCGCCGCGTGGCTCTGCTTGAGCACGCCCAGCTGCTGGGCGGCGTAGAAGGCCTTGGCATAGGGGATCCAGTAGCCGCCGAACGCCGCCGGCACCGAGGTCACCCGCACGCTGGCCGGCTGCCGCTTCTGCCAGGCCTCGAACTGCGGTTCGAAATGCGCGCAGTGGATGCAGACATAGCCGAACACCTCGACCACCTCGACCTTCTGCTGGCCGGTCAACGGAGCGAAGGGCTGGCCGTCGGCGATGACGTCGTAATCCTCGCCCTCCACCGGCGCATCGGAGGACGCGCAGGCCGTCAGCGGCAACAGGGCGAGCAAGGCGAGGGCAAACAGGCGCAGCTTCATGCGGCAGAGCTCCTTCCGGAGGGGAGGGTGGGGAGGGGATTGTCCGGCAAAACGCACGACGCCGGCCATGCACGGCCGGCGTCGTGGGTGACGGGGGCGACAGCAGGGACCGCCGGCGCGGTGCGCCGCTTGGACCTCAGGACTGCCCGGTTGGTTCCGCGGGCGCGGCGGGTGCCGGCGCCGGGGCGCTGGCCGACGGGGTCGCGGCCGCATCGGCGGCGCTGTCGTGCAGGCCCTGGATGTAGCTGCCCAGCGACTGGATTTCCTGCGGGGTCAGCGGCTTGGCGACCTGGGCCATGATCTGGAAGTGGCCCGGATCCTTGTAGGTGGTCGTGCCGGCCTGGTACTCCTGCAGGCGCCGCACCACGTAATCCTGCGGCTGGCCGCCGATGTGCGGATACGGCGGGCCCGGGTTGCCGGCGCCGCTGGGGCCGTGGCAGGCCATGCAGGCCGGGATGCCGCGCTGGGCGTCGCCGCCGCGGAACAGCTGCTCGCCGACCTGGTAGAACTTCAGCCCCTTGTACGGGCCCTCGGCGATGACGGTGTCGTCGGCCACGCCGGCGCCGGCCTTCTGCGTGGCAAAGTAGGCGCCGACATCGCGCATGTCCTGCGGGGTCAGGCTCTGGGCGAAGGGGATCATCACCGCGGCCATGCCGCTGGTGCGCTGGCCGGTGGCGAACAGCGCCAGCTGCTGGGCGATGTAGCGCTCGCCCTGGCCGGCCAGGCGCGGATAGATCGGCGCGGCCGGGTTGCCGTCGGCACCGTGGCAGGCCGCGCAGGTGCCGGCCCTGGTCTGGCCGGCCTTGGCATCGCCCCAGTGGGTCTTGGTCAGATCGATTTCCAGCGGCTGCGCCTGCACCGGGGTGTTGTCCGGCAGCGGCGTGACGCTGGTCTGCGCGAAGGCGGCCGCGGCGACGGCGACGATGGCGAGGCTGGACAGTCCCAAGACACGAGCGTGGCGCATAGCTGGAGCTCCGTGATGTTCCGATGGTTCGCGCACCACATGGCCCGGGCCGCGTGAAGCCGGCCGATTATCGTCACGGCCCGCGCGGACGGTCAATGCGAGCCGCGCCAAAACGCACGCACCGCGCCCATTGGCCGCAGATGCCGGGCAGATGCGCGGAAAAGATGGCGCGCTGCAACATGGTCGCCGCCGCGCGCGATGCCCGTGCGATCCTATGCCCATGGCCGTCTCCAACTATCTCAACGCCGCGCGCTATTTGCTGTCCGCGCACAACGCCCGCCAGCTGCCCGCCGACGAGGGGCTGGAGGTGGCGTTCGCCGGGCGCTCCAATGCCGGCAAGTCCAGCGCACTCAACGCGCTGGCCGGCCACAACGCGCTGGCGCGGGTCTCCAAGACGCCGGGCCGCACCCAGCAGCTGGTGTTCTTCGAGGTCCGGCCGCAGCGCTGCCTGGTCGACCTGCCCGGCTATGGCTACGCCAAGGTGCCGATGGACCTGCAGGCGCACTGGCAGGCCTTCATCGATCAGTACTTCGCCACACGCCAGTCGCTGCGCGGGCTGGTGGTGGTGATGGACATCCGCCATCCGCTGAAGGACTACGACCGGCAGATGCTCGGCTACGCCGTCCAGCGCGGCCTGCCGGCGCATGTGCTGCTGACCAAGGGCGACAAGCTCGGCCGCGGCCAGCAGTCGCAGACCCTGGCCGCGGTGCGCAAGGAACTGTCCTCGGCGTTCGGCGACAGCGTCGGCGTGCAGGTGTTCTCGTCCGAGTCCAAGCAGGGCGTGGACCAGGCCCGTACGGTGGTGCAGGGCTGGCTGGAGCTGATGCCGGCGGCCGCGGCGGTCGTCGCGGCCGAGTAAGCGCAGCGGCGCCGGGCCCTTTCCGTTCGCCCTGTCGCGGCCGATCAACGCCGCGATCAACCTCCTGCCGCCGTGCCCGCGCACGCGGGAACCCAGGGACGTTGCTCGACCTGCGAAAGTCCCTGGATCCCCGCGCTCGCGGGGATGACGGGATGTGAGCTCATCGCGCGGGGCGGGGACAGCTTTCGGCGAGCAGGGGGATTCAAGCTCGCACCCACTCGCAAAACCTTTCTGCCGTCGTTCCGACGAAAGCGGGAACCCATGGACGTTCAAGCGCAGAGCCAAGGCGCGGGGTTCCCGCTTGCGGGGGGAACGACGGGTGATGGTCAGCCGCTCAACCTTCAGGGCGACACATCGAACGCGCGGCCCACCAGATCCGCCGCGGCCATCGCCAGCGCGCCCCAGAAGGTGACCCGCAGCGCGCCGCGCAGCGTCGGTGCGCCGCCGGCGCGCGCGGCCAGCGCGCCGGACGCCAGCAGCGCCAGCAGGGTGGCGATGATCACCGCCACCCTGGCCTGCGCCGGGAACAGCAGCGCCGCCAGCAGCGGCAACACCGCGCCGGTGGAGAACGCCGCCGCCGAGGCCAGCGCCGCCTGCACCGGCCGTGCGCGCAGGGTCTCGGTGATGCCCAGCTCGTCGCGGGCGTGTGCGGCCAGGGCGTCGTGCGCGGTCAGCTGTTCGGCCACCTGGCGCGCCAGCGCCGGCTGCAGGCCGCGCTGTTCGTAGATGCCCGCCAGTTCGATCAGCTCGCTTTGCGGATCCTCGGCCAGCTCACGCTTCTCGAGCTTGAGGTCGGCGCGCTCGGTGTCGGCCTGCGAGCTGACCGAGACATACTCGCCGGCCGCCATCGACATCGCCCCGGCCACCAGCCCGGCCACCCCGGTGGCGACCAGCGTGCCCTGGCCGGCGCCGCCGGCGGCCACGCCGACCATCAACCCGGCGACGGAGACGATGCCGTCGTTGGCGCCCAGCACGGCGGCGCGCAGCCAGCCGGTACGGTTGCTGCGGTGGACTTCCGGATGGAGCTTGCGCATGGACGATGACCGGGGAGCGGGGACCCACAGCCTAGCCAAGCCCGGCCATGCAACGCGAACTGCGAGGCCTGGCGCGAATGCGATGCGCTCGCGCGTCCCCCGCTGCGCGCGGATCGACCGATCCGCTCAGAGCTGGCGGGCCTCGGTGGCGAAATAGCCGCCGACCGACTCGTAGCTGATGGAGGCGCTGGCATTGAACAGGGTCGCCAGCGTCTGGCATTCGGTCGCGCTCAGGAAGACCTGGGTGCTCACGCGCGATCCGACCAGGGTGTAGTACATCCAGTAGGTCTTGTCGGCCGGTTTGAAGCCGAAGCTGTAGTGGTCCACTTTCTGCCACGCCATGACGCAGGTTCCTTTGTTGAGGGGAGATGGGGTCTTGCCGGGGGCGCCGATCCGGGCGTGCTTCGCTCCGGGTCGGCGCCACAGCGCATCGCGCTGCTGAAATGCGCCATGCGCGCTAGAAGCGCCAGGTGTAGCGCAGGCTGGCCTGGTGCGCCGCCGCGCCGCCGCCGCTGGTCGCCGCATACGCCAGCGACAGTTCGCTGGCGCGCCCCAGCGCATAGTCCACGGCGAAGCGCCCGATCACCGCGTCGCGGCCCGTGCGCGGGGCCAGGACCTGGAAACGCGCGCCGCCGTCGAACTGCGCCTGCATGGACGAGACCGCATCGCCGCCGAAGCGGTGCCGCAGACCCAGTCGCGCATCGACGTGCAGACGCTGATCGGCCGAGGGCACGTCCAGGACCAGCCAGGCCCCGGCGGTGCCGGTCTTGCTGGTGCCGCTGGCCACGTGCAAGGCGGCGTTGCCGCCGTGTTCGTCGAAGGCATCGGTGCGGGCCTGCGCATGCGCCAGTTCCAGCTGCGCCCCCAGCACCGGCGTCAACGCCACTTTGGCGCTGGCGAAGCCCTGCCACAGCTGCGCGTCGTAGCCGGCGCGCAGGCGCTGGCTCTCCAGACCCTCGATGTAGACCGCGCGCCGGCTGTCCAGCCGATAGTCGGAGTAGGTCACGCCCGCGCGCAGCTCGAAGCGACCGGTCTGCACGCCGCCGTGCACGCCCAGATGCAGCCCGCGCGCATCCATCGAGGAGGCGCGTGCGTCGTTGCGCAGGCTGCCGTCGCTGTAGCCGGCCAGCGCGCCGAGGACGCCATGCTCGCCCAGCACCAGGTCGGCGCCGAACGCCAGGCCCTGATGGTCTTCCTTGACCTGCGCCGCGTTGCCGTCGCCGCTCAGATGGCCCCAGGCGCCCAGCGCCTGCGCCCAGACGCCGCTGCCGTCGGTGCGGCGCTCGTCCAGCGCCTGGCGCAGTTCGGCCGACTGCAGCAGCAGGCTGGCGCGCGTCTCGGCGTGGATTTCGCCGGACAGCGCGTCGAAGGCGGCGCGCGCCCTGGCCTGGTCCGGCAGGCTGGCTACCGCCTCGTACAAGGCCCCGCTGCCGACGCTTTCCACGCCACCGCCTGCGGCGCACTGGTTGCCGGTGGCCGCAACCTCGCAGAACGCCACCGCGTTGCGCGCCACCTGCAGCAGGACATCGTTGGCGCCGTAACGCAGCGACAGGTCGACGAAGGGCAGATCCTGGGTGAGCGCATCGAAGCGCCCGCTCACGCCGCCGGCGGCGCTGAGGATGTCGAAGGACGTGCCCGGCAGGTAAGTGCCCGCCGCCTTGCTCACGGCCACCGTACCGCCCTGCAGCGTCGCGGTGCCGGCCACCGCGATGCGGTCGCTGGCGCCGCTGGGATCGATCTCCACCGCATAGGTCGAGCCGGCCTGCTGCACATAGTTGCCGGTGACGCTCAGCGTGCCGATGGAATTGCCCGGCGCGATGGTCGCACCGGCCTGCACGGTGGTGGCACCGACGCTGCCGTTGCCCTGCAGGCGCGCACCGGAGCCGACCGCCAGCGTGCCGCCCAGGCGACCATCGACCGCCAGCGTGCCGCTGCGCACCTGGGTAGCGCCGCTGAAGGCGGACGAGTCGCCCGTCAGCCGCAGCGTGCCGCCGCCGGCCTGCGCCAGCGTGCCGGCGCCGCCGATCGCACCGGCGAAACTCACCGCGTCGCTGCGATTGAAAGCCAGCGTGCCGGCGTTGGCGACATTGCCGGCGATCACGCCGGCCGTGCCGCCATTGCCCACCTGCAGCGTCGCGCCGGACTGCACGGCCAATGCGCCGCCCAGCGCGCCATCGACTTCCAGCGTGCCGGCGCGCACCTGGGTGGTGCCGCTGAAGGCGGACGAGTCGCCCGTCAGCCGCAGCAGCCCGCCGCCGGCCTGCGCCAGCGTGCCGGCGCCGCTGATCGCGCCGGCGAAGTCCACCGCGTCGCTGCGATCGAACACCAGCGTCCCGGCGTTGCGCACGTCGCCAACGATCGCACCGGTGGTGCCGCCGTCGCCGATCTGCAGGGTGCCGTTGCGCACGACGGTGCCGTGTTGCCAACTGCCGTTGCCGGTCAGCACCAGCGTGCCCAGGTCGTCCTTCACCAGCGTGGCATCGCCGCGGACGTCGCTGGCGATGGTGGCGCTGGACGCCGCACCGTCCGCGCTGCCGTCGCCCACCCGCACCACCACCTCTGCGCCGAAACCCTCCAGGTGCAGTGCGGAACCCTGCAGCATCCAGCCGCTGCTGGCGAACTGCAGGCCGGTGGTCTCCACGTTGCCGTGGCTGTGATCCAGCGTCACCGTGCCCGCCGCGCCCTGGAACACCGCGAACAGCCCGTTCCACGTGCGCGGGTCGGTGCCCGCCGGATTGGTCCAGTTGGTGAGGTAGCCGACCCAGGTTCCGCTGCCGCCATGCACCTGGCCATCGGGGACGGTGGTGGTGCCGTTCCAGAAGCTCACGGTCTGGTCGTCGCCGCCGCTGACCACCAGGTTCACCTGCTTGTCGACGGAGGTCTGCAGCGCACCGCTGGTGCCATTGGGTAGCGCCCCCACGTCCAGGCCGTTGTCCGTCAGGGTGCCGCCGTAGTCGAACAGCCGGTACACGCCCTGGCCGAAGAGGCCGGCATCGGTGACCTGCAGGGCGCCATCCAGCGTCAGGTTGCCGCCCACGGCGAACAGCGCCTGGCTGTCCGGCGCGTACAGCGACGCCCGCACCACCGCGGTATCCCCCAGCAGCAGATCGCCATCGATGCGCAGCGTCGGCTCGCCCTGCATGCCCGACAGCGTGCCGCCGGCATTCACCGCCACGCTGCCGGACAGGCGCCCGTCGCCGCTCAGGATGCCGGTGCCGGAAACCAGGGCATTGCCGCCGAGCAGCGCATGCACGTTGAGCTCGCCGCCGGTGACGACAGCGTACCCACCGAAGTCCGGGCTGTCCTGGCTCAGCGAGGTGTAGCCGGCCAGCACGTCCACCCTGTCCACCTGGGAGAGGGACAGGTCGTAGCTCTTGATGTCGGTGTGATTGAACACCACACGTCCGCCGTGGACGGTGGTGCGGAAGGCGAGTTGGCCGCTGGTCTCGGGACCGTCCTCGATGGTGCCACCCAGATAAAGGATGCCCTCGTCGCTCTGGTCAAGCACGTCATCTGATGCATGCAGCGCGCCGCCGGTGACCTGCAGGATGCCCTCGTTGCTGAAGCCGCCGGGCAGGCGCAGGGAGCTGTTGTCGAACAGCTTGATCAGGCCCAGATTGCGCAGGGTGCCGGGGAAGGAGAACGACTCGCTCCCCTGCAGAAAAATCCTTGCTTCTTGCTGATTGATCACTTGGCCGGGGCCTGTGATCAGGTCGCTGGTGGTCATCTTCAGATCGGTCCAGTTTTCCAGCGTCGCGCCCGCTGCCACCGTGAACGTCCCCGCGAAGGTGGGGCCGCCCCCGCTGCCCAGCTGCAGCGTGCCGGCTTCCACCCGCGTGTCCCCCTTCCAGCTGCCACTGCCGGAGAGCACCAGCCGGCCCCGGTCGGTCTTGACCAGGGTGGCGTTGCCGGTCAGCGGCACTCCGATGTGCGCCGTCCACGCCGCGCCGGCCGCGGTGCCGTCGCCCACCCGGACCACCACATCCCCGCCCTGACCATCCAGCGTCAGCTGCCCGTCGCCGGATACCCACCACTCCCCGTCCATGAACTGCATCCCGGTGGTCTTCACCTCACCGTCGTCGCCGCTCACGGCGACGACCCCCGGGTTGGCCTGGAAGACCGCGGCGCGTCCGTTCCACGCCCGCGACTCGGTCCCGTTCGCGTTGGTCCAGTTGGTGCGCGTGCCGGCGCTCCAGGTGCCGTAGCCGCCGACCACCGTGCCGGTGGGCGAGAGCGTGTTGCCGTTCCAGAAGCTCAGCGAGGTGTCGCCGCCGGCCGGGTTCACCACCAGATTCACCTGGTGGGCGATGCTGTTCTGGACCTGGCTGACCAGGTTGCTGGGCAGGCCGTACACGTCCAGGCCGTTGTCGGTCAGCGCGCCGCCGTAGTCGATCAGACGGTAGACGCCGGTGCCCATGTCCTGCGTCGCGTTCAGCGCCAGGCCGCCGTCGAGGATCAGGTCGCCGCCCACGGTGAGCCGCGCCTGCGAGGCGGGCAGGTCGTTCGGTGCGCCGAGGATGGCGTTGAGGCGGCTGTTCGCGCCCAGCCGCAGTGCACCGCCGATATGGAACTGGCTGTCGCTGCCCCAGCCGAGCTGCAAGGCGCCGTCCTGCGCATCCACATCGCCCGCGACCGTGCCGGAACCGCCCAGATGACCGCCATTGGTCAGCGTCACCGTGCCTCCCAGCGCGCCGTCTTGCACCCAGAGGAAGCTGCCGCCTCCGTCCACCCGCGCGCTGCCGCCGAAGGTGGAATTGTCGCCACGCAGGGTCAGATCGCCGTTATTGACCTCCAGCGCCTGCATCTGTGCCAGCCGCAGGTCGGGGTCGAGGGAGGCGTTGACCACCAGGGTGCCGCCCTGCAGCGTGGTGGCCGCCAGCGTGCCGGCGCTGTTGCCCTGAAGATCGTCGATCTCATCGCCGATCACCACGCGCCCGGTCGCCGACTGCCGGAACACCGCCGTGCCATCGCCCGCCTGGAGGGTGCCGCCGTTGCGCAGCTGCACCGTGCCGTCGTTGACGAAGGTGTCCGGGAGCTGCAGGCCGCCGGTATCGATCTCGACGCGGCCGCGATTGGTCAGCGCGGCATCGAAGGCCGTGGTGCCGGGGATGGTCTTGCGGATCGTGCCGTCGTTGGTCACCGGCCCGCCGCCGAGCAGATCGCCGTTGGACACACCGATCAGCCCGCCCGTCGCGACATGGATGGACCCCGGGCCAGGCAGCCGGATGAGGCCGACCAGGTTCAGCGTCGCGCCGTTGCCGACCTCCAGGTCGCCCACGATGCTGGCGCCATTGGTGTAAAGCGTGCCGCCGTCCAGCGTCCAGCTGCCCACCAGATTCGCCGAGTTCCGCAGCCAGGCATCGCTGCCTACGAGCACCGCGCCGTTGCCCCAGAACAGGCCGCCATCGAGCATCAGGCTGGCATTGATGGCCGTGGTGGTGCCGCTGAAGGCCGCGCCGTTGGCGAAGGACACGATGCCCTGCGCGACGCCGGTATCGATCACGCTGCCGGCGTTGAATTCCGGCCCGCCCTGGCTGTCGCCGTCGAACTGCAGGGTGCCGGCCAGCACCCGCACCGTGCCGCTGTTGACGAAGTGCACCCCGCCGATATGCGCCGTGCCGGTGCCGGCGCTCTTCAGCAGCTCACCCTGGTTGTCGAACTGACCGCCGCTGTTGCTGTTGTCGCCGGTGATCGACACATCGCCCTGCAGGTCATAGGTGCCCTGGTTGGTCAGCACGCTGCCGGTGCTGCCGAACAGTAGGTTGCCGGCGGCGTGCGCGACGGTGGCGCCGCTGTCGATCAGCAGGTCCTGTCGTCCGTCGCAGTTGGGTCCGTTGGGCGCGCAGCCCAGCAGCTTGTCGGCGCCGCTGGTCAGCGTGAGCAGATCGCCCGCGGCCAGGGTGGGGGGCGCCACGCTGCTGGAGGTGGTGGGATCGCTGAAGGTGGTGTACCAGCCCGAGGCCCAGGTGTAGTCCGTGGCCGCAGCCGGGCCCGCCAGTCCGGCCAGGCTCAGCGCCACCAGGGACGCCAGCCGCGCGCGCCGCACGCTGGCGCCCCCCGCCGTCGCGCCGGTCCCGTGGCGGCAGGCCAGCTCGGAGGCCACCTGTGGCACGCCCAGGGCGCGGTTGAAGACAAGCCGGTAGACACGGTTCATGCGTTAGCCCCAGATGCAAGGAAGGAGTTCGAACCCTGCTATGCGCAGGACGGGGCCCGGGCAGGACATCGGCGGCGCACGCGCCGGGGCAGCGCCGCTGCGCGGCGGCTTGTGAGAGGATGCGGCCGGGACGATCCGCGCCGCCAAGGCCGGACATGGGGCACAAGCGAGGACAGGCATGGGGACCGACACGGTGCCGGTGACCGAACTGCTGCAACGCGCGCGGCAAGGCGATGCGGCCGCGGCCGATGCGGCGTTCGCCAGTGTGTATTCCGAACTCAAGCGCGTCGCGCATGCGCAGCTGCGGCGCGAGCGCGGCGGCGTGGATACGACGATGCTGGTGCACGAGGCCTACCTGAAGCTGGCCGGCGGCGCGGTGGTCTCGGCCAACGATCGAAGCCACCTGCTGGCCATCTCCGCCCGCGCCATGCGCCAGGTGCTGGTGGACCAGGCGCGCTCGGCCCACGCCGACAAGCGCGGCGGCGGACAGGCCCCGGTGACGCTGACCGCGCGCCTGGGCTCGGGCGAGCGCGCGATCGTGGAAGTGCTGGCGCTGGACGAGCTGTTGGGCGCGCTGCATGACGCCGACGCGCGCGCGGCGCAGATCGTCGAACTGCGCTACTTCGGCGGCTATGAGGAGACCGAGATCGCGCAGATGCTGGACATCAGCGTGCGCACGGTGCGCCGCGACTGGCGCGCGGCCCGCGCCTTCCTGCTGGCGGAGCTGGAGAAGTGAACGAGGCCGAACGTCGCCGGCGTGCGTTGGCGGCGTTCCGCGAGGTCGTCGACCTGCCCGTCGACCAGCGCGCGGCCTGGCTGGAACAGCACTGCGCGCATGATGCGCAGCTCATCGCGCAGGTGCTGGCCCTCCTTGCCGCCGACGACCGCGAAGGCGAGCCCTTCGACGGAGATGCCCGCATCTGGGGCCAGGCGTTGCACGTGAGCGAGGAGCACGAAGCGCACGATGCGATGCTGGGCCGGCAGCTCGGCGCCTGGCGCGTGCTGGACGTGCTGGGGCGCGGCGGCATGGGCGCGGTGTACCGGGTCGAACGCGACGATGGCGCCTACACGCAGCAGGCCGCGCTCAAGCTGATCCGTGCCAGCACCGATTCGCAGCCCGCGCGCGAACGCTTCCTGCGCGAACGCCAGATCCTGGCCGCGCTGCGCCATCACCACATCGCCACGCTGCTCGATGGCGGCATCTCCCCGCAGGGCGAGCCGTACTTCGTGATGGAGCTGATCGACGGCCAGCCCATCGACCGCTGGTGCGACGCGCACAACCTGGGGCTGCGCGAACGCGTGACGCTGTTCCTGCAGGTGCTCGACGCGGTGCGCTACGCGCATCGCAATCTGGTCGTGCATCGCGACCTCAAGCCCTCCAACCTGATGGTCGATGCGGAAGGACGCGTCAAGCTGCTGGATTTCGGCATCGCCAAGCAGCTGGAGGGCGGCGCCGTGACGGCCACGCACGACCGGGCCCTGACCTTCGAGTACGCCTCGCCCGAGCAGCTGCACGATGCGCCCATCACCACCGCCACCGATGTGTGGCAGCTGGGCGTGGTGCTGCATCGGCTGCTGTCCGGGTCGCATCCCTTCGGGCTGACCCGGGACACGCCGCTGGCCAGCCAGCTCCAGCACCTCGAGCGCGATCCCGAGCCGCTCACCCGCGCCGCCGCCAAGCTGCCGCCCGAGCAAGCGCTGCAGCGCGGCGGGCACACCCCTGCCTCACTGTCGCGCGCGCTGCGCGGCAGCCTGTCGGCGATCGTCCAGACCTGCCTGCGGCGCGATCCGGAGGCGCGCTACGCCACGGCCGACGCCTTGGCCAACGACCTGCAGGCCTGGCTGGACAGTCGACCGATCGCCGCCGTGCCGCTCAGACGCATGCAGCGCCTGCGGCTGTGGGGGCGCCGCAACCGTACGCTGGCCGCCGCGGTCGCGGCCGTCTCGCTCGCCCTGGTCGCGGGCACCGGGGTCGCGCTCTGGCAGGCGCACGAGGCCCGCGCCCAGGCGCGCATCGCCACGCGCGAAAGCGCTAGCGCGCGTGCAACGCTGGCCTTCCTGAGCGATACCCTCGCCGCCGCCGCGCCGGAGCAGGCCATGCGCCGTGATGTCAGCGTGCGCGAGCTGCTCGATCAGGCACGCAGGAAGCTCGATGAGAAAGCGCTGGAGCCACAGGTGCGCCAATCGGTGCAGCGCATGCTGGGCCGGCTCTACCAGTCGCTGGGGGACAACGTGTCCGCGGTCGCGTTACTGGAAGCCGGCACGCGCGGGGTCATACCGCGGCAACGCGAGGACGCGCTCACGCTGGCCGATGACCTGGTGGTGTACTCGGACGCGCTGAACAATCTCGAACGTCTGCCCGAGACCCTGAGCGTGGCCGAGCAGGCCGTCGCTTTGCGCGAGCGCTTCGCGCCGAACGATCCGGAGCAGCAACTGCGCGCGCTGGCTCATCTGACCCTGGGCCATTTGCAGAAGTACGGTGTGTTCTGGTGCCGCAAGCGCGCCGAATCTGCTCTGGCCCTGGCCAAGCGCATGCCCGCGCCCCCGGTGGATGTGGTGCTGGACGTGTACTCGGACCTCAGCGACATTGCCAGCCTGGAAGGCAACGGGACTGGTCTATTGAGTGCCAGTCGCGCGGGTCTGGCCTACGCCGATGCGAACAGGATCCCGCCTGCTTCGCCACTGCGGCAGACATTGACGAAGAACCTGATCAATGGCCTGCTCGCGCAGGGGCAGGTGATCGAGGCCGAACGGGTGACGCGCCAGGCCATCGACGTGGGCGAGCGGACCGGCGGTTTCGGCAGCGCCGCGGCCACGGTGCTTTACCAGGCGTTGGCTGACGCGCTCAACAAGCAGGGACGTTACGCGGAATCGTTACAGGCGCTGGAGCACAGCCTGCGCCTATCAAGCCAGGCAGGAGAGGGGCCGCGCAACCTGGGGATCGTGCTGGCCAATCTCGCCACCACCTCGCTGCAGCGCGGCGATGTCGCGGCGGCACTGCGGTTCGCCTCTGAGGGGATGGCGCGGATCGACCAGGCACAGGTGCCGGCCGATGATGCGTTTCGCCGTATGATCGAGCGCGTTCAGGCGCGCGCTCTGGTAGCCGACGGTCAGCTGCCGGAGGCGGGACAGCGTCTGAATGCGCTGCGCGCGCGTGCGCTGCGGCTCGACGGCCCCACCTCGGAGGAGTACGCCAACGTGCTGGGCGCCACGCTCGAATTACAGCAAGCCAAGGGCGATGTGGCGCGCGGCGTGCTCATGCTGGCGCAGTTGCGCGCGGTCCTGGTCCAGCGCGGTGTGCCGTCAGACCACCCCGACTTCGCCCGGCTCCTGGCGACCGAAGCCACCTTCGATCGTCTGCGTGGTGACACGCTGGCCGCTGAGCGCCACCAGCGCGCTGCGCTCGCGCAGCTGGATCGAGGCGCCAACGCCTGCGAGGCGGCCATCGCCAAGGCGCGGCTGGCCGACGATCTGGCTTCCCGCGATCCCGTACAGGCGAGCAGGCTGCTGGTAGAGGCGTTGCCGATTCTGCAACAGGCCTTGGTGCCGGCTGAGCGCAATCGCCACTCGGCTGAAACACTCGCGCTGCGACTTGCCAAGCCGCAACACGTCGCGCGTGCTTGAGTCCTGAATAATCGGGGTACGTCGGGAACGACGTCGCCCACGCTTTGACGCCATTGCAGAAAGCGTCTGGCCTGCCCACGACGAATATCGCGCTGGTCCGGGAGCTGCCGGCCGTGCCAAGCCGTCCTAGCGGTTGAGGCGGAAATCAATCTGATCAGTGGCTGGCCAGAGCCTTCTTGGTACTGGCGACAGGGGGTCTGCGTAGTGTCGCCAAGGTTTTTCCCCTTGGCGACAGGGTTACGCGCTCGGGCAGACTTCTACTAACGGTAGTTCTGCGCAATGGCCTTATGTACGCCGTCGCTGCCCTGTATCGATGCCTCTGGTGTAGAAGCCCCGAACAACCAACTCTGGATTCTCTCGATGAAGGAGAAACCTCCCGAGTTGTAAGACGTCTCCGCCGCGGCCGTCCCGTGAGCCGAGATGACGAGAAGCAGCAAAGCGATGGACTGTGCTTTCCTGTGCTTGATGATCTTCATGGCCGTGCACGACTCCTTGTGTGGTGGGTTGTCAGGAAGTTCTGACAAACCCATTTGATTGGATGATTTGCCGCCTGGCAAGACGTGTGTCGGGCTTGGGGGCCACTTCGCCGCCGGCGCGCCAGGGTGGGCCGGCGAGGGAGCCCGGGCGTGCAGGCGCGGCATCGGGCAGCCTCGTGGCCAGTCGCCCGTCCTCGCACACCGCGCTGCGGTCGCCCGGCGGCGCAACCGTGGGACCGTCCAGGCGGTCCGGGCGCGCATCACTGGAAAGCTCAAGCGACGCCGGCGTCGACGATGCGACGGGAGGCGCCCGGTATCATGCGGCCGTTGTGCTGGTCCCCCCGCGGCGCCAGATCGCCCCCCTCTTCGTTGCGAGTCGCCCTTGTCCAGTCCCAGCCACGTTGCCGATACCCCGATCACCACGCTGTCTCAGCTGGTCGATTACGCCGCGTCCGGGGCGCGGCCGCGCGAGGCGTGGCGCATCGGCACCGAGCACGAGAAGTTCGGCTTCCGCACCGATGATCTGCGCCCGCCCACCTTCGAGGGCGAGCGCGGCATCGAAGCGCTGCTGGTCGGGCTGACGCGCTTCGGCTGGCAGCCGGTGCAGGAAGACAGCCGCACCATCGCGCTGCTGCGCGACGGCGCCTCGGTCACGCTGGAGCCGGCCGGCCAGCTCGAGCTCTCGGGCGCGGCGCTGGAGACGATCCACGAAACCAGCGACGAGCTGACCGCGCATCTGGCCGAAGTGCGCCAGGTCGCCGACGAGCTGCGCCTGGGCTTCCTGGGCATGGGCTTCCAGCCCAAGTGGACGCGCGCGGACATGCCGTGGATGCCCAAGGGCCGCTACCAGATCATGAAGTCCTACATGCCCAAGGTCGGCAAGCTCGGCCTGGACATGATGACCCGCACCTGCACCGTCCAGGTCAACCTGGACTACGGTAGCGAGGCGGACATGGTCAAGAAGTTCCGCGTGTCGCTGGCGCTGCAGCCGATCGCCACGGCGCTGTTCGCCGATTCGCCGTTCACCGACGGCGCGCCCAACGGCTACCAGAGCTACCGTTCGCATATCTGGACCGATACCGATGGCGACCGCACCGGCATGCTGGATTTCGTGTTCGAGGATGGCTTCGGCTTCGAGCGCTATGTCGACTATTTGCTCGACGTGCCGATGTACTTCTCCTACCGCGACGGCATCTACCACGACGCCTCCGGCCAGAGCTTCCGCGACTTCCTCAAGGGCCGCCTGCCGGTGCTGCCCGGTGCGCTGCCCACGCTGCGCGACTGGTCCGATCACATGACCACCGCCTTCCCGGAGGTGCGCATGAAGAAGTATCTGGAGATGCGCGGTGCCGATGCCGGTACGCCCGATCGTCTGGCCGCGTTGCCGGCCTTCTGGGTGGGCCTGCTGTACGACGATGCGGCGCTGGATGCGGCCTGGGACCTGGTGCGCGACTTCACCGGCGAGGAGCGCCACGCCCTGCGCGACGGCGTACCGCGGCATGGCCTGCGCCTGCCGTTCCGTGGCGGCAGCGTGCGCGACCTGGCGCGGCGCGCGCTGGAGATCGCCCACGCCGGCCTGGCCCGGCGCGCCCGCCTGCACCAAGGTCGCGACGAGACCGGCTTCCTCGATCCGCTGCACGCCATCGTCGATTCGGGCGTGAGCGCGGCCGACGCCAAGCTGGCGTTGTACGAGGGCGCATGGGGCCGCAGCGTGGACCCGGTCTTCGGCGAATTCGCCTACCGCTGAGCGCTTCGCGCGCCGGGCCGCAAGCCTGCGCGCTGGCTTGCGAACCCCTGATGGCTGCGTGGGCGTGCTTCAGCGCGGGAGCCTGTCGGTCAGCGCCTTCAACAGTCGCTTGGCCTTGTCGACCTTCTGCTCGGGTGCGGGCGGGGTGTCGGCGTCACGCGCGGGCTCGACCGCCGCGGCCGGCTGCGCCCGGGCGGCACGCGCTTCCTCCTCCAGCCGGGCCCGCTCGGCCCTGCCGGCCTCCAGGTCCGCGCGGCTGGGCTGCCAGGGCACCATGACGGTCGGCCCGGTGTTGCCACCCTCCATCGTATTGTTGCGGTCGTCGTTGCCCTTGCCGCATTCGACGTTGCCGCCCATGACCCATTTGACACGGCCAGGCTGTGCTGCCACCCGGTCCAGGTGAGCCTGGTAGGCCATCTCGATTTCCTGGGTCGACATGCCAGCGGTGTCCTTGAAGTGCGCAACGAGGCGCGTGTTGTCTATCTTCTTGCCCAGGCACCAGCCTTCGGCGTGGGCGGCGGCGGGCAGGCCGGCGGCGAGCGGCAATAGGACCAGCATCAGGTGTCGAGGTCGCATGGGCATTTCTCCGATGGTGTTGAAGCTCGAGTGAGCGGCGGGTCCGGCCGCTGCGGGTGAAGTCGGCGTGGCGAGGCCGCGTGCCGGGCAAGCGTGGGCACGGCCTGTTCAACCGCTCGAAGCGGCGGCGCATTGCGGTTCGCGCACCATCGGGATGCCGGGGCTGGCGCCGCCACAGGCCTTGCCGCCCGGGCCGGTGGCGCAGCCGGCGGCCTGGGTCTGGATCACCGCGGTATCGCCTTCGGTTTCGATGGTGTAGCTGCCGCCGTAGTCGGCCTTGATCGGGCCGATGGTCGTCAGCCAGCGATAGCGGCCGTGGCGGTCGTCGGTGGGCGTGAACTGCATCGAGACATTCGCCCGGCTGCAGTCGCCACCGGTGCCACGGATCGCGAACGGCTTGGTCAGGTCGCAGACCCGCGCATCGCCCTGGATGGCGGGGCAGCCCGGCAGCATGGTGATCCGCCAGCCGCCCTGCAGGGTGTCGAAGTTCAGCGTGGCCTTGCCCACGCCGCGCTTGCTGCGGGCCTCGAAGACGATGCTGGCGCGCTGGTCGCGCTGGTCCGGGTTGGCATAGTCGAACTGCGCATCGGCCTTGACCTTGCCGGTGGGGTTGAGCGTGCTGCCACCGCTCAGCGTGGCGGCGACGGTGCCGCGCGCGGGTGCGCCGTCGGCCTTGGCGCGTGGCATGGCCCTGAGGGTGTAGGCGGTGTTGGGTCGCGCGCCGGTGCGCTTGGCCGGGTCGCTGGTGACCTCGAGTTTCACACAGCGCCCGGACTCCCACGGCGCGCTGCGCAACGCCATCTCAGACATCAGGTGCATGAAGAGCTGTGCGCCCTGCAGCAGATCCTGTGCCCGTGCGACCTCTTCCGGATGGAAGAGGCTGAAGCCCTGCTCACCATGGTTGGCGAAGGTTTCCTTTCCGTCGCGTCCCAGGCCCAGACTGACGTCGGCCGACTGGGTGGCGCCGTGCTCGCTGCCGCTCATGCGGATGTCCAGATGCGTGGCGCCGCCGTCCTGGGCGTCGATCAGGTGGGCATCGTCGTCCAGCCAGCGTTCCAGGATGAAGTGCGCGGTGACGGCGCCGCCGATGTCCGGCTTGCCGGTGAGCGCCATCTTCGAGTCCACGTCCATGGTCATGCTCACCCTGCCCTCGCGGTCCGGACAGGTGTCCATGCGCGTGCGCACTTTCAGCGCGCCGCTGACGCCGTGTTCGTTCACGGCGTACTCGATGGTCTGTTCGACGGCCGTGTCGGTCACGGTCACCCCCATGCCGCCCTGGTCGTTCCTGCCCAGCTCGATGGGGCCCGCCTTGACCAGTTCGGCCAGGCGCTCGTCGGAGGTCCCACTGACCAGTTCGGCGGACATGCTGCTGACCAGGCTGCCGCCGAACACGCCCATGCCCAATCCCACGAAGCCGGAGGACATGCCTTCTCCGGTGAAGGCGACCGGCTGCAGCCCCGGTGGATGCGCGGCCAGCGCTTCGGCGCGCTGCTGGTAGGCGTGGCCCAGCGCCTGCAGGGCTTCCAGCGCCTGCGGCTGCCCGCCCAGCGCATCGACCATGCCGGTGGCCTGCATCAGCCGGTAGTGCAGCACGTAGTCGATCGGTGCCACCCGGCGCGCGTTGGCCACCGGTCCCTCGGCCTTGAGGCGATCCAGCTGCGCCTGGTCGATCCTGGCGGCAGGCTTGGGCTGCGCTCCATCCTGCCTGCCGTCCGCCGGCGCGCGGCCGCACCCCAGCGGGAGCAGGAGCAGCGCCAGCAGGCCGAGCGCATGCAGCGCTTGCCGGAGCGGTCGGTGCGGCGGGGCAGCGAAGGACATGGCGCTGTCGCAGATCGGGACGGTTCCCTGGCAATGCGCAGGATCCGCCCGGGACAGGACATCGGGGCGTCTTCCCACCCCTGGCGTCGGACGACGGGAAGGTGCCTCGTTTCCGCCAACGGGATCCGTCGTTCCCGCGGGCGCGGGAATCCCTGGACGTTGGAACCGATGGCGAAAGCCCCTGGGTTCCCGCTTCCGCAGGAACGACGATGGGCTCAGGGGCGCATCAGCGCGCTGGCGCCCGGGCGCGACGCGTCAGGCTGTATCGGCGCTGCCCGCCGCTTCGACATCCAGGCCGGCACGATGGGCGCGGCCCCGCACGCCCGCCGCGTCCCTCGTCACGCTACGCGTCGTCGCGCGCACGCGGCAGCGTCACCCAGGCCTGCAGGCCGCCCTGGTCCAGGTTGGCCAGGCCGATCTCGCCGCCATGGCGCAGCACGATCGCGCGGGCGGCGGCCAGGCCCAGGCCGATGCCGCCGGTTTCCTTGTTGCGCGAGTTCTCGCCGCGGAAGAAGGGCATGAACAGCTTGTCGCCCAGCTCCATGTCGATCCCGGGCCCGTCGTCCTCGATCTCCAACAGGGCGTGGCCGTCGATGGCGCGGACCTTGACCCGCGCGCGCGTGCCGTACTTGACTGCGTTGCCGATCAGGTTGCCGACCACCCGCCGCAGCGCCAGCGGATCGGCATCGATCATCACGCTCTGGCTGTCGGGCGTCAGGGACACGTCCTGGCCGATGTCGGCCGCGTCGTCGACCACGCTCTCGACCAGGTCGCGGAAGTCCAGCCGTTCGCGCGGCCCGCGGAAGGACTGGTCGCGCAGGAACTCCAGCGCGACGGTGATCATGTGCTTCATCTCGTCGATGTCGGCCGCGGCGCGTTCGCGCAGCGGCGAGTCGATGTCGTCCAGGCGGAAGGCCAGGCGCGCCAGCGGCGTGCGCAGGTCGTGCGCGATCGCGCCGACCATGTGCGTGCGCTCGGCGACCATGCGGTTCAGGCGCGCCTGCATGGCGTTGAACGAATCGGTGGCCTGCAGGATCTCGGCCGGGCCGCGCCGCTCCAGCGGGGGCGCGTCCGGATCGCGGCCCAGGCGGTCGGCCGCGGCGGCGAAGTCGCGGATCGGCTTGGACAACGCGCGCGAGAACCACCACGCCAGCGGCAGCATGAGCAGCAGTCCCAGCGAGAACAGCGCCAGCAGCTGCAGCTTGAAGGCGGTGGACAGGGTGCGCCCGGCATAGCGCACCACGCGCCAGTGGCCGTCGTCCTGCTGGGCCGCGGCGATGAAGCCGTTCTCCAGCCCGGCGCCGAAGCGCAGCACCAGCGGCCCTTCGCGCTCGCGCGTCAGGCCCGTGCTCTGGGTGGGCTGGCCGGACGCCGGCGCGATGTCGTCCTGGGAGACGGCCTCCGGCGGCAGCGAGGCGACGAACGGTCCGGCGGTCATGCCCGGGATCGTGGCCACGCCGCGCCGGCGCATCCACGCCGGCTCCTGGCCCATCGACAGCGGCACCATGCCGTCGTTCAAGCGCTCCTGTTCGCCGCGGGCCACGTCGTGGTGCGGGCGATAGACGCGGATCTGGCCCAGGTCCTGGCGCAGCCAGCCCGCCAGCACGCGGCGCATGAAGGGGTCTTCGCGGTTCATGCCGGCCGAAGGCGCCGGCGCCTCGCGCTCGTCGGTGACCGAGACGTTGGGACTGCTGGCCGGCATGCGCGTGGACAGCAGCGCGACCAGCTCGGGCAGCTGCACCGGCGGGTTGTAGACGGGGGTGCGCAGGAACAGCACCGCCAGGCCGATGCACTGGGCCAGCACCAGCGCTGCCGCAAGCAGCAGGAAGGTCCGGGAAAAGATCGAGCGGCCGGAGCGGCCTCCGGCCGCTGACCTCACAGGCGCGTGACCGCCGGCAGCAGCATGTAGCCTTCGTTGCGCACCGTGCGGATCAGCTCGGCGTGGCCGCGGCCGTTGATCTTGCGACGCAGGCGGCTGACCTGGCTGTCGATGGCGCGGTCGAACACCTCGGTGCCGCGGCCGCGCGCCATGTCCAGCAGCTGGTCGCGGCTGAGCACGCGCTGGGGATGTTCGACGAAGGTGCGCAGCAGCGAGAACTCGCCGTCGGACAGGGTGATGTAGGTGCCGCTGGGATCGCGCAGGTCGCGGCGCACCGCGTCCAGGCGCCAGCCGCCGAACTCGTACTGACTGCCGCGCGTTTCCGGTGCCGAGCCGAAGGCCTTCTGCCGGCGCAGCAGGGCGCGGACGCGGGCCAGCAGTTCGCGCGGGTTGCAGGGCTTGGCCAGGTAGTCGTCGGCGCCGACCTCCAGCCCGACGATGCGGTCGGTGTCGTTGCCCAGCGCGCTGAGCATCAGCACCGCCGGGCCGTTGCCGGTGTTGAGCCGGCGCGCCACGCTCAGGCCATCCTCGCCGGGCATCATCACGTCCAGGATGATCAGGTCGGGGCGCCCGGATTCCAGCGTCTCCCACATCTCCTTGGCGCTGTCGGCCTCGTCCACCAGATAACCGTGGCCGATCAGGAAATCGACAGTGAGACGGCGCAGGTCCGGATCGTCGTCGACAACCAGGATGCGGAATTCGGGGTCCATATCGGCAAGGATGGCGTTCATGAGCGCTTGAATACTGCGCCAGTTTAGGTCGCGTTTGTCAGTCGTGCCATCCGCCGCCACGTCCCAGGTTGCGTTCAGCCGGCGGTGGCGCAGCGCCCGCTGTCCGGGCTTTCGGGTGGGTTTTTCGGCCTGCCGCGATCCTTGAAAGCCCGCCCTCCCGCGCTGTCATCACCCGGCATGTGTCGCGCACATGGCGGGTCGTGCGCGAGCTCGGGCTTGCAGCATCGGGCGCGGGTCTGGATACTATCCCCCAGTATCCGCGAGAGGCTGCCATGCCGCATTCGGTGACGGAAAAGAAGCGTGTGCTCAGCCGCCTGCGCCGCATCCGCGGCCAGACCGAGGCGCTGGAGCGCGCGCTGGAAGCCGGCGCCGACTGCGGCCCGGTGCTGCAGCAGATCGCGGCCATCCGCGGCGCGGTCAACGGCCTGATGTCCGAGGTCATGGAGGCCCACATCCGCGAGACCTTCGGCCAGCCGGCCGGTGACGACACCCAGCGCGAGGCGCGCGTGGCCGAGATGACCGGCCTGGTGCGCTCGTACCTCAAGTAAACCGGGTGCGCCACGCTCCGCTTTTTTTTCTTAGTGCTTAAGGAGACTTCCGCCATGAAATCCCGTGCCGCCGTCGCATTCGGTCCCGGCCAGCCGCTGAAGATCGTCGAGATCGACGTCGCCCCGCCCAAGGCCGGCGAGGTGCTGGTGAAGATCACCCACACCGGCGTGTGCCACACCGATGCCTTCACCCTGAGCGGCGATGACCCGGAAGGCCTGTTCCCGGCGGTGCTGGGCCACGAGGGTGCCGGCATCGTGGTCGAGGTCGGCGAGGGCGTGACCAGCGTGGCGCCGGGCGACCACGTGATCCCGCTGTACACCGCCGAGTGCGGCCAGTGCCTGTTCTGCAAGAGCGGCAAGACCAACCTGTGCGTGTCCGTGCGCGCCACCCAGGGCAAGGGCGTGATGCCCGACGGCACCAGCCGCTTCAGCTACGAGGGGCAGCCGATCTATCACTACATGGGTTGCTCGACCTTCAGCGAGTACACCGTGGTGGCCGAGGTCTCGCTGGCCAAGGTCAACCCCGAGGCCAACCCGGAGCATGTGTGCCTGCTCGGCTGCGGTGTCACCACCGGCATCGGCGCCGTGCACAACACGGCCAAGGTGGCCGAGGGCGATTCGGTCGCGGTGTTCGGGCTGGGCGGCATCGGCCTGGCGGTCATCCAGGGCGCGCGCCAGGCCAAGGCCGGTCGCATCATCGCGGTGGACACCAACCCGTCCAAGTTCGAACTGGCGCGCGAGTTCGGCGCCACCGACTGCGTCAACCCGAAGGACTACGACAAGCCGATCCAGCAGGTGATCGTGGAGATGACCGGCTGGGGCGTGGACCATTCCTTCGAGTGCATCGGCAACGTCAACGTGATGCGCGCGGCGCTGGAATGCGCGCACCGCGGCTGGGGCCAGAGCGTGATCATCGGCGTGGCCGGCGCGGGCCAGGAGATCAGCACGCGGCCGTTCCAGCTGGTCACCGGACGCAAGTGGCTGGGCACCGCCTTCGGCGGGGTCAAGGGCCGCACGCAGCTGCCGGGCATGGTCGAGGATGCGATGAAGGGCGAGATCCAGCTGGCCCCGTTCGTGACCCACACCATGCCGCTGGAGGACATCAACGAGGCCTTCCACCTGATGCACGAAGGCAAGTCGATCCGCTCGGTCATCCATTACTGAAGCCGCCGCCATGGAACGCATCGAACACCGCGCCTGCTTCGGCGGCTGGCAGGACGTCTACCGGCACAGTTCGCAGGTGCTGGGTTGCCAGATGAACTTCGCCGTCTACCTGCCGCCGCGGGCGCAGGCCGGCGCGAAGCTGCCGGTGCTGTACTGGCTCTCGGGCCTGACCTGCACCGAACAGAACTTCATCACCAAGGCCGGCGCGCAGCGCTACGCGGCCGAACATGGGGTGATCGTCGTCGCGCCGGACACCAGTCCGCGCGGCGACGAGGTGGCCGATGCCGAGGGCTACGACCTGGGCAAGGGCGCGGGCTTCTACGTCAACGCCACCCAGCAGCCGTGGGCGACGCATTACCGCATGGACGACTACATCGTGGAGGAGTTGCCGGCGCTGATCGAGGCGAACTTCCCCGTGAGCGACGCGCGTTCGATCTTCGGGCATTCGATGGGCGGCCACGGCGCGCTGGCGATCGCCCTGCGCAATCCGCAGCGCTATCGCAGCGTGTCGGCGTTCTCGCCGATCGTCGCGCCGACGCAGGTGCCATGGGGGCAGAAGGCCTTCGCCGCCTACCTGGGCGATGACCGCGAGGCTTGGAAGGCCTACGACGCCACCGAGCTGGTGAAGAGCTCGGCGCCGCGGTTGCCGCTGCTGATCGACCAGGGTGATGCCGACGAGTTCCTGGAGGGCCAGCTCAAGCCGCAGCTGTTCGCACAGGCCGCGGCCGAGGTCGGCTACCCGATCACGCTGCGGATGCAGCCCGGCTACGACCACAGCTACTACTTCATGGCCAGCTTCATCGGCGAGCACATCGCCTTCCACGCCGCCGCGCTGCGCGCCTGAGGCCGCACGAGCACGCGCGGCCTCAGGTCTGCGCCCTCCGCGTGCGGAGGGCCAGGCCGATCGCCACGCCCGCGCCGCACGCCGCAGACAATGTGGCCAGCGCGAAGATCGCCGCATAGCCCAGGTACGTGGCCACGATGCCGGCCAGCGGCCCGGTGATCGCATAGGCGATGTCCTGGAACGCCGCATAGCCGCCCAGCGCGGTGGCGCGCATCTGCGCCGGCACGCGCTGCACCACCACCACGCCCAGCGCCGGGAACACCAGCGAACAGCCCATGCCGGCGACGAAGGCGCCCGCCAAGGCGAGCGCAGGCGAGGTCGCCAGCGCAAGCAGTGCCAGTCCGACGCCCTCGCCAATCATCGAGACCGCCGCCACGCGCGCGCCGCCGAAGCGGTCGATGCTGCGCGCCAGGACCAGCCGCGACAGGACGAATCCGCCGCCGAAGGCGCTCAACGCCCACGCGGCCCCGCGCCAGTGCTGGTCATTGAAGTACAGCACGGCGAAGGTGCTGATGGAGGCGAAGCCCACGCCCTGCAGCGCCAGTCCCACCGCCGGCAATGCGATGCGGCCCAGCACGTCGCGCAGCGGCAGGCGCGCGCCGGCGACCGGCTGCGGCGCGGGCACCCTGGCGGTCATCGCCCACGCCAGCAGCGGCACCAGCAGGCAGGCGCTGGCCACGGCGGTGAAACCCCACGATTGCGCCATCGCCACGCCGATCGGCGCGCCGACGGCCAGCGAGGCGAAGATCGCCAGCCCGACCCAGGTCATGACCCGTCCGGCGCGCGGCTGGCCGACCGTGCCGATGCCCCAGGCCAGCATGCCGGTGACCAGCAGGCTCTCGCCCATGCCGGTCGCCAGCCTGCCGAGGATCAGCAGGGACAAGGCGGCGCCGGGTAGCGCGGCGGCCAGCAGGTAGGTAGCGCCCGACGCGGCCAGCAGCACGCAACCGCGGCGCATGGCCCGGGCCGGGCCGCGGGTGTCGGCGATGCGGCCGGCGAGGCCGCGCGTCAGCACGGTGGCGACGAACTGCACACCGATCACGCAGCCGACCACCAGGTTGGACTGCTGCAGCGTGTCGCGGACGAACACCGGCAGCACCGGCAGCGGGACGGCGATGCTCAGATAGGCGATGAAGGTCGCCAGGCACAGGCGTGTCAGGCGCCAGGTGGCCGTGCGGTCGGAAGGAAGTGCATTCATGGACAGGTCTCGGGATGTAAGCCGGTGGCCGGTCGTGCCCGAGAACGAACCCGCGCGCGACCTGCGTCCGGAGAGAAGGACGGGGTGCGCGTTGGTTGACGTGAACGCTTACGCGGCAGGCGTCAGCCTGTCGAAAATCGCGCGCTAGCCTAGCGCAGCCCGTCTGGCTTGGGCAACGCACAAGGCTGCCTACGGCCGCCGGTAGCCGCCCTCCAGGCCGCGCGCGGACAGCACCAGCTGCCACAGCTGCAGGTCGCGCGCGCGGAAGGCGCCGGCGCAGGACAGCAGGTAGTAGCGCCACATGCGACCGAAGCGCTCGCCCAGCGCCTCGGCGAACCGCGGCCAGGCGCGGGCGAAGTTGGCGTGCCAGGCCATCAGCGTGCGGTCGTAATCGGCGCCGAAGTTGTGCACGTCCTCGATCACGAACCGCCCCTCGCAGGCGGTGCCGATCTGCTGCAGCGTCGGGATCTCGCCGTTGGGGAAGATGTAGCGATGCGTCCACGGATCGGTCGCGCCGGCCACGGTCTTGCCGATGGTGTGCAGCAGGAACAGGCCATCGGGCGCCAGGCAGCGCGCCGCCACGTCCATGAAGGTGGCGTAGTTGCGGTGGCCGACATGCTCGAACATGCCGATGCTGGCGATACGGTCGAAGCGTCCGTCCAGGTCGCGATAGTCCTGCAGCCGCACTTCGATCGGCAGGTCCGGATAGCGCTGCTGGACCCAGGCCGCCTGCTCGCGCGAGATGGTCACCCCGACGCATTCCACGCCGTAATGCCGCGCGGCATAGGCCATGAAGCTGCCCCAGCCGCAGCCGATGTCGAGCACGCGCATGCCCGGCTGCAGGCCCAGCTTGCGGCAGACCAGATCCAGCTTGGCTTCTTGCGCCTCATCCAGCGTCTGCGCGTGCTCCCAGTAGCCGCAGGTGTAGGTCATGCGCGCATCGAGCATGGCCGCGTAGAAGTCGTTGCCCAGGTCGTAGTGCGCCTCGCCGACGTGCCAGGCGCGACGCGCGGTCTGCAGGTTGATCAGACGGGCACGCAGGTGATGGCCCAGCAGCTGCAGCGGCCGGACCTGGCGGGGCAGGTCGGCGCGCAGCACGCGGTGGAAGAGTTCGTCCAGCCGGTCGCATTCCCAGTGCCCGTCCATGTAGGCCTCGCCCAGGCCCAGGTTGCCCTGGGCGAATACGCGCGCCGGCACGTCGGGATGCAGCAGGCGCAGGTCCCAGGGGCGATGGCCATCCAGCCTGACGTCCGCCGCTTGCAGCAGCGCGGCCAGCTTGTCGTAGAGCGCGTCGTGGCGCTGGACGGGGGCCTGACCGCTATCGAAGGTGAGCATGCACGCATCTCCACGGAAACTTCGGGTTCGCGCGTGGCAGGCGTGGACGTCGGGCCGCGGGGCCCTGGCGATCCCGCGTCGTCAGGACACGGACCGAATGGCGCGGTGGCGGGCGCAGGCGCCGGCAGCGCCGGCGCCCGGCGCGCGCGTCGCGTCAGGAACGCCTAGCTTGCGCCTGACGGCGTGGTCATGTCGTGGACAGTTCGGCGCGGCCGGTTCAACGCTGCGTTCCGGGGGGCGGGCTGCCGTCGGGTGTGTGCGAGGACCCAGCGTTCGGGGTCCCGCGTGGCTCCATGCGTTCGCGTTGCGACCGATCTGGGGGAGGAACGCCTTGCGGCCCCCTGTTTCAACGCGCCGATCCGCTCTGCCTGGCCGCCAGCTTGCCGAGCTGGCGCATCGCCTGATCCAGGCGCGCATCCCATGGCATGCCGCAGCTCAGGCGCACGCAGTCGCCGTAGTCGCCGCGGCTGGAGAACAGCACGCCCGGTGAGACGCCGATGCCCGCAGCCAATGCAGCATCGAACAGCGCCAGGCCGTCGCCGCCGGCGGGCAGCTGCAGCCACAGCGACAGCCCGCCGGCCGGCGCGCTGCAGCGCGTGCCGGCGGGCCAGTGGCGGGCCACGGCATCGCGCATGCGCTGGCCGTTATCGGCCACGGCGCGCCGCAGGCGCCGCAGGTGGCGTTCCAGCCCGTGGCGCGCCAGGTAGTCGGCCACCGCCAGCTGCGGCAGGCTGGCATTGCTGGAGCTGGAAAAGTACTTGGCCCGGCCCAGCGCCTCGGTCCAGGCGGCGCCGGCCAGCCAGCCCACGCGCAGCCCCGGCGCCAGCGTCTTGGAGAACGAGCCGCAGGTGATGACGTTGCCGCCCGTGTCCCAGTGGCGCAGCGGCAGCGGGCGCTGGCCCGACCACGCCAGCTCGCCGTACACGTCGTCCTCGATCACCACGGTGCCGTGCCGCGCGCAGCTGGCCAGCAGCGCCTGCTTGTCGGCATCGCAGGTCAGGCTGCCGCTGGGGTTGCTGAAGTTGGGCACCAGGATCGCCGCGCGCACCGCGGTCTGCTGCAACAGGCGGTCCAGCCGCGCCACATCGATGCCCTGGCCGAGCCGGTTGGGTACTTCCAGCACCTTCAGTCCCAGTGCGGCAACCGTCTGCAGGATGCCGTAGTAGGTCGGCGTCTCGACCAGGACCACGTCGCCGGGCGAGGTGGCCACGCGCAGGGCCAGGCTGAGCGCCTCGGTCGCCCCGGCGGTCACCACGACCTCATCGGCCTGCATCGGCGTGCCGGTCTGCTCATAGCGCAGCGCGATCTGCCGGCGCAGCGCCGGGTCACCCTGGGGCGGGGCGTACTCCAGCGCCGCCGCGGGCCGCCGCCGCGTGGTGCGGGCGAGGGCGGCGCTCAGGGCCGCCTGCGGCAGCAGGGAAGGGTCGGCCACCGCCGCGTGCAAGGGGAACAGTCCAGGGCGCTGCGGGAGTTCCAGCAGCCGCTGGAGCGCCGGGTTCGCCACCTCGCCCGGCGCGCGCCGGCGCGGCGTCGGCAGCGCGGGAAGGACGGAGGGCGCGGCATGGACGAAATAGCCCGAACGCGGGCGCGCCTGCACCAGGCCTTCGCGCTCCAGCTGCAGGCAGGCCTGGACGGCAGTGGCCGCGCTGATCTGGTGCGCCTGGGCGAGCTGCCGCACCGACGGCAGGCGTTCCCCCGCGCGCAGCGTGCCCTGGGCGATCTGCCGGCGCAGGCCGTCGGCGATGGTTTCGTAGAGCAGCATGGGCGGCATCTGTACTGGTCAACTTCGAGGTTATCTGAATCTGTATTGCCGTGCGCGGCCGGCCTAGCCTGTCCCTTCTCCTCCTGCCGCGAAGCCGCCGTCATGTCGCCTGCCTCTCCTCCCGCCGCATCGCGTACCGCGCTGTGGCAGCTGCTGATCGCCGAGGTGCTGATCGGCTCGGTCGGCGTGTTCGTGCACGAGAGCGGGCAGGACCCGGTGACGGCCGTGTTCTACCGCTGTCTGTTCGGCGCGCTGTTCCTGCTGGCCTGGGGCCTGGCGCGCGGTCACCTGCGCGGCGTGCTGCGCGACCGCGCGCTGCTGCGCGGCGCGGTGGTCTCCGGGGTGCTGCTGGTGCTCAACTGGGTGGCGCTGTTCGCCGGCATGGCGCGCTCGTCGATCGGCGTGGCCACGCTGGTCTATCACTTCTTCCCGTTCGTGATGCTGATCCTGGCTGCCCTGTTGCTGGGCGAACGCACGCGGCCGGCGGACTGGGGCTGGACCGCATTGGCGTTCGTCGGCGTGGTCTGCTCGGCCGATCCACTGCGGCTGTTGCAGCATGTCGATGCCGGATACCTGACCGGCATCGGGCTGACCCTGTTGGGCGCGGTGCTGTGCGGCGCGTCGCTGCTGATGTCACGCAGCGTCGGGCGCCAGCGGCCGTTCGCGGTGGTCACCGTGCAGTGCTGCGTCGGCTCGGTGATGCTGGCCGGCTTCTCCTCCGGCACCGTACTGCACTTCGGCACGCACTGGGCCTGGCTGGTCGGCCTCGGCGTGATCCACAGCGGCATCGTCTACGTGCTGTTCTATTCGGCCTACCGGCACCTGTCGGTGGCGACCATCGCGGTGATCGCCTTCGTCTATCCGCTGGTGACGCTGGTGCTGGACTACGCGCTCTACGGGCATCGCCTGGATGCCGTGCAGCTGCTCGGCGTGGCGCTGATCATCCTCGGCACGCTGGGCGTCAACCTGAAGTGGCGGCTGCCGTCGCGGCGCGCGGCGCCTCTGGATGCGGTCCACTAAACACCGTCCGAAATGCTTCGACCGTCGTTCCCGCGGACGCGGGAAGTGCTTTTCGGCAGACGCATGACGGACGCTCCAGCGCCTTCCGCCTGAAGCTTCAAAGGCACTGGGTTCCCGCGTTCGCGGGAACGACGGCTTCTCGTTGGCGGTGCCAGTGGCGCCCGCCTCACAAAGAAAGGCCGCGCATGGCGCGGCCTTTCGCAGCCCTGGCGTTGCGCCGTCAGCGCACGTCGTGCAGGCGCCAGCCGCTGCCGGCCAGCAGGCCCAGGCGGTGCTTGAGGACTTCGCTGGGCAGGCTGGTGTCCACCACCAGATCGATATGCAGATCGTCGATCTTGCCGCGCACGTGCGCGGCCGGATCGACCGCACCCAGCGAGGGCGGCACCTGGTCCGGCTCGTCCTGCGCGTTGCGCCAGCGGGCGAACAGGACGTCGGTGCGCAGCGCATCCTGCAGCTGCTGCGCATAGCCTTCGGCGCTGCTGGAGGTGAAGCTGAAATCCGGCTCGGGCCCGCGTGCCTTGTCGGGGTCTGGCAGGGCGATGTAGTAGGTCGTCATGGGTGGTCCCTCCACGGTGGCGTTGAGGCGCAAGCCTAGGCGGGCGCGCGTCAGCGCCCCGTGTTCAGGCCGCGAAGGTGTGCGGCGGCGCGGCGAAGCCCACGCCCAGCGCGCCCTTGCCCACATTGACCATGCCGGTCAGGCTCATCACCGATTCGTACAGCTGGACGCCGTGTTCCGCGCAGGTCTCGCGCAGCCGCGCGTAGCCGGGCAGGGCGTGCAGTTCGGCCAGCTCGCCGCCGTAGCCCAGGTTGACCACCGGTGTCAGCAGGCCCTCGCGCACCTTCTGCCCGGTGAACTCGAACAGCTTCTGCGCCGAGGGTTCGAAGCCCTTGAGCTTGGCCACCGGCTCGGTCACGCCACGATAGGCGCGCAGCACCGGCTTGATGTCCAGCGCGCTGCCCAGCGCCGCGCTGAGCAGGCCCACGCTGCGGTCGCCCTTGGTGCGGGCGCGGGCGCGCAGGTAGTAGAGGTCGCGCGGGATCATGTAGCCGTAGGTGTTCTCGGCCAGCGCCTCCAGCGTGGTGCGGATCCTGGCGACCCCTTCGCCCGCCTCGCGCAGGCGCACGGCCTCGATCGCGGCGACGCCCTGGCCGGCGAACACGTTGAGCGTGTCGATCACGCGCAGCGCGAAGGGCGAGGTATGCCCGGCCGCGTGGCGGATGGCCTTGTAGTCGTTGAGGATCGCGAAGCTCGCCTGCATCGCGTTGTCGTGGATCTGGCTGCGCTGGCGCGAGATGGTCAGGCAGAACACGTGGTCGTAGTCGATCACCAGCTGCTGCAGGAACAGGTCGCGGATCTGCGCCACCGAGAACGGCGTGGTCTCCGCTTCGTGGCCACGCTCGGCCACGTGCGCACGCAGGAACGCCAGCGTGGCCTCCTCGTCACGATGGTCGGCCAGCACGGCGTCGCCGATGCGCACGGTGATCGGCAGGACGATGAGGTTGTGCTGGCGAATGAAGTCGGCAGGCAGGTCGCACGCCGAGTCCACCACGATCCCGATCCGCATGGGTCTTTCCCCTTCCAGATGATGGCGCGGGCCTGGTCGGCCCGTCTCGTCTTGATGTTGCGGCGCGTCATGGCCGATGCCTGACGACGCCCTCTCCCGGGGCGCATTGTGGACGATTCGGTCACGGCGAAAATGCTGAGGATTTCGCAGTTGTCGCACGCGATCGCCGCCCCGCGCCGCATGACCGCCTTGTCATCCGCCAGCGCGCCCGCACCCGCTTGCACGCCTCGTTCATTCCATCTGCTTATGCTCGCCGGTCCATCCACCCCAGGGGCAGGCGGCATGTCCAGGCGCAACCAGGCAGGCGGCGTAGGCGCGAGGCGCATGGCATGGCGGTAAAGCGCAAGCCCAAGCCGAGCCGGCAGCAGGAGGTGGTCGAGTTCTGGCGCCAGGCGGGGCCGGAGCGCTGGTTCGCGAAGAACGAATCGTTCGACGCCAACTTCCGCACCCAGTTCCTCGCCGACCACCATGCCGCCGCCCGCGGCGAGCACCAGGACTGGCTGCACAGCGCCGAAGGCGCGTTGGCGCTGCTGGTCCTGCTGGACCAGTTCCCGCGCAACGCCTGGCGCGACAGCGGCCACGCCTTTGCCACCGATGGCCTGGCGCTGGCCTACGCCGCGCGTGCCCTGGACGCCGGCCATGATCAGGCCACCGAGCCGGCGCTGCGGCCGTTCTTCTATCTGCCCTTCAACCATGCCGAGGATGCCGCGCTGCAAGCGCGCGCGGTGGCGCTGTTCGAGTCGCTGGGCGATGGCCAGCACCTGGCGTTCGCGCGGCAGCATCAGGCCGTGATCGCGCGCTTCGGCCGGTTCCCGCATCGCAATGCCGCGCTGGGCCGCACCAGCACCCCCGAGGAGCAGGCCTGGCTGGACGCGGGCGGCGGCTTCTAGCTGTCCGGTGGCAAGGCGCGGTGGGAGCCGCCGGGCGGCGATGGCGCTGTCCCGATGGCTGTTCAAGCCCTAGCCGTCCAAGCCAAGAATCTCTGATGAAGCAGTGCAGGGAAAGCCTCATCGCCGCCATGGCGGCTCCACACGCAGGGATGGCCAGAAAGGCCGCTTATCCAACTTCAATCACCCAAAGGACAACACGCCCCAGGCGGGGCGTGTTGTGTGGACGATGTGCGTTCGGATCAGTAGCGCGGCACGCTCGGATCGACTTCGTTGGACCAGGCCTCGATGCCGCCGGCCACGTTGTGCACGTTGGAGAACCCGAGCACGCGGAACTGCTCGGCAGCCTGGTGGCTGCGTCCGCCGGCATGGCACAGGAACGCGATCTGCGTGTCCTTGGGCAGGGCCTCCAGCTCGGCGCGGCCGTTGCCGTCGAAGGTCTTGAACGGCACGTTGACCGAGGCGATGGCGCGCTCGTCGGCCGGCCGCACATCCACCAGCAGCAGCTCGCCGGCGGCGACCTTGGCGGCCGCCTCGGTCACCGACAACTGATTGACTGGGCGCGGTGCGTTCGGGTTGTCGATGGCCAGGCCCTTGCCGCGGATGTCGTCGACCCAGTCGATGGTGATGCCCTCGGCGCGGCGCGCGCTGGCCAGGTCGAACTGGATGCGCACGCCGTTGGACTCGGCAGCGATGGCGTTGGCGTCGAACGGCCCCAGCTGGAAGTTGGGCTGGAACTGCGCATCGATGGCCAGCACCAGCGCGGCGCTGCCGCCGGCGTCGGCCACGGCATTGGCCAGCATCTCGGCCGCGGCCGGGGTCACGGTGATCGACGGCGGCGTGCGGTCGGGCGCGGCCACGCCCAGCAGCGCGGCCAGTTCGCCGGAGTTGGTCATCTGCTCGATGATGTCGCTGCCGCCGACCAGTTCGCCATCGACGTACAGCTGCGGGATCGTCGGCCAGTCGCCGTAGACCTTGATGCCCTCGCGGATCTCCTGGTCGGCCAGCACATTGACGTGGGCGTAGTCCACGCCCAGCGTGGACAGCGCGCCGACCGCCTTGGCCGAGAAACCGCACTGCGGCATGGTCGGCTGGCCCTTCATGAACAGCACCACGCGGTTGGACTGCAGCAGGGAATCGATGCGCGAACGCAGGGCGGGATCGAGGGACATGGCGGCTACCGGCGGCTGACGACGAGAAAGAGGGGGAATTTTACCCGCGTGGCATGATGCGCGGGATGGAGCCCGAAGCAACGCAGCATCGCGCCACGACCAGGCCCTACTTCAGGTTGGGGCTGCTGGCGCTGTCACAAGTGGCCGCGCTGGCGCTGTGGTGGCTGGTCGGCTGGCCGCTGGGCCTGGCCGTGCTGCTGTTCACCCATGGCGCCGTGCTGTGGTCCACCTTCCACCCGCGCTCGCAGCTGTTCTGCACGGCGCTGGTGCGCCTGCCAGGCGCGCAGCCCAGGGTCTGGCTGACCATCGACGACGGCCCCTCCGACGACACGCGGCCGATGCTGGACCTGCTCGATGCCCACGGCGCCAAGGCCACCTTCTTCGTGGTCGGCGAGCGCGCCCGCGCGCGACCGGAGCTGGTGCGCGAGATCGTCCGCCGCGGTCACGGTCTGGGCAACCACAGCGACAGCCATCCGCAGGCCGCGTTCTGGCGGCTGGGGCCGGTCACGCTCGAGCGCGAGATCGCCGCCAACCAGCGCAGCCTGGCCGAACTGGCCGGCGCACCACCGCGCTGGTTCCGCTCGGTGGTCGGCCACACCAATCCCTTCATCGCGCCGGTGCTCGCCCGCCACGGCCTGACCCGCGTGGCCTGGAGCGCGCGCGGCTTCGACGGCGTGCGCTGCACGCCAGACCAGGTGCTGGCGCGCATCGTCCCCGACCTCAAGCCCGGCGCCATCGTCCTGCTGCACGAGGGCGCCGCGCATGGCCACAACGTGGAGATCCTGCGGCGTGTGCTGACCGGGCTGGAAGCGCGCGGCCTGAGCGCGACGTTACCCTGATCTACGGCTGTTCAGCGCCGCCTGGCCGGTCGGCGGCGCTGGCTTTCCCCTGTGCTGATGCGATCGTCCTGGTTTCTTCGACCAGCGCATCGACATCTTCCACGGAGAACTTCGCAAGTTCCTCCGCCGCGCGTGAGGTCGCCTGCTTGTCGCCGTTTCCTTCGCCGTAGAGGCGCAGGCCCTGCGCGTCGCGAAAGAACATGAAGTGGAAAGGCGCGGCGGGCGAGCCTGCCACGGAATAGAAAATGACGGTCCTGCTGTCGGTGCAGCTGTAGATTCCCCACTCGCTGCCGCCATACGACTTCTTCAACGGTCCGACATCGCATGCCAAGGGTGCGGGCTGCGTCTGCGCCGCCGCGTTGGCGATGCAAGCCAGGATGAGCGCCGTTGCGAAGATCGTCCTGGCCAGGCTCACGCGCGCTGGGCCACGATCAGCCAGTTGTTGAACGGCGTGTTGCCGTACAGGGGGGCGAAGGTGGCGGTCAGGCCGGCGTTGGCGAGGTGGTGTTCGAGGCTCTCACGGGTGGGATAGCGCTTGGGCACTTCCTGCATCCAACCGGTGAAGTGCGCCATCAGGTCGGTGACCCTGGAGGTGCGGCCGCGGCCGCTGTCATCGCCCAGCGCGCTGCGGATCACCAGCTTGCTGTCCGGCGCGAGCATGCGCGCGGCATGCTCCAGCATGCCGCCCTGCACGTGCGCGGGCAGGTACTGCAGCATGTCCAGGATGCAGACGTTGCCGCGATGCTCGGGCCAGCGCGCGGCCAGGTCGACCACTTCGAAGCGGGTGTCGTGCAGCCCGTTGCGGCGCGCGATCAGGCCGGCGCGCGCGATCTTGTCCGCGTCGATGTCCACGCCGTGGTAGCGGCGCGGCTGGCCATCGGCGCGCAGCGCGTGCGCCAGCAGCCCCAGGCCGCAGCCCAGATCGAGCACCGGGCCGGGCGCATCGCGCAGCGCGGCCAGCACGCCGGGATAGAGCGGGTCGGTGCGCAGCTTGATGCGCGTGTAGTAGTAGTCGTGCCGGTTGCCCCAGGGCCGGCGCGGCAGAAAGGCGCGGGCGATGGCCAGCGCTTGCTGGGGGGGCATGGGACGGGTGGCTTCGCTCACGTCGGTCCTTCGGCGCTTGGGCGGGGCGCGTTAGGCTAGCGCATCGCGGGCTGCGGGAAACGCGCGCTGCATCCACAGCCGATACATGGCGCCGGAGGGATGCAGGCCGTCGGCCACCAGCATCGCAGCTTCGGCCCCGTGCTGGCGACTGACGGTGGTGACATCCACGAACGCCACCTGCAGGCGCTGGCAGGCGATGCGCGCCTCGCGGTTGAACGCGTCGATCTCCGTCGCGATCCGCGCCGTATCGCGTCCGGAAGCGGCCGCGAACGGGGTCACGCCCCAGTCCGGAATCGACAGCACCACCACGCGCCGCGCGCGCCCGCCGGCCAGCGCGATGGCGTGCTCCAGCAGGCTCTGGAACTGCTGCAGGTACTCCTCCAGCGGCCGGCCGCGGTACTGGTTGTTGACCCCGATCAGCAGCGTGACCAGGTCGAAGCCGGGCGCTGGCGCGGCCTGGTCGATCGCGGCCTGCAGTTCGTCGGTCGTCCAGCCGGTGGTGGCGATGATCCGCGGATCGTCCACGCCCAGCCCGTCGGCGCGCAGCGCATGGGCGAGCTGCACCGGCCAGCGTTCGCTGGCAGCCACGCCTTCGCCGATGGTGTAGGAATCGCCCAGCGCCAGATAGCGCAGGCCGTGCGGGGCGATGGTGCCCGCCGCCGGGTGCACGCCGGCCATGACGGTCAGGCCGCGGCCGGGCGCGACCTGGGCTTGAGCGGCACCACCTTGTTGGCCGCCTCCGCGCGCTTGGCCAGCGCACGGTCGATGCGTGTGAACACCTCGCGCATGGCCACCGCATCGGGCAGCAGGGTGACGCGGAAATGGTTGCGGTAGGGCACGTTGAAGCTCGAACCCGGCACCACCAGCACGCCCTCGTCCTCCATCAGTTCCAGCGCGAAGGCGTAGTCGTCGAAGCCCTTGGCCGCATCGCCCACCACCGCGGGGAACGCATACAGCGCGCCGGCCGGCGCGCACAGCTTGAGGTGCTCGCTGGCCGTGCAGGCCTCGACCACCGCGCGGCGGGTCTCGTACAGGCGGCCGCCCGGCGCGGTGAGCGCGCTGATGGTGTCCGGACCGTTGATGGCCGCTTCCACCGCGTACTGGCCCGGCACGTTGGCGCACAGGCGCAGCGCACCCAGCAGGTCCATGGCGTGCTGCAGCGGGGTGATGCGCTGCGCGTCGCCGGACAGCAGCGCCCAGCCCACGCGCCAGCCGCAGGCACGGTGCACCTTGGACAGGCCGGAGAAGGTGATGCACGGCACCTCGCCGGCCAGCGGCGCCAGCGGTTCGAACGTCGCCCCGTCGTAGAGGATCTGGTCGTAGATCTCGTCGACCATCAGCAGCAGCTGGTGCTTGGCGGCGATGGCGACGATGCGCTTGAGCAGCTCGCGCGGATAGGTGGCGCCGGTGGGATTGTTGGGGTTGATCAGCACGATGGCGCGGGTGCGGCTGGACACCAGCGTCTCGATCTCCGACGGATCGGGCAGGAAGCCGTTGGCCGCATCGCACTGGTAGTACACCGGGCGGCCGTCGTTGAGGATGGTGGCGGCCGACCACAGCGGGTAGTCGGGCGAGGGCACCAGCACTTCGTCGCCCGGGTTGAGCAGCGCGCGCAGCGACAGGTCGATCAGCTCGGACACGCCGTTGCCGATGAACACCCGGTCAGGATGCGCGTCGGGCGTGTTGCGGCGCGCGTAGTAGGCGGCCACCGCCTCGCGCGCTGCCGGCAGGCCCTGCTGGTGGGTGTAGGGGTCGGTGCGGCCCATGTCGTCGGCGATCGCGTGCTGCAGATGCTCGGGCGCGCGGAAACCGAACGCGCCGGGGTTGCCGATGTTGAGCTTGATCAGCTTGCGACCCTGGGCCTCCAGCTCGCGGGCTCGCCGGGCCAGCTCGCCACGGATCTCGTAGCGGACTTCGGACAGGCGTTCACGGATGGCGAGGGGCTTGAGGGGAGCGGAGGACATGGCACGGGCGCGTGGAGGTGAAAAAACGGCCAAAGCATACGCCTGATGGCCCGTGCTGCGGGCGTTTCAGCGGAAACCATGGGTCGCGGGCCATGCCGCCCGCCTGCGGCGCCGACGGGCCAGCCCGTAGAATCGCCGCCATGACCGATGCTGTCTTCGACGATGCCGACCTGCGGCGGATTGGCTGGCCCTGGCCCGGCGCGCCCGAGGACCCGGCGTGGCAGGCGCTGACCCGGGCCCATCCCGGCGCCCGCCCGGCGCGGGTGATCGAGCAGCATCGCTCGGGCTACGTGGTCGCCGGCGGGCCGCGGGCCGAGCAGACGCTGCGGCCCGAGTCCCTGCCGGACTGGCAGCGACCGCGCTTTCCCGCGCACGAGCGCCCCGCCGTGGGCGACTGGGTCCTGGTGGAGGAAGACAAGCGCATCGTCGCCCTGCTGCCGCGGCGCACGGCGATCAAGCGTGCCGCCGCCGGCGAGCACTACCACCAGCAGGTGATCGCGGCCAACATCGATGTGGTCTTCATCGTCTGCGGGCTGGACGCCGACTTCAATCCGCGCCGGATCGAGCGCTATCTGATGCTGGTCGGCGGCGGTGGCGTGCAGCCGGTGGTGGTGCTGACCAAGGCCGACCGCACCGAGTACGCCGACGACGCGCTCGAGGTGCTCGCCGATCTGGCCGCGCAGGAGGTGCCGCTGCGCACGGTCAACGCCAAGGATCCCGCCAGCGTCGCGCAGCTGCATGGCTGGCTGGGGCCCGGCCGCACGGCGGTGCTGGTGGGCTCTTCCGGCGCGGGCAAGTCCACGCTCACCAACACGCTGCTGGGCGTGGAGAAGATGAAGACCAGCGCGGTGCGCGAGACCGATTCGCGCGGCCGCCACACCACCACGCATCGCGCGTTGATCCCGCTGCCTTCCGGCGCCTGCCTGATCGACACCCCCGGCATGCGCGAGCTCAAGCCCACCGGCGAGGAAGACCTGGCCGAAAGCGGCTTCGCCGACATCGAGGCGCTGGCCGCGCAGTGCCGGTTCCGCAACTGCGCCCATCAGGGCGAACCGGGCTGCGCGGTGCAGGCGGCGATCGAGGCCGGCGAGCTCGATCCCGGCCGGCTGGCCAATTACCTGAAGCTGCAGGAAGAGGTGACCACCGCCGCGGCCAAGCTGGCCAAGCGCGTGGCCGAGCAGCAGGGCAAGACAGGGCGGCGCCCCACCGGGAAGCCGCCCCGCCGCTAGACCGGGTCGCGATCCGCCTGCTGTCCCTTTTCCAGCATCTGGCGCAGCCGGCTGCGTCGCTGTTCGAGTTCGGCGATCTGCCGCTCGATCGAGGCCAGCCGCCGGCGCTGCACTTCGGTCGTCTCGGAGCAGGCTGCCGCGCCTTCGATCATCCGCATGCAATCGGGAAACTCGCGGATCTCGGCCAGGCTGAAGCCTGCGCCGATCAGCCGCTGGATCTGCCTGACCTGGGTCACGGCCAGGGCGGAGAACACGCGATAGCCGTTCTCGGCACGGACCGACGACAGCAGCCGATGGGCGTCGTAGTGCCGGATCGAACGCAGGCTGGCGCCCGTTTCGCGGGCCAGTTCGCCGATGGACAGGGCAGCTTGGGGACGAGCCTTGGGCATGGGCGAACGCTAGCACAGGCGGTGCTTGACTCTCACATCAGTGTGAGGCTCGAGACTGCGCGCATCCCAGGCATCGATGAGGATTCGCCATGCTTTCGTCCAGGCTTCACCGCGCGCTCGGCGCGCTGATCGTCGGGCTCGCGCTGCTGACTGGCGCGCCGGCCGCGCTCGCCGTCACCAGGCAGTACACCGTCTCCGCGCCGGATGGCGTCGCGTTGGCCGTGCAGGAGTCGGGCGATCCCGACGGCGCCCCGGTCATCCTCATCCACGGCCTGCTGGGCAGCCGGCTGAACTGGGACAAGCAACTGCTCGATCCCCAACTGCAGCACCATCGACTGATCACCTACGACCTGCGGGGACACGGCCTGTCCGGCAAGCCCAACGACGCCGCGGCCTACACGGACGGGCGCCGGTGGGCCGACGACCTGGCGGCGGTCATCGCGTCCACGCAGGCGCGCAGGCCGGTGCTCGTCGGCTGGTCGCTGGGCGGTGCCGTGATCTCGAACTACCTCGCCGCCTACGGCGACGGCGCCATCGCCGGCGCGGTCTATGTCGATGGCGTGATCGAGCTCAAGCCCGAGCAGCTCGTGGCGCATCCGGAGGTCTATCGCGACATGGTCGCCCCGGACCTGAAGACCCATCTGCAGGGCGAACGCGCCTTCCTGCGGCTGTGCTTCCACCGCCAGCCGGATGCGGACACCTTCTCGCTGCTGCTCGCCAATGCGGCGCTGGCGTCGTGGGAGATGCAAGCGGCCGTGCCGTCGATGACCGTCGACGCGGCCACCGGATTGAGCCGGGCCAAGATCCCGGTGCTGCTGCTCTACGGCGCGCGCGACGCGCTGGTGAAGGCCGAGCCGAGCATCGCGCGCGCCAAAGGGCTCAATCCGCGGATCCGCAGCGTGCTTTACGCCGAGTCCGGCCATGCGCCTTTCCTGGAAGAGCCGGACCGCTTCAATCGTGACCTGCTCGCGTTCATCCGCTCGGCCGCGTCCGCCTCGGCCGGTCGAGACTGAGGAGGGGTTGAGCTCGGCGACCGCTGGCCCACGGCGTGAGGTGCGACCGAAATCCGACAGCGCGGCTGCGACCGTGTCGGCCCTACTCGAGGCCGAGGGCTGGACATGTCGGAACACGGCACGCCGCCGGCGGTCGCCAACAAGGTCGCCGCGGTCACCCTGGGCTTCTGGATCCTCAAGATCCTGGCGACGACGCTGGGCGAGACCGGCGGCGACTGGCTCACCATGACGCTCGGGCTGGGCTACGGGCCCGGGGCCTTGCTGCTGCTTGGCCTGTTCGCGCTGACCCTGCTGGCGCAGCTGCGGGCGCGCGGCTTCCATCGCGGGCTGTACTGGTCGGTGATCCTGTCCACCAGTACCGCGGGCACGGCGATGTCGGACTTCCTGGATCGCACGCTGGGGCTGGGCTATCTGCGCGGCGCGCTGCTGCTGGTGGCGCTGCTGGGCGGGGTGCTGGCCGCCTGGTACCACAGCGAGGGGCATCTGTCGGTGCAGCGCATCGCCAGCCGCCGGGCCGAGGGCTTCTACTGGATGGCGATCCTGGTCAGCAACACGCTGGGTACGGCGCTGGGCGATTTCCTGGCCGATTCCTCCGGCCTGGGCTTCGCCGCCAGCGCCGGGCTGATCGCGGCGGTGATCGCCGCCACAGCGCTGGCCTACCGCTTCACGTCCGCCGGCCGGGTGCTGCTGTTCTGGATCGCGTTCGTGATGACCCGGCCGTTCGGCGCGACCTTCGGCGACCTGCTGACCAACCCGGCCGCGCATGGCGGCCTGGAGCTGGGCACCGGCGGCGCCTCGCTGGTGCTGGCGGTGCTGCTGATCGCAGGGCTGCTGGTGCAGGGGCGTGGCCGCCGGACGCTCAGCGCTCCGAATGCCCGCTCTCGTCGTGGTCGCGCGGGTGGAACAGGTCCGGCCGGATCAGCGCGATGAAGGCCCGCGCCTGCGGCGAGAGGTACTTGCCCTTGCGCACCACCACGCCATAGCTGCGCGAGGGGAAGTACGCGCTCAGCGAGCGCGCGGTGATGCGGCCGCGGTCGGCCTCGCCCAGGCAGATCGAGCTGACGATCGACAGGCCCATGCCCATGGCCACGTACTGCTTGATGACCTCCCAGCCGCCCACCTCCAGTGCCACGGTGTACGGCACGCGCGCCTGCTGGAAGGTCAGGTCCACCAGCCGGTAGGTGATCTGCCGGCGCGGCGGCAGGATCAGGCCGTAGGGCGAGATGTCCTCCAGGGTCACCTTGTCCTTCTTCGCCAGCGGGTGGTCGTGCGGGGTGATCAGCATCGGCTCAAAGCGGTAGACCGGCTCGTAGCTGAGGTCGGCCGCGACGTCGACCATCGAGCCCACCGCCAGGTCCACCGCGTCCTGGCGCAGCAGGTCGGTGCCGTCGGCGCTGATGGCGTTGTGCAGGGTCAGGCGCACCTCGGGGTGCTCGCGGCGGAAGGCGTCCACGATCCGCGGCAGCAGGTAGAGGATGGTCGAGCTGTTGGCGGCGATGTTCAGCTCGCCCGCGTCCAGCCCGCTGACCTTGTGGCGGAAATCCGAGGCCAGCGAATCCACCCCTTCGACCAGCGGCTGGGCCATCTCGTACAGCAGCTGGCCCTCGCGGGTGGGGGTCAGGCGCCGTCCGCTGCGCTCGAACAGCCGCGTCCCGTACTCCCGTTCCAATGCCTGCAGCTGCAGCGAAATGGCCGGCTGGCTGACGAACAAGGCCTCCGCCGCCCGCGAAACCGAGCCCAATCGCACCACCTGGCAGAACGCGCGCAGCGGTTTGAGCCGATCGGATTTGTAGGAAAAACGAGGGGTTACGTTCGCTGGCATGGGTCTGAATCCGCTCTCATGAGCAGAACTTATGAATTGAATTGATAAAACTAAGTTGTCAAATACTAACCCCCGGAGCACGGTGGCGGCCCAGCTGAAAGACCAGGAGCACCGCCATGTCCGCCACCGCCTTCGCCCTGTCGCCCACTGCCCGCGCCGCCACCCCCGGCCTGGCGCTGACCGCCCAGGCGCCCGGCCAGGACGCGCTGCTGCCGGCCGGCCTGCTGGGCCTGCTGACCTCGCTGCACCGGGCGATCGAGCCCGAGCGCCAGGCCCGCCTGGCCGCCCGTGTCGCCCGCCAGGCCGCGTTCGACGGCGGCGCCTTGCCGGACTTCCGCGCCGACACCGCGCAGATCCGCGAGGGCGACTGGACCGTGGCGCCGATCCCCGCCGCACTGGCCGACCGCCGCGTGGAGATCACCGGCCCGACCGACCCGAAGATGGTCATCAACGCGCTGAACTCCGGCGCCAGGGTGTTCATGGCCGACTTCGAGGATTCGACCTCGCCGACCTGGGCCAACCTGCTGACCGGCCAGCGCGCGCTGATCGGCGCGGTCGACGGCGATCTGACCTTCCAGGCGCCGGCGGCCGGCGACAAGCCGGGCAAGCGCTACACGCTCAAGCCCGCCGACGAACAGGCGGTGCTGATCGTGCGTCCGCGCGGCTGGCACCTGGACGAGAAGCACGTGCTGGTCGACGGCGCGCCGATCGCCGGTGGCCTGTTCGACGTGGCCACCTTCGCCTTCCACAACGCCCGCGCGCTGCAGGCCAGGGACCGCGGCCCGTATTTCTACCTGCCCAAGCTGCAGTCGATGGAGGAGGCGGCGCTGTGGGAGACCGCGCTGTCGCACATCGAGGCGACCCTGGGCCTGCCGCAGGGGCAGATGAAGGTCACCGTGCTGATCGAGACGCTGCCGGCGGCCTTCGAGATGCACGAGATCCTGTACGCGCTGCGCGGCCGCATCGTCGGCCTGAACTGCGGCCGCTGGGACTACATCTTTTCCTACATCAAGACCTTCCGCGCCCACCCCGACCGCGTGCTGCCCGAGCGCGGCCAAGTCACCATGACCCAGCCGTTCCTGAAGGCCTATTCCGAGCTGCTGATCCAGACCTGCCACCGGCGCGGCGCGCATGCGATGGGCGGCATGGCCGCGCAGATCCCGATCAACAACGACCCGGCGGCCAACGAGCAGGCCATGGCCCGCGTGCGCGCCGACAAGCTGCGCGAGGTCACCGCCGGCCACGACGGCACCTGGGTCGCGCACCCGGCGCTGATCCCGGTGGCGATGGAAATCTTCGATGCGCACATGCCCGGCGCCAACCAGCACGGCGTGGCCCGCGCCGACGTGCACGTCGGCCGCGACGACCTGATCCGCCCGTCCACCGGCACCATCACCCGCGCCGGGTTCGAGGGCAACGTCGAGGTCTGCGTGCGCTACCTGGCCGCCTGGCTGGATGGCAACGGCTGCGTGCCGATCCACTGGCTGATGGAGGACGCGGCCACCGCCGAGATCTCGCGCACCCAGATCTGGCAGTGGCTGCACACCGACGGCCTGCACCTGGACGATGGCACCGCCATCGACCTGGCGCTGCTGGAGACCACGCTCAAGCGCCTGCCCACCCGCCTGGGCGATGCCGCGCTGCCCGGCGCGGCCAAGGTGCCGCAGGCCATCGCCCTGCTGGATCAGCTCTCGCGCAGCGACACGCTGGCCGAGTTCCTGACCCTGCCGGCCTACGCGCAGATCGATTGAAGCCGGGTTCGGGCTTCGGATCGAAGAAGCCTGCCCAGCCCTTCCCCGTATCCCGCTTGTACCCCCATTCGACGGGCATCCGTCAACGACCGGAGAAGCACCATGAGCACTCGCCAGGAACAGATCGACGCCCTGCAGAAGGACTGGAGCACCAACCCGCGCTGGAGCGGCGTCAAGCGCAACTACAGCGCCGCCGACGTCGTGCGCCTGCGCGGCAGCGTGCAGCCCGAGCATACCCTGGCCAAGCGCGGCGCCGAGAAGCTGTGGAAGCTGGTCAACGGCGAGGCCAGGAAGGGCTACGTCAACGCCTTCGGCGCCATCAGCGCCGGCCAGGCGATGCAGCAGGCCAAGGCCGGCCTGGAGGCGGTCTACCTGTCCGGCTGGCAGGTGGCCGCCGACGGCAACACCTCCGAGACCATGTATCCGGACCAGTCGCTGTACGCCTACGACTCGGTGCCGACCATGGTCCGCCGCATCAACAACACCTTCCAGCGCGCCGACGAGATCCAGTGGAAGAACCTCTGCGACGGCAAGCTGGAGGAGAAGGACGCGATCGACTTCTTCCTGCCCATCGTCGCCGACGGCGAGGCTGGCTTCGGCGGCGTGCTCAACGCCTACGAGCTGATGAAGAACATGATCATCGCCGGCGCGGCGGGCGTGCACTTCGAGGACCAGCTGGCGGCGGTGAAGAAGTGCGGCCACATGGGCGGCAAGGTGCTGGTGCCCACCCAGGAGGCCATCCAGAAGCTGCAGGCCGCGCGCCTGGCCGCCGACGTGCTGGGCGTGCCGACCATCGTGCTGGCCCGCACCGATGCCGAGGCCGCCAACTTGCTGACCTCCGACTTCGATCCCAACGACAAGCCCTTCGTCAACGGCGAGCGCACCAGCGAGGGCTTCTACCGCGTCAGGAACGGCCTGGAACAGGCCATCAGCCGCGGCGTGGCCTATGCGCCGCATGCCGACCTGGTGTGGTGCGAGACCGGTACCCCGGACCTGGGCTTCGCCCGCGAGTTCGCCCAGGCCGTGCATGCGGCCAGCCCGGGCAAGCTGCTGAGCTACAACTGCTCGCCCTCGTTCAACTGGAAGAAGAACCTGGACGACGCCACCATCGCCCGCTTCCAGGACGAACTGTCGGCGCTGGGCTACAAGTACCAGTTCATCACCCTGGCCGGCATCCACATCAACTGGTTCAACACCTTCAAGTTCGCCCACGACTACGCGCGCGGCCAGGGCATGAAGCACTACGTCGAGCAGGTGCAGCAGCCGGAATTCGAGGCCCGCGAGCAGGGCTACACCTTCGTCAGCCACCAGCAGGAAGTCGGCGCCGGCTACTTCGACGACGTCACCACCGTCATCCAGGGCGGCAGCTCCAGCGTGACCGCGCTGACCGGCTCGACCGAGGAGGAGCAGTTCTACGAACACAAGGCGGCCTGAGCCTCGGCGCCTTGATCCAGGCAGGACGTCCGGCCCCGGAGCGTGTGCTGGACCTTGAGAGGAGCGCCGTTGCGCAGGCGACCAACGCGGGCAGCGGCGCTCGCCTTGGCTCGACGCGGGCTGGGAGGCTCGCGCTCCACTCAACGGGGCATCGCACGCTCCGGCGCCGGACGCTTCGGCAGCACCCCGCAGCACCGCTTCACACGATCAAAAAAACCCACCAGCGTCGTTCACCCACTGAGAAAGGTGCGCCATGCTTCGAGCCCGTCACGACAACCGCTACCGCGGCCAGGATGCGTTGATGTTCCGGGGCGATCGCCCCGGCATCGCCATGCTGGCCTCCATGCTGGATCACCTGGCCTCCAGTCCGCGCCCCGACGCGGTCGGCCGCCGACATGCCATCCCTGGCGTGCCCAACGTCAGCCTGGAGGTGACCGATTCGGTCTCCCGGCTGATGCTGGACAGCGCCTGTCCCACGCCGTTCGTGTGGCAGCTCAAGTGGACCGACTTGGCCGACTGCGGCGCCAGGCTTGGCGCCCTGGCCGGCGAGGCCCGTGGCCAGCTGCGCATCCAGGGCGAGCGCGACGACCTGCAGCTGGTCTTGGCGATGGGCGAAGACGCCTGACCTGAGGCACAGCCTGGGGCGACAGGATCCGGGTGGGAGCCGCCACGGCGGCGATGGGGCGTTCCCAATGAAGCCCCTCGCCGCCATGGCGGCTCCCACCCCGCACGGCCCACCCCCAGTACGCCGGCCATCGGTCCTCGTGACTTCAGGCACGCGCCCGCATCCGGCGGTCGCGCGGAAGCTGCCTGCCGGTTGGCAGACAGGACGTTCACGAAGATGCGCAAGCGATGGCAGGTGGTGATGCTGGCATGCCTGGCGCCTGCTGCCTGGGCGCAGCAGGCGAATGCGCCCGCCGACCAGGCGCCTCAGGCCCAGGCGGCGACCGACAAGCCGCAGCCTGACGCTTCGCAGGAAGGCCGGCACGACCGCCGGCCGCACGTGTCCTCGCGCCAGTGCGGTCTGGGGACCGACTTCAACGTGCTGGCCGACAGCGGCGGCATCTGGCTGTACCGCGACAGCGGCTCGCCGCGTGAGATCTTCTTCCACGGCGGCGAGCTGAGCGTGGACCGCAAGCTGCGCCCGGTCAGCGCCGCCGATGCGCAGCGGCTGTGGCAGATGGAAAGCCAGGCCCGCGCCCTGATGCCGAAGGTCGCCGGGCTCGCCAACGAGGTGGCCGACCTGAGCTACGACGCACTGGGCGGGGTGATCGAGATCATGACGGGCAGCTGGCTCAATGCACGCAAGATCGAGCGCATGCGCAAACAGGCCCATGACTATGTCGATGGCACCTTGGGCAAAGGCCGCTGGGAACAGGATGCCTTCGGCGGCAATTTCGAGCGCTATGTCGAGGACCAGGCCGAGGCGTTCAAGGGCAGCATCGCCAGGCACCTGCTGTTCCAGATCTTCACCGGGCGCAGCGAGGCCATCGACGAACGCGCCGAGCGCATGGGCGATGAACTGGATGCCAAACTCGAAGCGCGCAGCGAGGCGATCGAGGCCCAGGCCGAGGCGATGTGCGACCAGGTCGACCAGCTGCGCGCGCTGCAGGACGCGCTCGAGTTCCGCTACGAGGGCAAGCCCCTCGAACTGCTGGAACCGATCGAGGACCACGCCGCCGCCGATGCGGCGGAAGATGCCGAGAAGGGCGACGCGCCGGACCGCGAGGGCGCCAGTTCAAGGAAGACCTCCGCCGCAACCGAAGATGCGCCGCGCGACACCACGATCAAGCCTCAAAGCCTTCCTCGCCGTTGACCGCGCACTCGGGGAGCCGCCCTTGCGGGTTTGGCCAACGACGGCGATGGGGCCTGCTGAGGGCGCTCGCTCCTTGATGTGACCGTACTTCAGCGGCACAGGCTGCCCGCACACTGCGGGTTGGTCATTTCGCTCATCACGTCGTTGCACGGGGCCGATGCCTGCTCGCTCACGCCGCATGGGCCTGCGGCGCGGTCGCCTGCTGCCGATAGCTCAGGGCCTCGGTCAGGTGCGCGGTGGCGATGGGTTCGCTTCCTGCCAGATCGGCGATCGTGCGGGCCACGCGCAGGGTGCGCTGCATGGCGCGCGCGGACAGCTGCAGCTGGTCGATTGCGCGCTCCAGCAGGCCTTGGTCGGGCGGCGTGAGCCGGCAATGGGCGAGGGTCTGGGCCTGGTCCAGGCGCGCATTGAGCACCCCGGCGCGTCGCAGCTGCCGCGCCCGCGCGGCGGCGACGCGGGCGCGCACGGTCGTGCTGTCCTCGCCGGCCGGTGCATCCGGGCGCAGCGCCTGCGGGGGCAGGCGCGCGACATCGACCTGCAGATCGATCCGGTCCAGCAGCGGGCCGGAGATGCGGCCGCGGTAGCGGGCGATGCGCTCGGTGGTGCACTGACAGCGACCGCTGGCATCGCCGGCCCAGCCGCACGGACAGGGATTCATCGCCGCCACCAGCTGGAAGCGCGCGGGAAACTCGGCGCTGCGCGCCGCGCGCGCGACGGTGACCGTGCCCGACTCCAGCGGCTCGCGCAGCACCTCCAACGCGCGCCGGTCCCATTCGGTCAGCTCATCGAGGAACAGCACGCCGTGGTGCGCCAGCGACACCTCGCCGGGCCGCGGCAGCGCACCGCCGCCGACCAGCGCCACCGCGCTGGCGGTGTGGTGCGGACTGCGGAACGGACGCTGGCGCCAGCGCGTCGGATCCAGGCCGCGGCCGCTGACCGAGGCGATGACGGCGCTCTCCAGCGCTTCGTCCTCGCTGGCCTCGGGCAGCAGGCCGGGCAGGCGCGAGGCCAGCAAGGTTTTGCCGCAGCCGGGCGAACCGACGAACAGCAGGTGGTGGCCACCGGCCGCGGCGACTTCCAGCGCGCGCCGGGCGTGCAGCTGGCCGCGCACGTCGCGCAGGTCCGGCATCGGCCAGGGCGTGACCGGTTCGGCGACGGCCGCTGTCGGCGCGCGTGCACCGCGCAGCATGGCGCAGACCTCCAGCAGGGTGCGCGCGGTGCAGGCCTGGCCGGTGGCCACCAGCGCGGCCTCGGCGCCATTGCCCGCCGGCACGATCAGGCGCCGGCCCGCGTCGCGCGCGGCCAGCACCGCCGGCAGCACGCCATCGATGCTGCGCAGCTCGCCGGTCAGGCCCAGTTCGCCGACGAACTCCCAGTCGGCCAGGGCCTGGCGGTCGATCTGGCCGCTGGCCGCCAGCAGGCCCAGTGCGATCGGCAGGTCGAAGCGACCGCCGTCCTTGGGTAGGTCGGCCGGGGCCAGGTTGACGGTGATGCGGCGTGCGGGGAACTCGAACTGCGCGCACAGCAGCGCCGCGCGCACCCGGTCGCGGCTCTCGCGCACGGCCGCCTCGGGCAGGCCGACGATGTGCGTGGACGGCAGGCCGCCGGAGAGGTGGACTTCGACCTGCACGCCGGGCGCTTGCACGCCGCAGCGCGCCCGGCTGTGGACCAGGGCCAGACTCATGGGGACGCTCCGTGTCCGCCGGAAGGAGGGAACCGTCAGCTGCGCGGGGTGACGCGCGCCTCCAGCGCGGCCAGCTCGCGCTCCAACGCGTCGAGCTTCTCGCGGGTGCGCAGCAGCACCGCGCGCTGCACCTCGAACTCCTCGCGCGTGACCAGGTCCAGCTTGGCCAGGCCTGACTGCAGGGCGCTCTTGAAGGTGCGCTGCAGGTCCTCGCGCGATTCGCGCAGGCCCGGCGGCACCAGCTCGCTCAGGCGGCGGGCGAGGTCATCGAGGGGATTGAGATCGATCATGGCAGGCTCCGTGGGCTCATGGCCAAGGTCGCATGCGCCCTGCGCGCGCCACCATCGGCCGGGCGCGCGCCGGCGGGTCGGAAAAGTCCGATGCCGCGCGCGCCGGTTCGCGCACATTATCGTGGAAGCGACGTGTCCTTCGCCGTCATGCGTCAGTGTCGACGATTCCGAGACGGGCCCGCGCAGCGGGCTTCGTCTCACCGGTGGGAGCTTGTCGATGCAAGGTCGAACGCGACCCGCGAGAGGCGCCCCCGCCGGGGTCGCTGGTGAGCGCGCAGATCTTGTGGGCTCGAGGCCTGGCCCGCTCGCCTCGCCATTGCGACCAGCGCCTATCGTCGCGAATCGTCAATCGGGCCGGTCGTGTTGGCCGAAGGCGACCAGCGATATGCCAGCGACGAGCTCCCACAGGATGATGGTGTAGACGCTCCCACGCTCCCAGAGGCCGTCCGCCACGGCCGCGATCCCGAGCGCGTTGTGCGCAAACAGCCCGACCAGCGAGAGAAGACCGAACACGGCGATGGCGATGCTGAAGCCGCGGAAGCCGCGCCCGCCGATCGCGAAGCCTCCGGCCGCCGCGGCCAGGTTTCCGCAGATGATCGCGAATGCGGCGCCGATGCCGTGGAAGATGGCCATGCCGGATTGGATGGCCTGCTCGCTGCCCGGCACGGCGGCCACGAGAATGATGCCGGCGGCGTGCAGCGCCGACAGCGCTACCCATCCCGTCGTCTTCCGGGACCCGCGCGTCAGCGCACGGGCGGCCACGAGAGCCGCGATCAGGAAGCAGACGCCCTGCAGGACGAAGCCGGTGTTCATCACCCAGCTCAGCGGCGAATCGAGATGCCGGCCGTCCACGGCACCCACGTCGGGCACGCCGAGGTCGCTGATGTAGTTCGTCGCATAGCTGTAGCCGGGAAACGCGGTGGACGCCACGTACTCCGCGGCCACGTAGATCACGCCGGCGGCGATCCACAGCGCGCCGGCGAGGCGCCGAGCGGCGTTGGACGGGGCCACACGCGCTTCGCCGTCCATCGCATCCACGAGATGTTCCTGCCTTTGATTCATCGAGATGGGCTCCAAAATCGGCGATGCCGGCATCATGTCAGGCGCGCAGCGGCGGCCGCGTAGTCTGCTCCTGTGCAACGTAGGTCGCAGTCTTCAGCGTTCTGATCCTGCAGGCGTCCGCGCTCGCCTTGATGGTGCAGCGCCCGGATCCGCTGCAGAAGCGGTCACGCCGTTGAGCCGGATGGATCTGGGGGAGTGGCCGAACCAGCGCAGGCAGCTGCGGCTCAGGACCGACTGGTCTGCCAGGCCGAGAATGTCTGCGACGTGCGCCAGCGGCACATCGGTCTCGGTCAGCCAGTACCGGGCAAGCCTGCGGCGGACCTGCTCAAGAATGTCCGAGAAGGAGACGCCTTCGGCTTCCAGCCGTCTTTGCATGGTGCGCGGCGTCAGGCCCAGCAGCTTGGCGACGATGTCGCGGCGACCGCGTGTGCTTGAGAGCGCGTGGCCCAGGATGTCCTCGACCCGTCCGCCGACCGAGTTCTCCCGACCTTCGAAGGCCAGCCGCAGATACTCGACGCCCAGCCGATGCAGCGCCTCGACGGCGCCGGATAGGCTGCGTTTGAGGAAGGACGCGGGAATCGCCAGCTCGATCTGTGTGCCCTGAAAGCGCACGGTTGGACCGAACGTGCGGACATAACGCTCCAGCGGCGCCTGCGGCACGCCCGGCAGCGTCATCTGGATCGTCGGGATATCGGTCTGCGCCAGAAACGTTACGAAGTGGTGGAGGTCGGCGGCGCAGAGATCGGTGAGCTGCCGCCGCGGCAGCCAGTTGGGCGTCAACACGATCAGGCGCAGCGTGGCCTGTCCCGGGCCAGGTGCGCCATCGATGAGCGTCAGCCGCATCCCGGTGCTGTGGGCATGCAGGAAGCGGCTCCCGACCAGCATGGCCTCGCGCATCGTCGAGGCGTTCTGCATCGCGATCGCCAGCGGGCCCAGCACGCTGATGTCCTGCAGATCGGCGATCCGCAAGCCCAGGTCGGGCTGACCTGTACGCTGCGCGCCCTGTTCGAGCAGCGCCGCATAGGCCGGCAGCGAGATGCGCTGTTCCTCATCGGTCAGGGCGGCCCGCGGAATGCCGACCTGATCGAGCATTGGTTCGATCGCGATCTTCCGCTCGCGCAGCATCGCGGCCAGCCCCCGCATGCCAGCGGCGCGCACCAGTGTGGACATGGCTCGAATTGCAAAAAAATTGGCTCCAAATGTCAAGAGCCAGGACGGGGCGACGCGCATCGTGCTTCCCGGGCGGAGGGCCCGGGAGGCGACGCAATGAACGAGACGATTGACGTGTTGATCATCGGTGCCGGGGTGTCCGGCATCAATATGGCCTGTCGGTTGAAGGCGGAGCAGCCGCATCGGCGGTTCCTCGTCCTCGAGCGCCGTGAGCGCATCGGCGGGACCTGGGATCTGTTCCGCTATCCCGGCGTGCGCTCGGATTCGGACATGTTCACTTATGGCTTTCAGTTCAAGCCCTGGCGGGACTACCGGACCTTGGCCGATGGCGAAAGCATCAGGAGATATCTGCGCGACACCGCGCGCGACACGGGCGTGCTGGACCAGATCGAGTACGGGATCCACTGCACCAGCGCCGAGTGGGACAGCCGCGAGCAGCGTTGGACGGTCACCGCAGTCCAGGCGCCGGGCGGGGAGGTCGTGCATTACAAGGCGCGCTTCATCGTCAGCTGCCAGGGCTACTTCAGCCACGATCAGGGCTATCAGCCGCAGTTCGAGGGCCAGGCGCGTTTCCAGGGCCAGCTGATCCATCCGCAGCAGTGGCCGGAGAACCTGGACTACACCGGCAAGAAGGTCGTGGTCATCGGCAGTGGGGCCACGGCGGTGACCCTGGTCCCGGCGCTGGCCGAGAAAGCGGCCGCGGTGACCATGCTGCAGCGCTCGCCGACGTACATCTTTTCTCTGCCTGGCTGGGACCGGATAACCCAGGTGCTGTCCAAGATCCTTCCGTTCGGCTGGAGCTTCGCACTGGCGCGCAAGCGCAACCTGCATCTCTGGCAGACCACCTATCGGCTATGCAAGCGTTATCCGAAGGCCGCGCGGAAGTTCTTCGTGGGCCAGGCGCGGCGTCACCTGGGCGAGCGCTTCACGCAAAAGGATTTCAATCCTCGCTACGAGCCCTGGGACCAGCGTCTTTGCGCGGTGCCCGATGCCAACCTCTTCACGGCCATCCGTTCGGGCAAGGCCAGCGTGGTGACCGACGGCATCGCAGGCTTCACTGCCGACGGCATCCGCCTCGTCTCGGGCAAGGAGCTCAAGGCCGACATCGTGGTCACCGCCACCGGGCTGGCCCTGCAGCTGTTTGGCGGAATGCGTATCAGCGTGGATGGCGCACCCTATGACGCGTCCCGGAAGATGATCTACAAGAGCGTCCTGCTGCAGGATCTTCCGAACTTCGGCTGGGTCTTCGGCTACATCAACCTGTCCTGGACCATGAAGGCGGACATGTCCAGCCTGTACCTGTGCAGGCTCCTGGACTACCTGGATCAGACAGGCGCCAGCGTGGTGATTCCGCGCGATCGCCAGGGCATGGCGCTGGAGAGCAGCGTCATGGAGCAACTCAGTGCTGGCTACGTGCAGCGCGACAAGCACCTGTTGCCGCGGCAGGGGCGGGCGCAGCCATGGATGGTCCGAAATCACTATCACCAGGACCGGAAGATGATGCTCGAGATGCCCATCGCCGATCCACAGCACCCAGAAACCATAGCGCCCCTGCAGAAATTCGCGCATGCGGCTTGAGGCAGGACGACATGCGCGCGCATGTTCTGCTGGTGCATGGCGCCTGGCATGGGGCCTGGTGCTGGGAAGAGAAGCTGGCGCCCTGGCTGCGTGCGCAAGGACATCGCGTCCAGGCGCTGGATCTGCCGGGGCATGGCCGTTCCGGTCCGGCGCGCCTGCCGGCGATTCCGATCCGTGCCTACGTGGACAAGGTGGCCGAGTGCGTAAGCGCCAGTCGCGTCCCGGTCATCGTCGCGGGTCATTCCATGGGTGGCTTCGTGGTGCAGAAGCTCATGGAGCGGCGGCCCGCACGGCTGGCCGGTGTCGCGCTGTTCGCCAGCGTGCCGCCGTCCGGAGTGATCGGTGTTGTCCTGAGGCTGCTTCGCCATCGGCCGCTGGACCTGGCGCGCGCGGTGGTCGGCATGGACTTGTACCGGCTCGTGCGCGCGCCGCAACTGGCCCAGGCCATGTTCTATGCGGGTCTCACTGATGCGGCGCTGGGGGAGCGCTACTGGGGACGGCTACAGAACGAGTCCTTTCGCGCCTTCCTGGACATGCTGGTGCTGGATCTGCCGCGGCCGTCGCGGGTCGATCCGGCGTTGCCGAAATGGGTGATCGGTGGCCAGTTCGACGCGGTTTTTCCGCCTCGAGAGATCGTCCGTACCGCAAAGACCTATGGTGTAGCGCCGGTCTTCTATCCCTGCGGCCACAACCTGATGCTGGATGCGGACTGGGAAGCGGTGGCGCGTGACTTTTCCGCGTGGATAGACTCGCTTATCGAGCGGGCCTGAACTTCCGAGGACGAGCCCCGCCGCGCAGGGCGGCGGGCGCTGGGCTCAGGCCTTGCTCCAGGCGTAGAAGCGCTTCCAGCCGTTGCGCACGCCGCTCACCCACGGGCGCTGAGCGACCACGCGCGCGCGCATGCCGGTGATCTCGCGTCCGGTCAGGCGGCGCTGGATCTTCAGTGCGTTGGCCAGGTCCGAGCGGCGCAGTTCGCGCAGCAGGGGCAGGCGCATCATCCAGCGCGGCAGGCGCATGGCCGAGGCGTAGTCCAGCAGGACCAGCGTGCCGCCGCTGACCATCAGGTTGGAGGTGTGCAGGTCGTTGTGGGTGATGCCGGCGGCGTGCAGCTGGGCGATCATCGCGCGCAGCTGGCGGAACAGCGTCTTGCCGGCGTCCATCGCCTCGCTGCCCAGCACCGTGCCGGAGACGAACTCCATGCCCAGCAGCAGGCCGCCGGCGGTGCCCAGCAGCATCGGCGCGTGGCGCCAGCCGGCCAGATGCCGGAGCATGCGTGCCTCACGCCAGACCAGCAGCCGCGCCAGCAGCGCCATCGGGGTGCCGGCATAGCGGCGGTAGTCCTTGACCACCACCGGACGGCCCTCGTAGGGCGTGACGTAGACGTCCGGCTCGAGGACACGCTCGCCGCGCTTGAGCAGCTTGGCGGTGGCCGGCAGCCGGGCGCCGGGATGGAAGGGAAGCAGGGCGGTGTTCATGATCGTTTGCCTCGCGCTTGGTGTCGGTGGGGGGGTACGGGGGGACCGACAGCGCCGGGAATTACTGAACTTTTTGGTTCGGCAAACAATTCTAACGTCTTTCCGACATCGGGGTGTAACGAAATTCCGACAGAGACTGTTCCGCGGAAGGGCGTGATCGGACGTCCCGAGTGCCAATGGCCAGCCCCGGGGCGCGGAGGCTCGGTGGGAGCCGCCATGGCGGCGAGGGCTTTCCCAGGGCGGCTCAGGCGCCGGAAATCAGCCCCTCGCCGCTCCGAACGCCCTCGTCCGTTCCGCCCTGGGCCCCAAAAAACGCAAGCGGGGCGCGGACTTGCGTCCGCGCCCCGCCCGGGGTCACACCCATCTGGCCTAGGCGATCAGAAGTCCGCGCCGAAGGTCAGGAAGTACTGGCGCGGCGCATCGGCATGGATGGCGTAGCGCGTCCCGGCCGGGTCGGTCGGGGCGAACGAGCTCAGCTGGCCGGCGTAGCGCTTGTCGGTCAGGTTGGCCACGTTGAAGGACACCCGCACGTTGCGCAGGCCCAGGCCGGGTCCGAAGTCGTAGCCGGTGCCGAAGTCGAAGGTGGTCACGCCCGGCACCGACTGATCGTTGGTGTAGGTGTAGTAGCGCTTGCCGGTGTACTTGCCGCGCAGGCTGACGTTCCAGCCGTCGCCGCGCCAGCTCAGTTCGCTGGAGGCCATGCGCTGGGGCGTGTCGACGGTGATCTTGTCGGCCACCGGCACCACCTGGCCGCCGGAGACGTAGTCGTCCTCGTAGGTGCTCTTGTTCCAGGACAGCGCGTTGTACCACTCGAAGCCCGCGCCGGGCTTGAGAATGAAGGTCAGCTCGGCGCCGTTGCTCTTGACCGAGCCGACGTTGACGAACTTGGTGACGCACTCCGGGCGCGTGCCGACCTCGATGCTCGAACACGGGTTGAGCGAGAGCAGGCGGTTGTCGAAGATCACGTGGTAGGCCGCCAGCGAGGCCTGGTAGCGCTCGCCGAAGGTGCGCCAGCCGGCTTCCAGCGTGCGCGACTTCTCCGGCTCCAGGCCCTTGGCCGCGGCGAAGGACTGCGGGGTGACCTGGAGCGGGCCGCCGCTGCCGCCGCCGACGAAGGCGGCGATGTTCTGCGCGTAGGAGGCGAACAGCTCGTTGTCCTGGTTCAGCCTGAAGCCCAGGCCGACCTGCGGCAGGGCGCTCTTCTTGGCCACCAGGGTGCCGCTGGCCACCAGCGTTTCCACGCCGGGCTTGGCCTTGGCGGTCATCTCGGTGCGCGGACTCTTGATGCCCACGTCCACGGTCAGGCGGTCGTCGAGGAAGCGCATCCGGTCCTGCACGTAGAACTGGCGGGTGCGGATGGTGTAGTCCTGGTCGAACAGGCGGCGATTGGGCCGGTTGAGGTAGAAGTCGTCCAGGAACGGGCCGCTGACGTAGTAGAAATTGCGCTCGACGTTGTGGTCGTTGTACTCGTACCACAGGCCCGCCTCCAGTTCGTGCAGGCCCCAGCGCCAGTTCAGCGCCGCGGTGCCGCCGGTGCGGTTGATGGTGTAGTTGGTCGAGCGGATCGAGATCGGAAGCGCCTGCGGCGTGTTGGGATAGGAGGGCTGGCCCGGCGCCCACCAGTGGCCCTGGCCGCGGTTCTCGTGGTGGTAGGCCAGCAGTTTCAGATGGGCCTCGCCGCCCAGGGCGATGTCGCCATCGAGTGCGTAGAGGTTGTCGTCGCGCAGCGCGCGGCTCTGGTAGTAGGCGTCGTCGATGCTGTTGACCCCGCCGCTGAAGCGGCAGCGCGCGGCGTTGTAGGTCGCCGGTGCGCAGTAGGCCGCGGCCACGGCGCGGTCCCAGTCCGGGGCGTAGATGTTCCAGTCCCAGCCCAGGCCGCGGGCGAGCATGCTCTTGGACAGGTAGGAATAATTGGGCTGGTTGACGCGCGAGGTGGCGATGAACGCGCCGAAACGGTTGTCGCCCACGTTCCACACCGCCTTGGCGTTGAACTGCCTGGTCTTCTGCGCCTGGTGCGGCGGCGCCCACGTGTCGGCGTCCTGGCGCACGGCGGAGACGTAGGCCGAGAAGCCGTGCAGGTCGCCGGTGTCGGCGCGCAGGTAGGTGCGGTTCTGGTGGTCGCTGCCGATGGTCTGCTGCAGGCGGCCGCCGGCCTCGGTGTCCGGATCCTGCGAGTAGTACTGCAGGGTGCCGCCCAGGTTGCTGGTGGAGGCCACGCCGAGCGAGCCGATGCCCTGCGACAATTCGACGCCGGCGAGGTTCTCGGGGATCAGCGCGCGCGAGATGCTCAGACCGTTGTAGTTGCCGTAGCTGTTGTCGCCCAGCGGGATGCCATCGAGCGTATAGCCCAGGCGGCTCTTGTCGAAGCCGCGCAGGGTGATGGACTGCGATTCCTCGTTGGCGCCGAAGGCGTCGTTGGACTGCACCGACACGCCCGGCAGCTTGTCCAGCAGCTTCTGCCCGCTGGTGCCCGGCGGCAGCACCTGCTTGTCGACCTGGGTGATGCGCTGCACCTGGCGGGTTTCGCCGCGGCCGATGACCGACACGCTGTCCAGCGTCTTGGCGGTGGTGTCGGCGTCGGCCGGCGCGGCGGGCGGGGTGTCGTCGGTGGCGTAGGCGTTCGCGGCGCACAAGGCGAGCGACACCGCGACCGTCAGGGAGCGGATGTGCATGTTCGAAGCGTCGTTGGTGAGGGGAGGCGCGCGTGGGCGCCCGGACACCTTGACCGACGAACATGAAAGCTTTCTTACGAAGTGGACGCGGCGTTGCACGCGCGCCGGGCGATGCACGCGTTGTGACGGGAGGGCCGCGCAGGCGCTCAGCATTCCTCAGGGTTTATGCCAGCCGTCTACCGCTTGTCTTCCGAGAGCCGGGTCGTCGGTGAAGAAGCCATCCACGCCGGCATCGAGGAAGGCGCGCATCTCGCGGATCGAACCGGCGTCGCTGCGCGTGGCGGGTTCGCGGCCCTGCTGCAGGTCCTTGGGCAGGAAGGCGTTCTCGGGGCGGAAGGTGTAGGGCACCACCTTCAGGCCGGCCGCGTGCGCGTCGGCGATGATCGCGGTGGGCTTGCCCAGGTTGCCCTGGGCATCCAGCGGCAGCAGCATGCGGTTGGCGGGCCCGAGCAGCTGCGCGTACCGCGCGATGTCCTTCAGTCCCTGCGGGGTGAGCATGTGCGCGTAGGTGGTGCCGCCGCCGGCGGCCAGCACGTCGCCGGGACGCTCCTTCGGGTCGCCGATCAGCTGGACCAGGCGGACGTTGGGGTGCGTGTCACCCAGCAGGCCATGCAGCTGCTTGAGGTTGGCGATCTCGAAGGACTGGATCACCACCGGCGCGCTGCGCGTATAGGCATGCACGCCCAGGGTGGTGACGACCTTGGCCTCCATCGGCAGTCCGCGCTGCTGGAAGTAGGTCGGATGCTTGATCTCCGGGATCAGTCCGATCACGCGTCCGCGCGCGGCCGATTCGGCGGCGGTGAAGTCGATGATCTCGTCCAGGGTGACCAGCTGGAACTGGCCGTCGAAGGCGGTGCCGCGCAGCTTGGGCAGGCGTTCGCGTGCACGCAGGGTCTTCAGTTCGGCCAGGGTGAAGTCTTCGGTGAACCAGCCGGTGACGGTCTGGCCATCGATGGTCTTGGTGGTCTGGCGGGCGGCGAACTCGGGGTGCGCGGCCACGTCGGTGGTGCTGCCGATCTCGTTCTCGTGGCGCGCCAGCAGGGCGCCGTCCTTGCTGGAGACCAGGTCGGGTTCGATGTAATCGGCGCCGTCGGCGATGGCCTTGGCGTAGGAGGCCAGGGTGTGTTCGGGGCGCAGGGCGCTGGCGCCGCGGTGTCCGATCACCAGGAGCCGGTCGCTCGGCACCGGTTTCATTGGCGCGTCCTGTGCGGCGGCGTGGAGGGGCAGCGTGGCGCCCATGCAGGCCATCAGGAACAGGGTCGATCGCATCATGCACTCCTTGGAAGCAGGCGCGCGTGGTCGCCCCTGCGTGACCATGCAGCCTCGCATGCGGGGATGGCGTGTGGGTGACATTGCGTTACGTGCTGGGCCGGAGTTCCTCCGGAGACAGGGATTCTTTTGCCGATCGCGGGATTGCGGGATCGCAGTGCGGCGCTTGCGTTTCCTGGCTTCGGAGGGGCAGCGGGCCGGCGGGCGGTGTCCGCTTTTCCCTCAATCAGGGCATCCTGCCCTGATTCGGGCGCTCGGCTTCCTGCCTCGCTCGTCGCGGCCCCCGCCCGCCGGCCCGCTGCCTCGCGCTTCAAGTCGGAGGGCTTCGGTCAAAAGGAGGATCTGGTCGAAAGAGATCCTGAGCCCCTCTCCCATCGGGAGAGCTCGAAGTCGCGGCTAGCGACAGAGGGGGGAGGGTGCGGGCGAAGCCCGCAACACCCAGACCACTGGGTCCGGATCCAGCCGTCGCGGAGCCTTGGCAACAGGGGCGTGCAACGAAAAACGCCGCGCGGGCTGCCCCGCGCGGCGTTGGGTTGCGTCGCGCGCCCGGTTCGGGCGCGGGCGGGGCTCAGCCTTCGCCCAGCGCCTGGGCCACGAACGGCGGCGGCACCAGCGTGCCGGTGTGCTGGTGGGCGGTGTAGTACAGGGTCTGGAACGGCTTGGCCTGCGCGTCCTGGACGCGGAATGCGAAGTCCGCGCCGGCGTCCTTGGAGGCGATGGTCACGCTCCACCAGCCGGTCGGGTAGCACGGCTGCGGGAAGGGCAGGGTCTTGAACGCCTTGAAGCCCGCCTTGCCCATCTCCGCGCGCATGTCGCGGATCAGGTCCAGCAGCGCCAGCGGCGATTCGGACTGCTGCACCAGCAGGCCGTCGGGCTTGAGCGCCTTGAAGCAGCTTTCGAAGAACGCCTGGTTGAACAGCCCCTCGGCCGGGCCGATCGGGTCGGTGGAGTCCACGATCACCACGTCCACGCTGCCCGCCGGGCAGTTGGCCATGTAGGCCACGCCATCGTCGAACAGCAGCTCGGCGCGGGCATCGCCGTTGGATTCGCACAGCTCGGGGAAGTACTTCTCGGCCATGCGCGTGACCTGCTCGTCGATGTCGCACTGGGTCGCGCTTTCCACGCCCGGGTGCTTGAGCACCTCGCGCAGGGTGCCGCAGTCGCCGCCGCCGATGATCACCACGCGCTTGGGGTTCGGGTGGGTGAACAGCACCGGGTGGCTGATCATCTCGTGGTAGAAGAAGTTGTCCTTGGTGGTGAGCATCATCGCCCCGTCGATCACCATCAACTTGCCCCAGTCGGTGCTGTCGTAGATCTCGATCTTCTGGAACGGGGACTGCACTTCGTCCAGCTTGCCCTTCAGGCGGAAGCCGATGGCCGAGCCGGTCGGCTGGAAGTGTTCGATGTACCAGGCGTCGTTGTCGCTCATCGGGGGGCGGTCCGGGCAAAAAAGGGGCGCAATTGTAGCCCACCGCCTGTTGCGTTCCCGGGTCCGTCGCTTAGCATCCGCCACCGGGACGTGTTCACGAACAGGGGATGCAGGATGCAGTCTGTCGAAGCCTATCGCGCGCTGGTGGAGCGCCTGCAGCGCCGCGCGGTGACCTCGCCGCTGCTGTATCGGCTGCAGTTGGCCGGGCTGGCGGGACTGGGATTCGCGGTGCTGGCCGGCTCGGTGGTCGGGGCGCTGGGCGTGTCGGTCGGACTGGTCGTGGTGCTGGCGGCGATCAAGCCCGGCCTGCTCGTCTACCTGTTCAAGCTGATCCTGATCCCGCTGATCTTCGGCTATTCGGTGCTGCGCGCGCTGTGGGTGCGGATCGAACCCCCGCAGGGGTATCGGATCGCGTCCGGCGAGGCGCCGGCGCTGGAGGCGGAGGTGGAGCGCCTGCGCAAGGCGGCGGGCGCGCCGGCGCTGGCGGGCATCATCGTGGACACCGATCTGAATGCGGCGGCGGCCAGCGTGCCGCGCGTGCTGGGGCTGTTGGGGCATCGGCACTTCCTGGTGCTGGGCCTGCCCCTGATGCAGGCGATGGACCGCGCGCAGCTGTCCGCGGTGATCGCCCACGAGTTCGGCCACCTGGGCGGCGGGCACGGCCGGTTCGGGGCGTGGATCTACCGGGTCCGGGTGAGCTGGTTCAGGTTGCTGCATGCGCTGGAGGCGCGCGAGGCCTGGGCGGCGGGGATGTTCCGCAAGTTCTTCGGCTGGTACGCGCCGTACTTCAACGCCTACAGCTTCGTGCTGGCGCGCGATAACGAGCTGGCGGCGGACCGTATCGCGGCAAGCGTGTCCGGCGGCGGCCAGACGATGGCCGACGCGCTGGTCAGGACCAGCGTGCTGAGCGGTCGCCTGCACCAGGGCTTCCTGCCCGCGGTGCATGAGACCGCGCGGGAAATGCCGCATCCGCCCGAGCTGCTGTATCGCGACATGGGCGTGGCGCTGCGGCGTGCCCACCCGGGCGACGCCCAGTGGCTGGAGCGCGCGCTGGCCCATGACGCGGGGCTGGACGACACGCACCCGCCGCTGCGCGTGCGCCTGTCCGCCCTGGGCGCGAATGAGATCGCCCTGGACGAACCGGCGCAGTCGGCGGCCGAGGCCTTGCTGGGCGACCTGCTGCCGCGCCTGGAACAGGCGTTCAGCCAGCGCTGGCGGGCCGACGTGCAGCGAGACTGGATGGCCGAGTACCACCGGCGCCAGGAAGAGGCCGCGCGCGTGGCCGAGCTGGCGCAGGCGCAGCGCTCGCCCGAGCAGGAGGTGGAGTACCTGCTGCTGGCCGGGCATTTCCAGCCGGGCGAGCAGGACCAGCTCGCGGCGCTGCAGGCGGCGGTCGCACGCGTGCCGACGCATCTGGAAGGCCAGCTCCGCCTTGGGGCGGTGCTGCTCGACCGGGGCGACGCAGCGGGCGTGGCGCATCTGCGGCAGGCGCTTGCGCTGGATGCCGGCTACACCGGGGCGGTCCTGCAGCGGCTGCATGCCTTCTACCAGGCAACGGGCGAGGTGGCGGCCGCCCAGGCCGTGGAGGAGGAATTCGATGTCTGGCAGCGGCGGCAGCGCGCCCTGGCCAAGCGCAGATTCACCCTGTCGGACGAGGACCGGTTCCTGCCGCACGGCCTCAAGGGCGAAGTCCTCGCAGGACTGCGGAATGCCCTGGCCAAAACCAACGTGGTGCGGCGTGCCTGGCTGGTGCGCAAGGCCCTGGCGGGTGGCGATGCCGGCGAGCACTTCCTGCTGCTGGTGCAGTGGCGGGGCCTGGTGTTCAGCCGTAGCGGGGCGCTGCAGCGGGTGCTGGATGCGGTGGAACTACCGGGTTCGGTGCAGGTGTTCGATGACGCCGATCGCCGTCGCTACGCACGGCGGTTGCGCAAGGCGGCCGGGGCGCCGGTCTGGCGCCGGGGGCGCTGACACGGCGGGGAAAGGAGGGGGACGATAGAATGCGCGCCCCTCACGTTCCCAGGCAGTACCCATGACGCAGTGGTCCACCGACCAGGCTCGCAAGACCTACTCGATCCCGCACTGGGCCGACGGGTACTTCGACGTGGACGCGGCCGGGCGCATCACCGTGGCCCCGCAGGGCCCGGGCGGCCCGGTGGTCGCGCTGCCGGAAGTGGTCGACGCCGCGCGTGCCGCGGGCGCCAAGCTGCCGCTGCTGGTGCGGTTTCCCGACATCCTGGGCCAGCGCCTGGGCAAGCTGCAGGCGGCCTTCGCCCAGGCCCAGGCGGACTGGAACTACGCCGGCGGCTACACCGCCGTCTATCCGATCAAGGTCAACCAGCACCGCGGCGTGGCCGGCACGCTGGCCGCGCACCACGGCGAGGGCTTCGGCCTGGAGGCCGGCAGCAAGCCCGAGCTGATGGCCGTGCTGGCGCTCTCGCGCCCCGGCGGCCTGATCGTGTGCAACGGCTACAAGGACCGCGAGTACATCCGCCTGGCGCTGATCGGCCGCAAGCTGGGCCTGGAGACCTTCATCGTCATCGAGAAGCCCTCCGAGCTGAAGCTGGTGCTGGAGGAAGCCAAGGCGCTGGACGTGATGCCCGGCCTGGGCGTGCGCATGCGCCTGGCCTCGCTGGGCGCGGGCAAGTGGCAGAACAGCGGCGGCGACAAGGCCAAGTTCGGCCTGTCCCCGCGCCAGGTGCTGGACCTGTGGAAGGCGCTGCGCGACACCGAATACGCCGCCTGCCTGAACCTGCTGCATTTCCACATGGGCAGCCAGATCTCCAACGTGCGCGACATCGCCAACGGCATGCGCGAGGCGGTGCGCTACTTCGTCGAACTCTCCGCGCTGGGCGCCCGGATCAGCCATGTCGACGTCGGCGGCGGGCTGGGCATCGACTACGAAGGCACGCGCTCGCGCAGCTACTACTCGATCAACTACGGGCTCGGCTCCTACGCCGGCAACATCGTCCAGCCGCTGGCCGAGGCCTGCGAGGAACACGGCCTGGCCCCGCCGCGCATCGTCACCGAATGCGGCCGCGCCATGACCGCCCACCACGCGGTGCTGATCGCCAACGTGTCCGAGGTCGAGCAGGCGCCGGAGGGCCGCGTGCCCGACGCGCATGACGACGAACCGGCCGCCGTGCGCCACCTGCGCGAGATCCACGACGAGCTGGACACACGCCCGGCGGTGGAGCTGTTCCAGGAAGCCCAGCACTTCCACGCCGAAGGCCTGGCCGCCTATGCGCTGGGCCAGATCGACCTGACCCACCGCGCGCGCATCGACGATCTGTTCTACGCCATCGCCCACGGCGTGCGCGCGCGCCTGAGCCACGAGGAAAAGAGCCACCGCCCGGTGCTGGACGAGCTCAACGACCGGCTGGTGGACAAGTACTTCGTCAATTTCAGCGTGTTCGAGTCGATCCCGGACGTGTGGGCCATCGACCAGGTGTTCCCGATCGTGCCGATCGAGCGCCTGGACGAGCGCCCGCAGCGTCGTGGCATCGTCTGCGACATGACCTGCGACTCGGACGGCATGGTCAAGACCTACGTCGAGAACGAGAGCCTGGACAGCTCGCTGCCGCTGCATGCGATGAAGCCGGGCGAGTCCTACCGCATCGGCTTCTTCCTGGTCGGCGCCTACCAGGAGATCCTGGGCGACATCCACAACCTGTTCGGCGACACCGACGCGGTGGAGGTCACCTGCCAGGACGGCACCACGCGCATCACCCAGCAGCGCCGCGGCGACACCACCGACGTGATGCTCGACTACGTGGGCTACTCCCTGGCCGAGCTGCGCAGCGCCTACGCCCAGCGCGTGGCCGCCGCCGACCTGTCGGCCGAACGCGCGCGGGAACTGTCTGCCGCTCTGGAGGCGGGTCTGACGGGGTATACCTATCTTTCGGACGAACCGCTGGCGTAGTGGGTGCTGAGCGTCTGTGCGATCTGAGGGAGAGGGTCTGGCTGGGGATTGGGGATTCGGGATTGGGGATTCGAAGCCGAAGCCGAGGCCGAGGCAAAGCCTTGCTCGTCATCCCCGCGAACGCGGGATCCATGGACGTGGGGGTGTACCCGGTGCGCAGTGACGCGCTGACCTGCGCTCGCCCAACCTTCGTTCCCGCGAACGCGGGAACCCGGCGTCTCGAGCGTCTACTGCAAAAGTCTCTGGATTCCCGCCTTCGCGGGGAATGACGGCTGAGCGTTCCGTCCTCAGAGGCTAGTACAGATTCTTCTTGTAATCCTGATCCAGCCCGCGCCGCACCAGCCCCGGCACCGCCGCCACGGCGCGCACCATCGCCGCCTGCACCCCGCCGCTGCGATTGAGCCGGACATGCGCCTTGAAGATGTCCGCCGGATCCAGATCGCCAGGCGGTTCGGCCGCCGGCCACAGCGCCGCGGCCGCCAGGGCCTTGCTGTCGCGCAGCGCCCACTGCGCCGGTGCGATGCGCGTCACCAGCCTGGGCGGCTTGTCGCCGACGGCCAGGCGCGCGCGCGCCGCCGCATCGGTGGTCAGCGTGGCCACGCCGCTGACATGCAGCAGGCGCGTCTGCCCGGGGACCAGCGCAGCCAGGGACAGCCGCGGCTGTTCGAGCAGGTTGCGGAAGCTGTCCACGCGACGGTTGCCCGGGCGGTCGGGCAGCCAGAGCGCCGTGTCGTCGGCCTGCAGCAAGGCGCCGGCCGGATCGCCCTTCGGACTGAGATCGGCCTGGCCGGCGGCGTTGACCGTGGCCAGCACCAGGAAGCGGCTTTGGGCGGCGGCCTGCGGAGGCGTGAGCGGATCGGCCGCCGGCGCGGGCCGGGCCTGCCAGAAGTCCGAGCGGATCAGCGCCTTGGCGCAATGCAGATAGCACTCGCGCACGCCGAGGCCGATCCTGCCGTCTTCGACCCGCGCGACCTGGCCGTTGATGCGCAAGGTCTCGCCCAGGCCCGGGAGCAGCCACAGCGAGCAGAAGCTCTGGCCCGGACGGGCCAGGCGCGGCTCGTCCAACCCGTCCTGCGGCAGATCCAGGGTGAGCGCGTCGGCGGGGTGCGCGAAACCGGCCGCGCCACCGCCCAAGGTGATGGCCATGCCCTGCGCGTCGCCGAAGCCGAAGAAGGCCAACGGTGACGCCTGCAGCCAGCGCATCGCATACGCATCGAGGTGGTCGATGACCTTCAGATCGCGTGGGCCCGGCAGCGCGCCGATACAGCGCTGCAAGGTCTCGGCATCGGTGATCCGGGCAGTCATGGCCGACGCCTCGACAGCTGGGGCGTGCGGGGGACAGGGCGGGTGCGCAGCATCGTCATTCCTCGATCGATCGGGCGAGAGGCTGGCGGGACGCTGGCGCGCCGACACTATAATCCCGGTCCCGCGGGCGCCGGTTGACCTCGCTGAAGTGCGCGCATCGCCGCCACGGCGCACGGATCCTCGATCTGCGCCGGGCCGCTCTAGACTGTCGTCCCGCTTCCAGCGTGCGCACCGCCATGGCCTTGCATCTCGGGATCGTTGCCTGCTCGGCCGAAGGCGCCGCGTTGTGCTATCGCACGCTGTGCGCCGAAGCGGCCGGAGCGATGGGACCGCATGCCCATCCGGAGGTCTCGCTGCACGGACTGTCGCTGGCGGACTATGTCGACTGCCTGGAGCGTGGCGACCTGCCTGGCGTGGCCGCCTTGATGCTGCGCTCGGCGGGGGCGCTGGCCGCGGCGGGCGCGGACCTGCTCCTCTGCCCGGACAACACCATCCACCAGGCCATGCCCTGGGTCCTGCCGGCGTCGCCGCTGCCGTGGCTGCACATCGCCGAGGCGGTGGCCAGGGAGGCGCGGCGATGCGGGTACCGGCGGATCGGCATCACCGGCACGCGCTGGCTGGTGGAAAGCGACGTCTACCCGCAGGCGTTGTCCGCGCAGGGCCTGCAATGGCGTCGGCCGCCGGCCGAGGATCGCCAGGCCATGGGGCGCATCATCATGGATGAGCTGGTACGCGGGGACTTCCGGCCCGCCTCGGTCGAGGCGTTCCAGCAGATCATCGGCCGCCTGCGGCAGGACGGCTGCGACGCGGTCGTCCTGGGCTGCACCGAGATTCCCTGATCATCGACGACGCCAACTCGCCGCTGCCGACGCTCGACTCCACCCGCCTGCTGGCGCGCGCCGCGTTGCGTCGCGCGCTGGAGCCGGCCTGAGCGTCCCGCCGGCCGGCGGGCGTGCCACAGAGGCGACGCCGCTGCGCACCACCGGCCGCCTGGCGCACCGTGGGCACGGCTCGGCGCATGCCTCCGCCGCATGTCTGGCGTCGCGAACCGCCGCGTGGGGTAATGGCGCTGTCTCCCCTGACCTCGCCCGACGCCATGACCATCAAGTTTCAGGCCGCGCTGCTGTCCGTGCTGCTCGCGCTGGCGGGCGGGCCGGCGATGGCGGCGCGGAACGACGACCGGGACGTGGCGGCGATCCGGCAGGTCGTCGAGGCCTTCCGCACGTCCATCCTCCAGAAGGACAAGACCAGGTTCACGGCGCTGTTCTTCTCCGACGATCCGCAACGGGTGACCTGGCAGTTCGTCAACGACGATGCGCGTCTGGCGCGGTTGCGCGGGGTCAAGCCCGACGCGAAGAAGGCCCGCTATCTTCCGCAGTCCAACTACCTGAGCTTCATCGACTCGATCGTGACCAGCGCGCAGGCCAGCGAGGAGGTCTTCTCCGACCTCAGGATCGACACCGATGGCGAGGTCGCCTCGGTCGGTTTCGACTATGCCTATCTGGAGGACGGCAGGCAGACCAACCGCGGCAGGGAACTGTGGCAGCTGGTGCGCACCGAGGATGGCTGGAAGATCATCTCAGTCGTCTGGACCATGCGCGATCCCGACCGGGCCTCCTGAAGACGGGCTGATGGCGTCCGACGCGTCGATCGTTTCGCCACCGCCATGGCGGGTGTCGCTGATGGCGGCGCTGCCGATCGGGCTGTGCCTGCTGGTGATGGCGGTGCCGGCGGTGGGACATGGTCACGCGCTGGCCTATCGCACGTTGTATCTGCTGGCCTACCTGGCGTGGACGCCGGCCCTGATCTGGCTGCAGCGCTGGCTCTGGCGCGCAGGATGGTCGCCCTGGAGGACGGTGCCGCTGCTGTTGTTGGTCACCTATCTGATGGCGGTGGTCAACAATGCGCTGGGATTCCTGCTGCCCCAGGCGATGGGATGGCCCGGGGCGCAACCGCCGCGCTGGGCGCGCGTGTTCTTCGGCGTGGACGACTGCTGGCTGGCGCTGATCGCCTACTGCGCGGCCCATGCCCTGGTCGGCCACTACCACGCGCTGAAGGAGGCGCAGGCGCGCCAGGCGCAGGCGCTGCTGGCCGCGCGCGATGCCGAGCTGCGCGCCCTGCGCTACCAGCTCAATCCGCATTTCCTGTTCAACACGCTCAACGGCGTGTCCTCGCTGGTGGCGCAGGCGCGCGGCGAAGAGGCGCGCACCATGCTCGCGCGGCTGGGCGGCTTCCTGCGCGCCACGCTGGACCGGCCCTCGCACGAGGTGTCGGTGGCGGAGGAACTGGCGATGACCGAGACCTATCTCGCGATCGAGCAGGTGCGGCTGGGCGAGCGCCTGCGCGTGGAATGGGACATCGGGCCGGGCGTCCTGGACGCCTGCCTGCCCTCGCTGCTGCTGCAGCCGCTGGTGGAGAACGCGATCCGTCACGGTATCGCCAGGCGCAGTGCGCCTGGCCGGCTGTCCATCGCGCTTCACGCGCGGGCAGGGCAGCTGCAGCTGCGCCTGGTCAACGACCTCGCCCCGGAGGATGCGTCCACCAGCGAGGGCAGGACCCTGGGTCATGACAATGTGCGCCAGCGCCTCGCCTGGCTGTACCCGCAGCGCCACGCCTTCGCCGCCGGTTGCGAGGGCGGCGCCTATGCGGTGGCCATCGATCTTCCGTTCGAGCGTTTCGATGCGCGAGGCGATGTCGCGTGATCCGGATCGCGGTGATCGACGACGAGCAACTGGCACGCAGCGGCGTGATCGCCTGCCTGGCGCGCCATGACGATGTCGAGGTCGTCGGCGAGTACGCCGACGGCGAGGCGGCGCTCGCCGGCATCCGGCATGCGTGCCCGGATGTGGTGGTGCTGGATATCCAGATGCCGGGCATGGACGGCCTGGCGCTGCTCCAGGCCGTGGAGGCGCCTGCACGGCCGCTGGCCATCCTGCTGACCGCGCACGCCGAGTTCGCCGTCCCGGCGTTCGCCCTGGAGGTATTGGACTATCTGCTCAAGCCGCTGGATGACGAGCGGCTGGCAGAAGCCATTGGCCGGGCACGTCGGCGCCTGCAGGCAGGCGCGGCCCTCCCCGGGGCGCCGGCCGACGCGCCGCGGCCGGAGTGGCTGAAGCGCTTCGAGGTCCGCGTGGGGCGCCGGGTCCTGTTCGTCCCGGTCGAGCAGGTCGAGCATCTCCAGGCCGACGGCGACTACGTCACCCTGCACGTCGGCTCCAGGCAATACCTGCTGCGCGATGCCCTTCAGCGCCTGCAGCTGCAGCTCGATCCGGCGCGGTTCGTGCGGATCCACCGCTCGACGATGGTCAGGCTGGATTGCGTGGCCGAACTGCAGCCGCTCTCCAACAAGGACGCGCTCCTGCGGCTGCACAACGGCGTGCCGCTGCGCGTCAGCCGCACCTATGTCGAAGCGCTGCGCGCCCGGCTGAGCGGAGCCACGGGCTGACGCGTCCTGCCGCAGTCGGGGCACGGCCTGGCGCAGGGGCGGCCAGTGGGCGTCCGTGCGGACCTAGACTCTCCCGCCTCGCCCGCCAGCATGGTTTCTCCCGATGATCAGCACCGAATCGCGTTACCCCGGTCTGGATCTGCTGCGCGCCATCGCCATCGTGTGGGTGATGTGCTTCCACGCCTGGGTGGTGGGTGGGCTGGCCCCGGAGTGGACCTGGCTGTCGCGCTACGGTTGGATGGGGGTGGACCTGTTCTTCGTGCTCAGCGGCTTCCTGATCGGCGGCCAGGTGCTGGCGCCGCTGTCGCGCGGACAGCCGCTGCGCTTCGGCGACTTCTACCTGCGCCGCGCGTTCCGCATCCTGCCGGCGTACTGGGTGGTGCTGGCGCTGTATGCGCTGGTGCCGGCGTGGCGCGAGCGGCTGGAGATGGAGCCGCTGTGGAAGTTCGTGCTGATGGTGATGAACCTGGGCAACGACTACAGCCGGCCCGCGTTCTCGCACGCCTGGTCGCTGTGCGTGGAGGAGCACTTCTATCTGCTGTTCCCGCTGTTGGCGGGCTGGTTGATGCGCAGGCCGGCCGCCTGGAAGGTAGCGACGCTGGCGGCGCTGGTGCTGGTCGGTGGCATCGCGCTGCGCGCCGGCATCTGGCTGCACGACACCGCGGCCGAAGTCGCAGGCGCATCGCAGCGCAACTGGTATGTCGAGGACCTCTACTACCCGACCTGGAACCGTCTGGACGGCCTGCTATGTGGTGTGTTGCTGGCCACGCTGAAGACCTTCCGCCCGACGCTTTGGGCGCGCGGGCAGCGCTACGCCGACGCGCTGCTGGCGGTCGGGCTGGCGCTGATGGCCGTGGCGCTGTGGCTGTTCCGCGACCGCGTCGGCCTGCCGGGCAATGCCGTGGGTTGGCCGGTGCTGTCGCTCGGACTGGCGCTGATCGTGTTCGCCGGTGCCGGCAGGTGCAGCCTGATCGGGCGGTGGTCGCTGCCGGGCATGGGGTGGCTGGCGGGGATCTCCTACAGCCTGTATCTGGTGCACAAGGCGGTGTTCGTGCAGGTGCAGGCCCACCTGGGCGAGGCGATCGCCGGCTGGGGCGTGGCGCAGGCGCTGGTCTATGGCGGCGCATCGCTGGTCGCGGCCGCGCTGTTGCATTACACGGTGGAGCGGCCGTTCCTGCGCCTGCGCGGGCGTGTGCTCAGGCCGCGCGCCTCCGCGCCCGCCATCGCCGATCCGGCCTGACGCCGTCCAGTGCGGCTTGGCGCCGTTGGCCAAGCTGTCGTTCCCGCGGACGCGGCACACCGGGATCCTTGGCCTTGCCGCGCGCTCCGGTGGGTTCGCGCCTGCGCGGGAACGACGAGGGAGGATGCGTTGGTGACCCCAAGTCGCTGGGTTCGTAGGGCGTGGCCTGATGGAAGCGCATGACCCAGCGATCGCCAAGCCGCGACCACAGCGAGCTGCGATGGGCGTGCCGCACGACGCCGTCGGCATCGCGCACCGCGCAGTCGTAGACCAGCTGCACATGCTCCAGCGAGAGCGGCCGCGCGTGCAGTCCGGTCAGGGTCGCATCGATCGGCGCGCCTTCCGGCAGGATGGTCTGCGCCCGCGTGTAGACCCAGCCCGAGCGTCCGAACTCCAGGAAATCCTGCGCGAAGCGCGTCTCCTGGAAGTCGGGGTCGTAGCGCGTGGCCGCGGCCCACATGGCGCGTTCCAGGGCGAACAGCGCATCACGCACGTCATCGGAAAGCATGGGCTGCACCTTGGGCCTGAGCATCTGCCGACGCGGGAAGATGGACGTCGCCGGCAGGTCGATGCGGCGCCAGGCTCCCCATCGGCGCGGGGAGGCGCGCTACTGGCGCGCCACCTGAAAGCCGGCAAAGGACTGGCTCACCGGCATGATCTCCAGCCGGTTGATGTTGAGGTGCGGCGGGAGCGTCGCGACGTAGAAGATCTGCTCGGCGATGTCCTCGCCCGTCATCGGCGTGGCGCCGCCGTAGAGCTTGTCCGAGGCGGCCTGGTCGCCGCCGGTGCGCACCAGGGTGAATTCGGTCTCGGCCATGCCCGGCTCGATGCTGGTCACGCGCACGCCGGTGCCATGCAGGTCGCTGCGCAGGCCCAGCGAGAACTGGCGCACGAAGGCCTTGGTGCCGCCGTAGACGTTGCCACCGGTGTAGGGATAGGTGGCCGCCACCGAGGAAATGTTGATGATCGCGCCCTTGCGCGCGATCAGCACCGGCAGCAGCTTGCGCGTGATGGTGACCAGCGCGGTCACGTTGGTGTCGATCATCTGCTGCCACTGCGCCAGGTCGGCCTCCTGCGCCGGCACCGTGCCCAGCGCCAGGCCGGCGTTGTTGACCAGCACGTCGATGTCGGCGAAGCCGGCGGGAAGCGCGGCGAGGGCGGCGTCCAGCGCGGCGGCGTCGCGGATGTCGAAGGCGGCGGCGTGCACCACCTCGCTGCCGTATCGCTCGACGAACGGCCTCAGCCGCTCGGCGCGGCGGCCGGTGGCGACCACCTTCCAGCCAGCGTCGGCGAAGCGGGTCACCGCGGCGGCGCCGAAGCCGGAGGTGGCGCCGGTGATCAGGACGGTCTTGGACATGTGATTACCTTGATACGCGGTTGGGCAATGGACAGTGGAGATGCTCGCGGGCGGGAGAAGAGCCGCGCGCAGCGCGCTCACATGGTGTCATGGCGAGGTGTTGCTGGGAGTCGCGCGAAAATCCACGGACATGAAGTGTCGAGGTACGCCGTTGCCAGCAGGCGTGTTCTCGAGAAATGCCTTGGCCGCGGCGTCCTGCTTGAGGAACGCGTCCAGGAACTGCAGCGTGTAGCGCGCCATCCAGGCGTAGCTGGTGTTGACATCGTCCCGATCGTAATCGGCTTTTTGGTTTTCGGCGAACTTCTGCGCAGTCTGGCGACGCTGGAACATCGAACTGAATCCGGGGTGCGGCATGCCGAACATGCGCACGATCATCCGGCTGCCGCCCCAGGCATTGAGCGCACTGGGGCCGGTGGCGTACGGATTTTGAGCATAGAAGTCCGGTAGCTCTTCCAGTGTGATCTCGCCCTCGGTGAAAAAAAGGAGCGGGATCCGCATCTGTTCCGGATGTACGTCCCCCGCGGCTTTTATCAACCCTGGGTAGTAGCGCATGCTGCCGTCGAGGGCAGTCAGCGCGTCGATGCGAGGATCGCGGGCGGCGGCCAGCAGGTTGGCCAGGCCGCCCCAGCTCCAGCCAACCACGGCCAGTTCGGACATGTCCGTATCCGGCAGCGTCCCGGCATAGTCAAGCAGGAACGTGATGTCGCTTGCCTGCGCATTGACATCGGCGAGGTTGTCTTCCGAATCGAACGTTGTCGCACCCATGCTGGGGCTGGCGATGACCACGTAGCCGTGGCTGGCCAGGTATTCGCACAGGTCTGCATTTTCCCAGGCCACCGATGACTGGCTTGGGGAATAGATCACGACGGGGAATCGACCGGTGGCCAGCGTGGCGTTGCGGACTGCCCAGAGCCGCACGTCGGCCGATTCGGACAGATGCGAGGCCGCCCAGCGGTTCTTCATATCCGGCATGTCGAAGTGGAACTGCGTGGCAGCCAACGCGACGTAATCACCGACGGTCATGGCGGCCCGGGTCGCGTCCTTGGCCGGATACCAGACCAGGGTCTGCAAGGGGCGGCCGCGGGAATCCCGCGCCGGCTTATCCGCGTCCAGGACAGGCATGACGCGCTTCCGATCGAATTGATCGACGACTTTCAGGCCGACGGAGTAAGGCCCACGCGATTGCTGGAACCGGAAACCGGAAGGCTCCGCCGACGTTGTCGCATGGCAGCAGCTGATGGCGCCGCATAACAGCGCCAGCAACGTGGCCAGCGACCGGATCGTCGTCATGTGGATTCCTGAGGAGAGGGAAACAAGGGGCGACGCGCGTGCAGCGCCGCGCCGGCCAGCGCACCCAGCGCGGCGGCCAGCAGTTGCAGGCCCGCGCCCAGCACGTTGCTGGCCAGGATGTCCTGGGTCGTCAGCCATAGCGGGCGCTGCGGCGCGTGTTGGTGGGCCAGCTGCACCAGCAGCGCGATGGCCAGCAGCTGCAGGACGAGCACCAGCGCCACGCCGATCGGCAGAAAGCGCCGCCCGCCGATCCAGCCCCCCAGCAGCAGGCTGACGGCGCCGGCCACGCAGTGCGCGGGCTGGATGAAACTGTTGCCGCGCAGTTCGAGCACGCGCCAGCCGGCCGGCAACAGCTGCCAGATCAGCAGGCCGAAGAGCAGATCGGCGGTGAAGGCGACCGCGGCCGCCAGGATCAGGCGCTCGCGCTGGGTCGCCGGGGCGATCACCGGGCCTTGATCGGCATCGCCGGCAGGCCGCCGCTGGCCAGCTTCTGCTTGGCCTCGGCCAGTTCGCTGGCGGTGGCGTAGGGCCCCATGCGCACGCGATAGACGGTCTTGCCGGCCGAGTCGCCCGATTCCACCCGCGCGCTCAGGCCCAGCATCGCGATCTTGGCCTTGACCGCCTCGGCATCGCCGGAGGCGCTGAAGCTGCCGGCCTGCAGGATGTAGGCGACATCGCCGGCGGCGCTGGCCACCGCGTTGGACGCGGCGGCCTGGGCGACGCTGGTCTGGGTCGGCGTGGCCGAGGGCACCTTGGTGATCTCGTCCAGCGGCGTGGGCTGCTGCGCCGCGGCGGTCGTGGTCTCGGCGACGGGCTGCGGCTGGCCGGCATTCTTGGCCGCGTCCTCGCGGGCCTGCTGCGCGGCCAGCTTTGCCTTGCGGTCGGCCTCGGCACGCGCGCTGGCGGCCAGTTCGGCGTCGGACATCTGCACTTCGCGGCCCGGCAGCAGGGTGTAGAAGTCGTACTGGGTCGGACGCTCGGGCGGCTTCTTGGCCGTCTCGGCGGTGGCCGCGGGCGCGGCACCGGTGTCGGTGGCGGCCGGCGGCGTGGCGCTGTCGTCCTCGCTCACCGGTGCGGGCCGCGCGTCGGGGTTGGGCTTGGGCCGCAGGAAGGTCTCGCCATCCTTCTTCATCAGGTCCGGCACGATGAAGAACGCCGCCGCGCCGAGGACCAGCCCGGCGATCAGCCAGACCCAGCCGGGCGTGCCGTTGCCGGAGGTGCGCTTGGCCTGGGATTTACCGCGTCGTGCCGCCATCTTGTGCTTGTTCTCGTGGAAGTCGTCTTACATGCGCTCGGGCGCGGACACGCCCAGCAGGTCCAGGCCGTTGGCCAGGGCCTGGCGCACCGCCAGGGCCAGCGCCAGGCGCGCGTTGCGCGCATCGGCGTCGTCGATGAGGATCGGTTCGCCGTCGTACCAGGCCTGGAAAGCATAGGCCAGTTCGCGCAGGTATTGCGCGATGGCGTGCGGCTCGAGTGAAACGCCGGCCGCCTCGACCACCTCCGGATAACGCGACAGCTCCACCATCAGCGCGATCGAGGCCGCGTCCTCCAGCGAGGGCAGCGCGGCGATGCCCGCGTCCTGATCGTAGGCCGCGTAGCCTTTCTCCTCGACGCGGCGCAGCAGGCTGCACACGCGCGCGTGGGCGTACTGCACGTAGAAGACCGGGTTGTCCTTGCTCTGCTCGCGCGCCAGGTCGATGTCGAAGGTCAGCTGCGAATCGGGCTTGCGCGCGATCAGGAACCAGCGCGTGGCGTCGGCGCCGGCTTCCTCGATCAGGTCGCGCAGGGTCAGGTAGCTGCCGGCGCGCTTGGACAGTTTCACTTCCTCCCCGCCGCGCATCACCGTGACCATCTGGTGCAGCACGTATTCGGGCCAGCCCTTGGGGATGCCCAAGTCCAGCGCCTGCAGGCCGGCGCGCACGCGCGCCAGCGAGCCGTGGTGGTCGGCGCCCAGCTCGGTGATCGCGCGCTCGTAGCCGCGCTGCCACTTGGACAGGTGATAGGCCACGTCCGGCACGAAGTAGGTGTAGGTGCCATCGGACTTGCGCATCACGCGGTCCTTGTCGTCGCCGTAGTCGGTCGACTTCAACCACAGCGCGCCGCCCTCCTCGTAGGTGTGGCCGGACCTGATCAGTGTCTCGACGGTCTCCTCGACCTTGCCGTCGCGGTAGAGCGCGCTCTCCAGGAAGTACACGTCGAAGCCGACGCCGAAGGCGGCCAGGTCGGCGTTCTGCTCGCGGCGCAGATAGGCCACGGCGAAGCGGCGGATGGCATCGAGGTCCTCGATGTCCTTGGCGCCGGTGATGGTGTGGCCTTCGATCTCGATGGCATCGCCGCGCAGATAGGCGGCGGCGACGTCGGCGATGTAGTCGCCGTTGTAGGCCGCTTCCGGCCAGTCGGCGTCGCCCGGCTTGAGGCCGTGCAGGCGCGCGTAGGTGGACTTGGCCAGGTTCTCGATTTGTACGCCGGCGTCGTTGTAGTAGAACTCGCGCCTGGTGTTCCAGCCGTTGGCCGCCAGCACGCGCGCCAGACAGTCGCCGATCACCGCGGCGCGGCCGTGGCCCACGTGCAGCGGGCCGGTCGGATTGGCCGAGACGTATTCCACGCCGACCGTGCGACCGGCGCCGGAGGTGTTGCGGCCGTACTGCGCGCCCTGGGTCAGGGCGGCCACGGCCTGGCGCTGGTAGGCGGCGTTGGTCAGGTGGAAGTTGATGAAGCCCGGGCCGGCGATCTCGATCCGGGCGATGTCGGCGCTGGGCGACAGCGCATCGACCAGCGCCTGGGCCAGGGCGCGCGGATTGCTGCGCGCCGGCTTGGCCAGCAGCATCGCGGCATTGGTGGCGAAATCGCCGTGCTCGCGGGTCTTGGGACGCTCGACGGTGAAGTCCGGGGTGGCGGTCTCGGCGGGCAGGGTGCCGGCCTGGCGCAGGGCGTCGATGCCCTGGGCGATGCGGGCACGGAGGTCGGATTTCACGGGGCTTTTCGCTCGATGGGACACGCGGGACCGGGCATTTTAGCCCACAGCCGCCCCGCGGCCGGCACCGGCGTGGATCTCCTCGCCGCGCGCCCCTCATACCCATCCGCGTGCGGCCAGCGAGACCGGCGCGCCTTCGCCGATCACGAAGTGGTCCAGCAGACGGACGTCCACCAGCGCCAGGGCCTCCTTGAGCCGCTCGGTGACCGCGCGGTCGGCGGCGGACGGCTCCGGGTTTCCGGACGGGTGGTTGTGGGCCACGATCACCGCCGCGGCGTTGAGCGCCAGTGCGCGCCTGATCACCTCGCGCGGGTGGACCTCGGAGGCGTTCAGGCTGCCGGCGAACAGCTCCTCGAAGGCCAGTGCCCGGTGCCGCGTATCCAGGAAGAGCGCCGCGAACACTTCCCGCGTACGGGCCCGCAGCTTCAGCGCGAAGTAGCGTCCGGCGGCGTTCGGGTTGGTCAGCGCCTCCCCACGCGCCAGGCCGGCGGCCAGGTGGCGCTGGCCCAGCTCCAGCGCGGCGGCCAGCTGGCAGGCGCGTGCCGGCCCCAGGCCGGGCAGGGTGGCCAGCGCCTTGGGCGGGTGGTCGAGCAGGCCGCGCAGCGGGCCGTGGCTGGCGAGCAGGTCGCGCGCGGTCCGGACCGCGTCGCGTCCGGCCAGGCCCGAGCCGAGGAAGATCGCCAGAAGTTCGGCGTCGGAGAGCGTGCCGGCGCCGCGCGCCATCAGCTTTTCGCGGGGACGTTCCTCGGCGGGCCAGTCGCGGATGTGCATGGATGCTTCCTTGGCTTGGAATGCGCCGCTTCCGTGCGGCGTCATGGCGATTGTTCCCGAGGCTCATGCCCTGGGGTTATCAGACCCGGGAGGGGCGTCGGGTAAGCTGTCGCCTTAGTTCTGGTTCGGAAAATTCTGACGTGGCCCAGGCCCTGGAAGGACAACGCATCCTGCTGTGCGTTGGCGGCGGCATTGCCGCCTATAAATCATTGGAACTGGTGCGCCGGCTGCGCGATGCCGGCGCACAGGTGCAGGTGGCGATGACCGCCGGCGCCCAGCAGTTCGTCACCCCGCTGAGCTTCCAGGCCCTGTCCGGGCAGCCCACGCGCACCAGCCTGTGGGACAGCGCCGCCGAGGCCTCGATGGGCCATATCGAACTGGCGCGCTGGGCCGACCGGGTGCTGATCGCCCCGGCCACCGCCGACCTGCTGGCCCACCTGGCCCACGGCCTAGCCGACGACCTGGTGACCACCCTGGCGCTGGCGACCACCGCGCCCATCACCGTGTGCCCGGCGATGAACCACATCATGTGGAAGCACGCCGCCACCCAGGCCAACCTGGCCACCCTGCGTGCGCGTGGGGTGCAGGTGGTCGGGCCCGAGGACGGCCCGCTGGCCGAGGGCGAGTCCGGCCCCGGCCGCCTGACCGAACCCGACGCGATCGTCGCGGCGCTCGCCCGCGCGGCGCAGCCGGCCATCCCGCTCGACGGCCCGCTGGCCGGGCTGCACGTGGTCGTCAGCGCCGGTCCCACCTATGAGGACCTGGATCCGGTGCGCTATCTGGGCAACCGCAGCAGCGGCAAGATGGGCTTCGCCGTGGCCCAGGCCGCCGCCAGGCGCGGGGCCAAGGTCACCCTGATCGCCGGCCCGGTGAACCTGGGCACGCCGCCCGGCGTCACCCGCGTGGACGTGCGCTCGGCCGCGCAGATGCGCGCGGCGGTGTTCGGCGCATTCCCGGCCGATGTCTACATCGGCGCCGCCGCGGTCGCCGACTACACCCCGCGTGCGCCGGCGCCCAACAAGATCAAGAAGTCCAGCGAATCGCTGGCCCTGGACCTGGTGCGCACGCCGGACATCCTGGCCGAGGTCGCCGCTTCGGTGCAGCCGCTCAAGCTGGTGGTCGGTTTCGCCGCCGAGACCGAGAACGTGGCCGAATATGCGCGCGGCAAGCTCATCGCCAAGCGCCTGGACATGGTCGTGGCCAACCGGGTCGGGATCCCCGACGGGGGCTTCGAGAGCGACAGCAACGCGATGACCGCGTTCTGGAAGGACGGCCAGCGCGAGTTCCCCTCTGCGGCTAAGACCGCGCTGGCCGAGGCGCTGGTGGACCTGATCGGGGAGCGCCTGCGCGCATGAGCCTGCCGATGGAAGTCAAACTGCTGGACCCGCGCTTCGGCGAGACCTGGCCGCTGCCGGCCTACGCCACCCCGGCCAGCGCCGGGCTGGATCTGCGCGCGGCGCTGGAGACCCCCCTCACCCTGGGGCCGGGCGAGACGGTGCTGGTGCCCAGCGGCATCGCCATCCACCTGGCCGATCCCAACCTGTGCGCCGTGGTGCTGCCGCGCTCGGGCCTGGGCCATCGCCACGGCATCGTGCTCGGCAACGGCACCGGCCTGATCGATGCCGACTACCAGGGCCCGCTGCTGATCAGCCTGTGGAACCGCAGCAGCGAGGCCTTCGCGATCCAGCCCGGCGACCGGGTCGCCCAACTGGTGGTGTTGCCCATCGCGCGCGTAGCGTTGAAGATCGTGGATACTTTCGTGGAAAGCGCGCGTGGAGAAGGGGGCTTCGGCCACACGGGCGTCCGCTGACAGGGGCGAAGCGTCGCATGGCTGGATTCAAACGAGGGACCGTGAAGACGGGCGGCGGCAAACACGTGTTGCTGCTGTCCGGCCTGCTGGTGCTGCTGGCCGCATGGTTCGGCTGGAACGCCTGGGTGCTCTACCAGGAAGGTGCGCGCCGCGACGCGCTGCTGCAGGCGCGCGATGCCGCCGTGCAGGGCCTGCAGCAGAACCTGCAGACGCAGACCGCGCGGCTGGACCAGCGCGTGGCCACGCCCGCCTTCCAGGCGGCGGTGAGCGCCGATGACACCGCCGCGGTCGGCGCGGCGATCAAGGCCGGCTGGCCGGAAGTGGAGGCCGTCGACCTGCTGCCGGCCGACCTCCAGGCCGCCTACGCCGATGCCGAGACCTTCGGCTACAGCAAGCTGGCGCTGCTGGAAGCCGCGCAGCAGGCCAAGGGCGCGATCGTCGGCGCGGTGCGCGACGGCAAGGACACCGGCCTGGCGCTGGCCGTGCCGGTGCAGTCGCGCCTGCTCTACGTGCGCCTGCCGGTGGCGCTGCTGACCGGCCCGGTCGATGGCGCCCAGGTCGCCGGCGCCTACCTGGGCCTGCGCCAGGGCGGCTTCACGCTGCGCGAGGTCGGTGACGCAGGGCTGTCCGGCGTCGCCGACGCGCTCTCGCGCCCGGTCGGAGAGACCGGCCTGCGCGTGGTGGCCGCCGTCCCCGACGGGAGCGAGGAGCCGCTGGGCCTGGGCACGCTGCCCTGCGCCATCGTGGCCGCGCTGCTGCTGGTGCTGGCGGCGCTGGTGGCCGCGTTGTCCACCGGCAAGGTCAAGCTCAAGGTGCCCGAGCTGCGCCGCGGCAAGGACGAGGAGGCTGCCGAAGACGGCCTGACCCTGAGCGAGGCCGTGCAGTCCCAGCGCGCCGCCGCGGCGGCCAGGGCGGCGGACGAGGCCGATCCCGAGGCGACCGACACCGACACGCCGGTCGAGGCCACCGACCCGGCCGCCGCGCCCGCCGCCAGACTGGTGCGCGGCGTGGCCGTGGACCCGGGCATCTTCCGGGCGTACGACATCCGCGGCGTGGTCGGCAAGACGTTGAGCGTGCCGGTGGCCGAGCTGATCGGCCAGGCGATCGGCTCGGTGATGGCCGAGCAGGGCCTGACCGAAGTGGTCGTCGCGCGCGACGGCCGCCTGTCCGGCCCGGAGCTGTCCACCGGCCTGATCGAGGGCCTGCGCAAGGCCGGCCGCGACGTCATCGACATCGGCATGGTGCCCACGCCCGTGGCGTACTTCGCCGCCTTCCAGCTGCGCACCGGCACCTGCGTGGCGGTCACCGGCAGCCACAATCCACCGGACTACAACGGCTTCAAGATCGTGGTCGGGGGCGAGACGCTGTCCGGCGCCACCATCACCGACCTCTACACCCGCGTCAGCGAAGGGCGCCTGCACAGCGCCGAACGCGGCGGCCTGACCCAGCGCGAGATCGCCGAGGACTACGTCCAGCGCATCGCCGGCGACGTGCAGCTGGCGCGTCCGCTCAAGGTCGTGGTCGATGCCGGCAACGGCGTGGCCGGCGAGATCGCCCCGGTGCTGCTGGAGGCCATCGGCGCCGAGGTCGTGCCGCTGTACTGCGACATCGACGGCACCTTCCCCAACCATCACCCCGATCCCAGCGAGCCGGACAACCTGCTCGACCTGGCTTCGACGGTGAAGCGCTTCGAGGCCGACCTGGGCCTGGCCTTCGACGGCGACGGCGACCGGCTGGGCGTGGTCACCCGGGATGGCCACGTCATCTTTCCTGACCGCCTGTTGATGCTGTTCGCCGCCGACGTGCTCGAACGCAACCCCGGCGCCATGGTGATCTACGACGTCAAGTGCACCGGCAAGCTGCAGGGCTGGACGCTGCGCAACGGCGGCACGCCGATGATGTGGCAGACCGGGCATTCGCTGATCAAGGCCAAGATGCGCGAGACCGGCGCGGAACTGGCCGGCGAGATGAGCGGGCACTTCTTCTTCCAGGAGCGCTGGTACGGCTTCGACGACGGCCTGTATGCCGCCGCGCGCCTGCTGGAGATCCTGGCCGCGCGCGACGACCAGACGCCCAGCGAGATCCTCGACGCGCTGCCCGACGGCGTGTCCACGCCGGAGATCAAGGTCGAGGTACCGGCCGGCAACGCGCACGCCATCGTGCAGGCGTTCGTGGCGGCGGCGCGGTTCGATGGCGCGCGCCTGTCCACCATCGACGGCCTGCGCGCCGACTGGGACGACGGCTGGGGGCTGGTGCGTGCCTCCAACACCACCCCGGTGCTGGTGCTGCGCTTCGAGGCCGACGACGCGACCGCGCTGGAGCGCATCCGCAGCGCGTTCCGCAGCCAGCTGCAGGCGGTGGCGCCGGAGCTCAAGCCCCGCTTCTGAGGCCCGCACTGTCGCGAAACCCGAGCGGGCTCGGGCAGGCCAAGGTCGCCGGCGCGGCAACGACATCGTGTGAGCCGCCCTTGTGGCCTTTTCGGCCAATGGGGGACGATGAGGCTCTACCGGTAAAAGGCACGGGCGGCTCCCGCAACATTGTCAGGCCTTGGGGCATCCAGCAGCGTGGGGCCGGCCACGCCAGCCTGCGGCTGGCTCGCGAAGCGAGTTCCGCACAGGGGCCCGGCTACCGCACCACCTCAGCCGTTGGCGGCAGCGCTGGCCTTCATGTCGCGGTAGCGCCGCAAGGTGTCCTCCACCTCGGCACCCAGCTGCGTGCGCTGCTGCTCGAAGCTGCTCAACAGCGCCTGCTGGCGCAGCAGATCGGTATGGCGCTGGCGGATGTCCTCGGCCAGCTTGGCCTCGACCTTGCGACCGGCCAGTTCGGCGCCACCGGCCTGCTGCAGCTTGCCCACCAGCGCCTCGCGCATGCTGGTCAGGTTGTAGCGCGCGGTCTGCACGTTGTTCTCGATCAGCGTGGTGCGCTCGGTGAACACGCGCTTGAGTTCGTCTTCGGAGGCGTAGGACAGCAGCATCGCCTGCTCGGTGCGCCTGCGCGTGTCCTGGGCGGCCTGGTCGGCCTGCGCCTGGGCGGCCGCGGCGGCCAGGTCGGCGCGCTGCTCGGCGGTCAGCGCCTGGCCGACCGCCCCGGTGCGCGCGCCGCTGCTGGCGCTGAATTCGTCGCGCGCGCTGTTGACCTGTTCCGGCGGCAGCGCATCGGAGCAGGTGCGGCCGCTCTTGGGGTCGTTCCAGCAGTAGAGCTTCTTGGCCTTGGGCGCATCCTGCGCGCCCGCCGTCAGCGCCGCCGCGGCCAGCGGCAGCATCAGCATCGCGGCGAACCTGGTCCTGGTCATGACAGCCCCCTTGCTGCCAGTGGCGATTACGCGGCGCTGCCGTAACGGGCCCGGTAGGCCAGCAGCTGCTCGCGGTGGCCCACAAGTTCCGCATTTTCCCCGGCGAATGCAAGCAGGTCGTGCAGGCTGGCCACCGCGATCACCGGCACCCCGGTCTCGGCGGCCACGCGCTGGGCGGCCGAGAGGCGCTGGCCTTCCTCGCCGAGGATCTCCTGGCGGTCCAGCGCCACCACGATCCCGGCCGGCACGCCGCCGGCGGCGGTGATCAGGCCCAGTGCCTCGCGGATGGCGGTGCCGGCGGTGATCACGTCGTCCACGATCAGCACCCGGCGCTCGTCCAGCGGCGCGCCGATCAGCATGCCGCCCTCGCCGTGGTCCTTGGCTTCCTTGCGGTTGAAGGCCAGCGGCAGGTCGCGGCCGCGGCGGGCGAATTCCATGCCCAGCGCGGTGGCCAACGGGATGCCCTTGTAGGCCGGGCCGAACAGCAGGTCGAACGATACCCCGGCCTCCTCGATCGCATCGGCGTAGCAGGTGGCCAGTTCGGCCAGCGCCGCGCCGCTGTCGAAGCGTCCGGCGTTGAAGAAGTAGGGGCTCAGGCGGCCGGACTTGAGGGTGAACTCGCCGAAGCGCAGCGCGTTGGCGTGCAGGGCCAGCTGGAGAAAGCGCGCACGGTGGTTGGACATGGGCGGCGTCGTGGACGGATGGGGACCGGCAAAGGGTAGCAGGCGGCGGCGCCCGGATCGGGCGGTATGCTTGCGACTCGCTTCTGTCTTCGGCTCCAACTTCATGCGCATCATCAGCTTCAATGCCAACGGCCTGCGCTCGGCCGCGTCCAAAGGGTTTTTCGAGTGGTTCGCGGGGCAGGACGCCGACGTGCTGTGCGTGCAGGAAACCAAGGCCCAGGAACACCAGCTGGCGGGACCGGAGTTCCTGCCGCCTGGCTACAAGGCCTACTTTCGCGACGCGACCACCAAGAAGGGCTATTCGGGCGTCGCGATCTACAGCAAGGTCGAGCCCGACGAGATCCGCACCAGCCTGGGCTGGCCGGAATTCGACGAGGAGGGGCGCTACCTGGAGGCGCGATTCGGCAACCTGAGCGTGGTGTCCTTCTACATCCCCTCCGGCTCCTCGGGCGAGCTGCGCCAGGGCTACAAGTTCCGGGTCATGGAATGGCTCAAGCCGATCCTGGACCAGTGGCTGGCCAGCGGCCGCGACTACGTCCTGTGCGGGGACTGGAACATCGTGCGCACCCGGCTGGACATCCGCAACTGGACCAGCAACCAGAAGAACTCCGGCTGCCTGCCGCCCGAGCGTGACTGGCTCAACGGCCTGTGCGCCGACGACGGCGCACAGGCCGATGTGCCCGCAGGCCGCGGCTGGGTCGATGCCTACCGCGTGCTGCATCCGGAAGGGCAGGACTACACCTGGTGGTCCAACCGCGGCGCGGCGCGCGCCAACAACGTGGGGTGGCGCATCGATTACCAGTTCGCCACCCCCGGCTTGCGCGATCGCCTGCGCGGCTGCGCGATCTACCGCGAGCAGCGCTTCTCCGACCATGCGCCGTTCACCGTGGACTACGCCCGGTGAGCACCGCATCCGGCGACCGGCCGGTGTCCTACAAGGGCTGGCGCGGGATCAGGGCCGCGTTCGCCACGCCCTCGGCGCTGACCATGGCGCTGCTGGGCTTCGGCAGTGGACTGCCGTTTCTGCTGATCGCCTCGCAGACCCTGTCCACGCGCCTGCGCGATGTCGGCCTGCAGTTGGGCGAGATCGGGCTGATCAGCCTGGCGAGCTTCTTCTATCTGCTCAAGTTCGTGTGGGCACCGCTGATCGACCGCTACGCCTTGCCGCTGCTGTCGGGACTGGGGCGGCGGCGCTCGTGGCTGCTGGCCGCGCAGGTGCTGGTCGCGGCCAGCCTGTTCGCACTCGGTGCCATGCGGCCGGAACTGGGCGTGGCCGGGCTGGTGACCTGGGTGCTGGTGGGCTCCTTCGCCGGCGCCACCCAGGACGCGGTGGTCGATGCCTACCGCATCGAGATCGCCCCGGAGAGCGCGCAGGCCGCGCTGGCGGCGACCTACATCCTGGGCTATCGCATCGCGCTGATCGTCGGCGGCGCCGGCGCGCTGTACATGGCCGAGTTCGAGAACTGGAAGGTCGCCTACTTCTGCATGGCCGCGCTGATGCTGGTGCCCATCGTCACCACGCTGGTCAGCCGCGAGCCGGTGCGGCCGGAGGCCACGGTGGTGCGGCGGATCGACTTCTTCGGCGCCTTCTGGCAGCCGATCGTCGGCTTCTTCACCACCAACGGCTTGAAGCTGGCGCTGGCGCTGCTGCTGTTCGTCGGGCTGTTCAAGTTCCCCGACCAGGTGATCGGCGTCATGGCCGGACCGTTCTACCTGGACTCGGGCTTCACCAAGTCCGACATTGCCACGGTGTCCAAGCTGTTCGGCATCTGGATGAGCATCGTCGGCGCCTTCGGCGGCGGCATGGCGGTGGCCGCGTTCGGCTTCCGGCGCATGCTGCTGCTGGCCGCGCTGGCGGTTGCGCTGTCCAACCTGGCCTTCCTGCTGATGGCCCAGCATCCCGGCCAGCTGTGGGCGTTCTACGCGGCGCTGAGCGCCGACAACATCTCCCAGGGCTTCGCCGGCACGGTGCTGGTGGCCTTCATGTCCTCGCTGACCGACCGCAACTTCACCGCGACCCAGTACGCGCTGCTGGTGTCGCTGGCCAACCTGCCGGGCAAGTTCGTGGGCGGGATCTCGGGCTACATCGTGGAAGCCACCTCCTACTCCACCTTCTTCAGCCTGAGCGCGCTGACTGTCATTCCCACGCTGGCCTTGCTTGCCTGGCTGTGGCGTCGTATCAAGGAGCCTTCCAGGACAGTGGCCGCGCCCGACCATGACCGACCTGCTCATCCGTGACCTCGATCCGATCCTGACCGACCGCATCCGCCGCGTCGCCGAGGCGCGCGGCTGGAGCACCGAGGAGACCATCAGTCGCCTGCTCGAGCACGGCCTGTTCGCGGTCGAGGCCGAGGTGCGCAACGGTTTCAGCGACCCGGAGGTCGCCGTCCTGTCCGAGGCCATCGCGGCGCTGCGTGCGGTGCCGCACGGCGGTCCGACGTCCTAGCCGCGCGTCCGCGCTCAGGGCGATTCCGGCGCTGCGGCTTCCCGCAGATCCGGCGCGATCAGGCCGGATACAGCGCGCCGAGCACGCGCAGGCCCTTGGCGCCGCTGACGCTGGGCAGGTTGCCCGGGCGCCCGGCCAGGGTCTCGCGCGCCAGCCAGGCGAAGCCCATGGCCTCGACGTAATCTGGATGCAGGCCGTGCGCCTCGGTGGATTCGACCACCACGCCCGGCAGCCGCGCCGCCAGGCGCTGCATCAGCACCGGGTTGTGCACGCCGCCGCCGCAGACCATCACCCGCGCGGTGCCGGGCTGGGTCGCGCGCAGCGCGTCGGCCACGGTGACCGCGCTGAGTTCGACCAGGGTGGCCTGCACGTCGGCCGGCGCCAGCGCCGCGCCGCCGAGCTCGTCTTCGACCCAGGACAGGTGGAACTGCTCGCGGCCGGTGCTCTTCGGCGGCGGTTGCGCGAACCACGGCTCGTCCAGCAGCCGCGCCAGCAGCGCTTCATCGGGTTTGCCGGTCGCGGCGAAGGCGCCGCCGGCATCGAAGGCCATGCCGGTGTGGCGCTCGCACCAAGCGTCCAGCAGCGCATTGGCCGGGCCGGTATCGAAGCCGCGCACCGGGCCGCTGCCCGGCAGCAGGGTCAGGTTGCCGATGCCGCCCAGGTTGAGCACCGCGCGGTCTTCGCCCGGGTCGTGCAGCATCGCGGCGTGGAAGGCCGGCATCAGCGGTGCGCCATGGCCGCCGGCGGCGACGTCGCGCCGCCGGAAGTCGGCCACGGTCGGGATGCCGGTGCGCTCAGCGATGACGTTGCCGTCGCCCATCTGCCAGGTGAAGGGAAAAGTCCCCTCGGGCCGGTGGCGCACCGTCTGCCCGTGCGAGCCGATCGCTCGCACCAGGGCGCGGTCCAGGCCGGACTGGGTGATCAGGCGGCCGGCCGCGTGGGCGAAGGCCAGGGCGACCTGCACGTCTAGTTCGCCCAGTTCGTCCAGCGAGGTCGCCTCGCCGCCCTGGCCCAGCTCGATCAGGCGCGCGCGCAGCGCGTCGTCCCAGCGGTAGGTGCGGCCCATCAGCAACTGCGGCTCGGGGTCGAAGCGCACCAGCGCCACGTCGATGCCGTCGGCGCTGGTGCCGGAGATCATCCCCAGGTAGAGATCGCCCAGCGCCGGCTTGCGTGCCAGCGGTCCGCCGGCGCGCGCTGCGGCGGGCGGGGTCACTGGCGGCTCGGCCGCTTGCGCGACGCCTCCAGCGCCTGGGCCAGCGTCGCCTGCGGCTGCGGCGCGGTGGCCGGCGAGGCGTCGGCGTAGATCGCGCTTTCCACCGTGTGGATGCGCGCCAGTGCGCTGGAGGTCTGGGTCTTGAACTGCGCCAGCACCGTACCCGACAGCGGCTCGGGCGGCGGCAGCGTCACCTTCAGCGGGTTGCGGTGCACGCCGTTGACACGGAATTCGTAATGCAGGTGCGGCCCGGTGGCCATGCCGGTGGAGCCGACGTAGCCGATCACCGTGCCCTGTGCGATGCGCTGGCCGGTCTTGATCTTGGCGAAGCGCGACATGTGCCCGTACAGCGTGGTGCGGCCCTGGCCGTGGTCCAGGATCACCACGTTGCCGTAGCCGCGCTGCTGGCCGGCGAACTGCACGCGCGCGTCGCCCGCGGCCATGATCGGCGTGCCGGTGGCCGCCGCGTAGTCCACGCCCTGGTGCATGCGCATCGTGCCCAGGATCGGGTGATGGCGCGCGCCGAAGGTCGAGCTCAGCCGTGCATACGGGATCGGCATGCGGATGAAGCTGCGCTTGAGCGGCTTGCCGCTGGCGGTGAAGTACTCTGGCTGCCCGCCCGGGCGGGCGAAGCGGAAGCCCGAATGCAGCTTGCCGTCCACGGTGAAGGTCGCCGCCTGGACCGGGCCGGTGGCCACCAGCTGGCCCTCGCGCCAGGTCTGCTCGACCACCACGCTGAAGCGGTCGTCGGCTTCCAGGTCGGAGTTGAAGTCGATGTCGTACTTGAAGATCTCGTCGGTCAGCGCGTTGATGTTGGCCGCCGTCAACCCGGCCTTGCGCGCCGAACGGATCAGCGAACCGCCGACCTTGCCGCTCAGCACGGCGGTGCGCACGCTGACCTCGCGCTTGATCACCCGCTCGGTGACCGCCTGCTCGCCGATGTCCAACTGCACGCGCGAGGCCATGTCGCGGTCGTAGCGCAGCGCCTTGAGCACGCCCTCGGCGGGGATGTCGAAGGCGATCTCATCGCCCGGATGCAGCCGGCGCAGCTCGGCCGCCGCGGTCTTGTTGTCCATCACCCGCTGCAGGGTGGCGGCCGGCACGCCCATCTCCTCGAAGATCGCGCTCAGCGTCTGGCCCGGGCGGACGTTCACCGTCTGCCAGTTGTCGCGCGCCGCGCCCGAAGCGGCCTGCGCATCGGCCTCCGGCAGCGCCAGCGGCACGGTGGCCAGCGGCTTGAGCTGCGGCTGCACCACGCTGGAGAAACCCGGCACGATCGTGGCCACCATGATGCCGATGGTGGTGAACAGCGAAGCGTGGATCCACTGTCGCCGCGTCCACCGCCCCTGGGGCAGGTGCTGGGCGAGCTGGCGGTGGAGGGCGGACTCTCGAAGGACGTCCAGTCGTTCGCGAAAGCGTTGCTTGCGGCGGCTGCCGTCCCCGTGCGTCTGCATCGATGTCTTCACCCTGGGGCCCAAGCGGAAGGCCCAATCGGGCTACCATAGTCAGGCATGGGGAGCAGGTCAAACCGTT
>NZ_CP083376.1:4302500-4517037 GCF_020042665.1 Pseudoxanthomonas sp. X-1
CCCCGCCCACGATGCCGCCAGGCTCCCGTTGGCACCTGACCATGCTGCGGACGGCGTCGGGGTTGTGGCGCTGCAGATGGCGCGCGGCGTGACGGCCATCGACAATGCGCGCCAGAGCCGGGCCTGCTGCCTCGGCCTTTCCCGCAGGAGCGCTCCACGATGTCGCAAGGGTTCGTTTCGTCCGACCACATCCGCGGCCTGTTCGCGCAGGCGATGTCGGACATGTATCGCACCGAGGTGCCGCTGTACGGCACGCTGATGGAACTGGTGGCGCAGGTCAATGCGCAGACGCTCCACGCCGATCCCGCCCTGGAGGACAGGCTGACACGCAACGACGAGCGCGCCCGGCTGGATCAGGAGCGCCACGGCGCGATCCGGGTCGGCACGGCCGAGGAACTGTCGATGCTGCGCCGGCTGTTCGCGGTCATGGGCATGGCGCCGGTGGGCTACTACGACCTGTCGGTCGCCGGGGTGCCGGTACATTCGACCGCCTTCCGCCCGACCACGGCGCAGGCGCTGGCGGCCAATCCCTTTCGGGTGTTCACCTCGCTGCTGCGGCTGGAGCTGATCGAGGACGCCGCGCTGCGCGCGCAGGCGGCCGAAATCCTGGCCAGGCGCGACATCTTCACCCCTGCCGTGCGGGCGCTGATCGCGCAGCACGAACGCGACGGCGGGCTGGGCGAGGAGGATGCCAGGCGCTTTGTCGCCGAGGCGCTGGAAACCTTCCGCTGGCATGGCGATGCGACGGTCTCGCGCGCCACCTATCAGGCCTTGAGCGAGGCGCATCGGCTGATCGCCGACGTGGTGTGTTTCCACGGCCCGCATATCAACCACCTCACGCCGCGCACGCTGGACATCGATGCGGCCCAGGCGCAGATGCTGGCGCGCGGGATCGAGGCCAAGGCGGTGATCGAGGGCCCGCCGCCGCGCGCGGTCCCGATCCTGCTGCGGCAGACCAGCTTCAAGGCGCTGGAGGAGGCAGTGTCCTTCCCGAACGGCGAGGCCGCCGAGGCCGGCACGCATACCGCGCGCTTCGGCGAGATCGAGCAGCGCGGCCTGGCGCTGACGCCGAAGGGCCGGGCGCTGTACGACGCGCTGTTGGACCAGGCACGCGATGCCGGCGCGGGCAGTACGGGCGCGGATTATCCGGCGCGGCTGGCGGCGGCGTTCACGCAGTTCCCCGACGACCTGGACACGCTGCGACGGGAGGGCCTGGGCTATTTCCGCTACGCGCTGACCGGGCGGGGGCGCGCGGCGCCGGCGGCCGAACGCGATGCGCCGGCCGAGGTGCTGATCGCGCGTGGCCTGGCCACGGCCGACCCGATCGTCTACGAGGATTTCCTGCCGGTCAGCGCGGCCGGCATCTTCCAGTCCAACCTGGGCGGGGGCGAGCAGCATGCCTATGCGGCCAATGCCCGCCGGGCCGAATTCGAGGCGGCGCTGGGCGCGCCGGTGGCCGATGAATTCGCGATCTACGCGGCGCTGCAGGAGGCCTCGCTGCAAGGCCTGCGCTAGGGGGCCGGCCGAAGTTCGTCAGGCCCCACGTCGCTGCGATCGCCCTGACCATCTCATCACGATGCGCTGGTCTGCGGCGCGTTCAGGGCTTGGCGCCGGAACACCACCCTGACGGGGCTCGCCCGTTGCAGGCGGACCGCGTCGCATCCGTCGAGATGGCGGGCGCGTAGCCTGTGCGCATGAGCAAGGTCATCAAGGGCCGCGGCGCGAGCAGTCACCTGGCCGGCCGCTTCGAACGGACCGTCAGCCAGGCCGAGGATGACGGCTGGCATGCCGACGACAGCGAGGAGTTCGCCGCACCGCGATTGCGCACGCAGGTCAGCGAGGAGACCGCGCGCAGCATCATCAGTCGCAACCAGTCGCCGGACGTGGGCTTCACGCAGTCGGTCAACCCGTATCGCGGCTGCGAGCACGGCTGCAGCTATTGCTTCGCCCGCCCCAGCCACGCCTATCTGAACCTGTCGCCGGGGCTGGATTTCGAGACGCGGCTGTTCGCCAAGACCAATGCGCCGGACCTGTTGCGCCGCGAACTGGCCAAACCCGGCTACGTGGCCAGCCCGATCGCGCTGGGCATCAACACCGATGCCTACCAGCCGATCGAGCGCAAGCTGCAGCTGACCCGCCGCCTGATCGAGGTCTTCGCCGAGACCCGCCACCCGTTCTCGCTGATCACCAAGAATGCGCTGGTCGAGCGCGACCTGGACCTGCTGGCGCCGCTGGCGCGCGACAATCTGGTCAGTGTGCACTTTTCGGTGACCTCGCTGGACCCGCGTCTGTCGGCCAGGCTTGAGCCACGCGCGTCGGCGCCGCACGCGCGGCTGCGCGCGATGCGCACCCTGCACGAGGCCGGGGTGCCGGTCGGGGTGATGGTGGCGCCGGTGATCCCGTGGATCAACGACCATGCACTGGAAGCGGTGCTGGAAGCGGCCCGCGAGGCCGGTGCCGAATCGGCCGGCTACGTGCTGCTGCGCCTGCCGCACGAAGTGGCGCCGCTGTTCCGTGACTGGCTGCAGGCGCACCACCCCGACCGCGCCGCGCACGTGATGAGCACGGTGCGTCAGCTGCGCGGTGGCAAGGACTACGACAGCACCTTCGGCAAGCGCATGCGTGGCCAAGGGGTGTATGCCGACCTGCTGGCGCGGCGCTTCGCCCTGGCGCACAAGCGCCTGGGCTACGCCGATGTTCCCCGCCGCGGCCTGGACTGCAGCCGTTTCGTCAGGCCGATGCCGCCGCGACCGCCATCGCCGCAGGGCGTGTTGTTCTGAGCGCCTGGGTTCGCGAACCACCGCGCCGCCGGTCTCGCCTCGCCACCACGCCGCCGCCGCGCGGGAGGCCTCGCTGCGAAGCCTGCCGGGGGCCTCACGGCGCTTCAAGCCGCTCCCACGGCGGCGGGTCGCCGAGCTGGGCGGTCAGGAATTCGACGAAGCGTCGCACCCGCGGCGGCTGCAGCCGCGCCGGGGTGACGGCACTGATGTGCGTGGCCGGCGGACGCCAGTCGGGCAGCACCGCGACCATGCGCCCGGCGCGCAGGTCGGCGGCGATATGCCACAGCGAATGCACGGCGATGCCTTGGCCGGCCAGCACGGCCTCGCGCAGGACCTCGCCGAAATTGCTCTCGAAGCGGCTGGCCATGCGCACGCGCACACTCTGCCGGTCCGGACCGACCAGGGTCCAGACATCCTGGCGGCCGTCGCGGCCCATGAGCAGCACGCCGTCATGGTCGGCCAGGTCGGCCGGCGTCTTCGGCGTGCCCTTGCGGCGCAGGTAGTCGGGCGAAGCGCACAGCACGCGCGCGTTGGAGGCCAGGTTGCGCGCGAACAGGCCCGAGTCGGCCAATGGCCCGATGCGGATGGCCAGGTCGAAGCCTTCCTTGACCAGGTCCACCAGGTGATCGCTCAGATGCACGCTGACGCGCAGCCTGGGATGCAGGCGCTGGAACTCCGGCAGCAGCGGCGCGACGTAGAGCATGCCGAATGATGCCGACAGGGTGACGCGCAGGGTCCCCGAGACCTGCTGGGCGCTCTCGCGCAGGTCCTCACCCAGGGCCTCCAGGTCGCGCACCAGCACGCGGCCCCGCTCGGCCAGGGCCTGGCCTTCGGGGGTGGGGTGCAGGCGGCGCGTGGTCCGGTGCAGCAGGCGCACGCCCAGTTCGCGCTCCAGACGCTTGAGCCGCTGGCTGGCCACGGCCGCCGACAGGTCGAGCTGGCGGGCGGCGGCGCTGATCGAGCCCAGGTCCAGCACCCGCAGGAACAGGGCGATGTCGCCAACGCGATCCATGGCCATTCTCAATGAAATCTTGAAAGTGATTCAGCATAGCAGCGGTTTTTCTTGCCCGTTCTCCGGCGCACGCTGTTGAACTCCCCCTCCCAAGGCGATCCCATGCCTGCCTCCTCGACTCCTTCGCGCATGCCACTGGCGGTCTATGCGCTGACCGCCGGCGCCTTCGGCATCGGCACGACCGAATTCGTGATCATGGGCCTGCTGATGCAGGTCGCGACCGATCTGCACGTCGGCCTCGCCAGCGCCGGTCTGCTGATTTCCGGTTATGCGCTGGGCGTGTTCGTCGGCGCGCCGCTGCTGACCGCGGCGACCGGGCGCATGCCGCGCAAGGCCGTGCTGGTGGCGCTGATGGTGGTGTTCACGGTGGGCAACCTGGCCTGCGCGCTCGCCCCGAACTACGCCTTGCTGATGGCCGCGCGCGTGGTCACCTCGCTGGCGCACGGCACGTTCTTCGGCGTGGGCGCGGTGGTGGCGACCTCGCTGGTGCCGGAGGCGCGCAAGGCCTCGGCGATCTCGATCATGTTCACCGGCCTGACCGTGGCCACGCTGCTAGGCGTGCCGGCCGGCGCATGGCTGGGGCTGCACCACGGCTGGCGGGCGACGTTCTGGGCGGTGACGGCGATCGGCGTGATGGCCACAGTGGTGATCGCCACGCTGGTCCCGCACGACCGCAATGCGCCGACGCCGGGTTCGCTGCGCGAGGAAGCCGCGGCCGTGCTGCGCGCGCCCGTGCTGCTGGGCCTGCTGATGACCGTGCTGGGATTCGGCGGGGTGTTCACGGTCTATACCTACATCCAGCCCTTGCTGACCCAGGTGACGGGCTTTGGCGACGCGGCGGTGTCGCCGATCCTGCTGGTGTTCGGCGTCGGCATGATCGTGGGCAACCTGCTGGGCGGACGCCTGGCCGACCGCAGCCTGCGCCCGGCGCTGCTGGGCACGCTGCTGGCGCTGGCCGTGGCGATGGGGCTGGTGGGCCTCGCGCTGCACAGCCGCTGGGCGATGGTGCTGCTGACCGGCCTGCTGGGCGCGGCGGCGTTCGCCACGGTGTCGCCGCTGCAGCTGTGGGTGCTGCAGAAGGCCGCCGGCGCGCAGAGCCTGGCGTCGAGCCTGAACATCGGCGCGTTCAACCTGGGCAATGCGCTGGGCGCCTGGCTCGGCGGCCTGGTGCTGGCACATGGCGCCGGCCTGACCGCGCTGCCGTGGATCGGCGCACTGGTGCCGCTGTCGGCGCTGGTCGTGGCGGCCTGGGCGGTGCGCCTGGAGACGCGCTCGGCGAAGGCGTCCCCGTGCCCGCGCCGACTCCAAGGCGAACACGCCGGCTGAGCCTGGCGACGACGTCCCCTTTCTCGACACAGGATGATTCCGATGGAAACCCGACTGCTCGGCCGCTCCGGCCTGCGAGTCCCCGTGCTGGGCTTCGGCGCCGGCACCTTCGGCGGCAAGGGGCCGCTGTTCTCGGCCTGGGGCGACACCGGCGTCGAACAGGCCACGCGCCTGGTCGATCTGTGCCTGGAGGCCGGCGCGAACTTCTTCGACACGGCCGATGTGTATTCCGACGGCGCCTCCGAAGAGATCCTCGGCGCGGCGCTGGCCGGGCGCCGCGAGCGGGCGCTGATCTCGACCAAGACCGGATTGCGCCTGGGCGATGGGCCCAACGATGCCGGCGCCTCGCGCCTGCGCCTGCTGCGCGCGGTCGATGCCTCGCTGCGGCGCCTGCGCACCGACTACATCGATCTGCTGCAGCTGCACGCCTTCGATGCGATGACGCCGGTCGAGGAAACGCTGTCCACGCTCGACGGCCTGGTCAGGGCCGGCAAGGTCCGCTACCTGGGCGCATCGAACTATGCCGGCTGGCAGCTGATGAAATCGCTGGCGGCGGCCGACGCGCATGGCTGGAGCCGCTTCGTCGCCAACCAGACCTATTACTCGCTGGCCGGACGCGATTACGAGTGGGAGCTGATGCCGCTGGGCCTGGACCAGGGCCTGGGCGCGGTGGTGTGGAGCCCGCTGGGCTGGGGCCGACTGACCGGCCGGCTGCGCCGCGGCCAACCGCTGCCTGCGCAGAGCCGGCTGCACGACACCGCCGCGTTCGCCCCGGCCATCGATGACGAACGCCTGTTCGCCCTGGTCGATGTGCTGGACGCGATCGCCCTGGAGGCCGGTCGCAGCGTGCCCCAGGTGGCGATCAACTGGCTGCTGCAGCGCCCGACCGTGAGCACCGTGCTGATCGGCGCGCGCACCGAGGCGCAGCTGCGCGACAACCTCGGCGCGGTCGGCTGGTCGCTGTCGCCCGAGCAGATCGCCCGCCTCGACGCCGCCAGCGCGGTGGAGCCGCCGTATCCCTACTACCCGTACTGGCGCGGGCAGTTCGCCGAGCGCAGCCCGGTGGCGGTGCCCCAGGCGCCGCCCCGGATTTGACAAACGGGGTGCTCGGCGTAGATTCGGAAGAACGCGACGCTTCGCGCGGTCAGAAGCCTGGCGACCGATGGATTCAATGCTCGTTTCCTGAAGAGAAGGAGTTCGAAGATGGAACGTTGCCTTGCAGGGTTGTGCGTAGGCGCGCTGGCGCTCGCGAGTTTCGGTTGCGCAGCCACCGAGTTGACCGTGGCCAGGTATGAACAGGGCATCGTGCCGGTCCTGGTGTCGGTCAACAGCCAGGGCAAGGTCACGCATGTGCAGGTGTCACAGGCCTTGAAGCCTTCGCTGAGCAAGCTGCTCCGCAAGAATCTGGACGAAGCCATCGTCGCGCCGGCGTTGCGGGACGACAAGCCGGTCAACGCCCAGATCGTGATGCGCATGAAGCTGGACCTCACGCCGACGGAAGACGGTCGGTATGCGGCCCGCTTCCTTCCCGTGGAGAGCAAACAGGTCCCTTACGGCGCGTGGTTCTGGCTGCTCGATGGCGACCGTTATGCCCTGGTGGACGACGTCCGCGGTCCTCCCGTGCTGCGTCAAGCTCCGCTGCCGGAACCGCGTCGCCAAGCACGGCCCCCTGTGCCTGCACCCCAGCCGCCAGCGCCGGCGCAGCCGCCGACGAGCTCTTCTGGCTCAAAGCGCGCCTGACCATCCGCGGCGTGACCTTCATTTCGAGCCAGGCCGCCAATGTGACTGGTGGCCCAGGCATGACCTTCGTGCCTGACGACGGTCACGCAGACTCTGCACACTAGAGGGCGCTCCGCGAGGGGCGCCTTCTTCGTTTCCGCACAGAGTCCATGATGAGCCAGCACGACGACGATCTGCCCGAGTCCTCCCCTCCTTCCGATCCGCAGCGTCGCCGGCTGCTGGGCGGGCTCGCGGCCGCGGGCGCGGCGCTGGGGCTGGGTGGCCGGGAAGCCGCCGCCGCCGAGACCGCGAAGGTGGCGGCCGGCGCTTCGGCGAAGGCCGGCGCACGCGCCGCCACGCCGGTCACCGATGTGCAGCTGCGCGAGCATGTGCAGACCATCGTGGTGCTGTATGCGGAGAACCGCAGCTTCAACAACCTGTTCGCCGACTTCCCGGGACTGCAGCAGCCGCTGAAGGCGCTCGACCCGGCCAAGGCGGTGCAGAAGGATCGCGACGGCACTCCGCTCAAGACGCTGCCGCCGATCTGGGACGGCATGGTGCCCGATGCCCAGGTGGTCAATCACCGCCGCTACCAGATCAAGCAGGAGGACATCACCGGCCTGCCCAACGCGCCGTTCGCGCTGAAGACGCCGACCGGCGAGCCGCTGCCGCACGGGGTGGTCACGCGCGACCTGGTGCACGAGTTCTACCGCAACCAGATGCAGATCAACGGCGGCAGGAACGATGGCTTCGTCGCCTGGGGCGACACCGGCGCGCTGCTGATGGGGCACTACGCCGACAGCGCGGTGAATCTGCGCCTGTGGCGGCTGGCCCAGCAGTACACGCTGTGCGACAACTTCTTCATGGGCGCCTTCGGCGGCTCGTTCCTCAACCACCAGTACCTGGTCGCCGCGCAGCCGCCGTTCTATCCGGACGCCGACAGGAGTCCGGCCAAGCTGCACATCGCCAAGACCGCCGACGGCAAGCCCGACGGCAAGGCACTGATCCCGGCCGAGAACAGCCCGGCCAGCGCGATGGACGGCGTGGCCAAGTTCACCTCGCGCCCGACGCTGACGCCGGACTACTGGGCGGTCAACACGATCGGGCCGCCGTACTCGCCGGGCTTCAACGTGGACAAGGCCAACCCCGCGCTGGCCGATGCCGGCAGCGCCAATACCTGCCCGCCGCAGTCGCACAAGCACATCGGCGACATGCTGAGCGCCAAGGGCGTGGACTGGGCCTGGTACGCCGGCGCGTTCCAGGCGGCGCTGGACGGCATGGGCGACAGCAACGACGGCAGCTTCCCCAGCCATCCGAACTTCCAGGCGCATCACCAGCCGCTGAACTACTTTGCCTCGCTGGCGCCGGGCAGCGCGGCGCGCAAGCAGCACCTGCGCGATGGCGGCCTGGGCGAGACCGCGGCGACCAACAAGTTCATCGCCGACGCGCAGGCCGGCAAGCTGCCGCCGGTGACGTTCTACAAGCCGCAGGGCAATCTCAACATGCATGCCGGCTACTCGGACATCGAGGCCGGCGACCGGCACCTGGCGGCGATCGTGCACGCGCTGCAGAACAGCCCGCAGTGGAAGCAGATGGTCGTGGTCATCACCTTCGACGAGAACGGCGGCTGGTGGGACCACGTCGCGCCGCCCAAGGGCGATCGCTGGGGACCGGGCACGCGCATCCCGGCGCTGGTGATCTCGCCCTTCGCCAAGCGCGGGCACGTGGACCACACGATCTACGACACCGGCTCGATCGCGCGCCTGATCACGCGCCGCTTCGGCCTGGAGAAGCTGCCGGGTCTGAAGCTGCGCGAGGACGCGATGGTCGCCGCCGGCGGGCCGCCGCCGGGCGATCTGACCGGCGCGCTGGACTTCGGCCAGGCCTGAATCAGTCGTTGGCGGCCGCGGGCAGCGCCTGCGCCTGCTCGCGGGCGTCGAACGCCGCGCGCGCCTGCTCGACGTCGGGCAGGTGCTCGCGGGTCCAGGCGTGAAGCGCCTCGAACGGCGCCTTGAGCGTGCGGCCGAGCGCGGTGATGCGGTACTCCACCGCGATCGGCGAGGCGGTGACCACCCGGCGCTCGACGATGCCGTTGCGCTCCAGCCGGCGCAGCGTCTGGGTGAGCGCCTTCTGGGTGATGCCTTCCAGCGTGCGTTTGAGCATGTTGAAACGCAGCGGCTGGCGGCAGAGGGCGGCGAGCACCAGCACCGACCACTTGTCGGCGATCTGGTCCAGCAACAGGCGGCTGGGGCAATCGACGGCGGAGAGCACCTTGGGTTGGGCATGCATGGCGGTTTCCTCGGGGATACCTGGTCGCTGCGTGGTGCCTGATTGACACCTGGTATACGAAATATACCCTCTGGCGCCTTCCTCCCTCCACGGAATCGTCCATGTCCTCCACTGCCGCGCAGGTGCTGTTCCGCCCCTTCCAGGTCAAATCGCTGGCGCTGAAGAACCGCATCGTGATGGCGCCGATGACCCGGTCCTTCTCGCCCGGTGGCGTGCCCGGCCCGGATGTGGCGGCCTACTACCGGCGCCGCGCCGAGCACGAGGTCGGCCTGATCCTGTCCGAAGGCACGGTGGTGGACCGGCCGGGCGCGCGCAACGACCCGGGCATCCCCGTCTTCCACGGGCAGGCGGCGCTGGCCGGCTGGCGTGCGGTGATCGAGGGCGTGCACCAGGCCGGTGGCCGCATGGGCCCACAGCTGTGGCATGTCGGCGCGGTGCAGAGCTTCCAGACGGGGTGGGAACAGGACGGCGTCGAGAGCCCGTCGGGCCTGGAGGCGCCGGGCAAGCCGCGCGGCCGGGCGATGACCGAGGAGGACATCGCCGACACCATCGCCGCCTATGCGCGGGCGGCGGCCGACACCCGGGCCCTGGGCTTCGACACGCTGGAGATCCACGGCGCGCACGGCTATCTGCTCGACCAGTTCTTCTGGGCCCCGACCAACACGCGTGGCGATCGCTACGGCGGCGAAACGCTGGCCGAACGCGCGCGCTTCGCCGTCGAGGTGGTGCGGGCCATGCGCGCGGCCGTCGGTCCCGAGTTCCCGATCATCCTGCGCCTGAGCCAGTGGAAGCAGCAGGACTACAGCGCGCGCCTGGCCGACACGCCCGAGGCGATGGCCGCGTGGCTGGTGCCGTTGGTGGAGGCCGGCGTGGACGTGCTGCATTGTTCGCAGCGGCGCTTCTGGGAGCCGGAGTTCCCGGAGATCGACGGGGCCGAGGGGCTCAACTTCGCCGGCTGGGCGAAGAAGCTCACCGGCGCGGCGACGATCAGCGTGGGCTCGGTCGGCCTGTCGGGCGACTTCATGGGCGCCTTCGGCGGCGAAGGCTCCAGCGCCGTGGGCCTGGACCGGCTGGTGGCGCGCATGGAGCGCGAGGAGTTCGACCTGATCGCCGTCGGCCGGGCGCTGCTGAGCGATGCGCGCTGGGCGGAGAAGATCCACCGCGGCGCCACCGGCGAACTGCGCGACTTCGACGCCGCGGCGCTGCGCCGGCTGGACTGATCGCTCAGGCGGCGCCGGCCGTGGCCGGATCGCCGCCGCGCGCCAGCGCCAGCAGGTGGCGCAGCGGCGGCGGCGTGTGGGCCTGTACAGGCATGGCCGCCAGCGCCAGCCGCGCCATCGGCACCGGGCCCTCGATGTCCAGGTAGCGCACGCCAGGCAGTTGCAGCTGCGCGGTGGATTCTGGCACCACCGACACGCCCAGCTCGGCCGCGACCAGGTTGACGATGGAGGACATCTGCGGCGCCTCCTGGGTGATGGCCACGCTGAAGCCGGCCTGGCGGCAGGCCGAGAGGATCTCGTCGTAGAGGCTGGTGCCGAAGCTGCGCGGAAACAGGATGAACGGCTCGCCGGCCAGCACCGACAGCGGCGCGCTGCGCCGCGCCGCCAGCGGATGGGCCGCCGGCACGGCGATCTTCATCGGCTCGTCCGGGAAGCGGATCAGCACCAGTTCCGGCGGCGTGGCCACGCTGTAGCGGATGAAGGCCGCATCCAGCCGGCCCTGGGCCAGGCCGTCGAGCAGACCGGCGGTGTTGGTCTCCTCCAGCGCCAGCTCGACCGCGGGCCAGGCGCGGCGGTAATCGCGGATCAGCTGCGGCACTACCGGGTTGAACGCGGCCGAGGCGGTGAATCCCAGCCGCAGGCGGCCGCTTTCGCCGCGTGCGGCCCGGCGCGCGCTGTCGGCGGCGCGCTCGACGTCGACCAGCACGCGGCGCACCTCCAGCAGGAAAGCCTGACCGGCGTCGGTCAGCTGGGCGCCCTGTGGGGTGCGCACGAACAGCGGCGTGCCCAGCTCCTTCTCCAGCGCCTGGATCTGCTGGCTCAGCGGCGGCTGGCCGATGCCCACGCGCGCGGCGGCGCGGGTGAAGTTGGCCTCCTCGGCCACGGCCAGGAAGTAGCGCAGGTGGCGAAGCTCCACGACGACCCCATATGTTTCGCATATAGCGACTGCCTGCATCATATATTGGACGCATGGACGACGCGGCCAGATACTGCCCTGCCCCGCGCCAGCCTCCTTCGCCATGCCCCGCGCTTCCGCCCGTGCCCTGGACTCCGGTCCGGCGCCCGCCGACCTCGATACGCCGCTGCCGCTGGCGCGCATCCGCCTGGCGCTGTTCCTGGCCGGGTTCGCCACCTTCTCGCTGCTCTACAGCGTGCAGCCGCTGCTGCCCGAGTTCGCCAGGAGCTTCGGGGTGAGCGCGGCCGCCAGTTCGCTGCCGCTGTCGCTGGCCACCGGCGGGCTGGCGGTGGCGATCTTCTGCGCCGGCGCGGTGTCCGAGAACCTGGGCCGGCGCGGGCTGATGTTCGCCTCCATCTCGCTGGCCGCGGTGCTCAACGGCGTGGCCGCCTTCCTGCCGCACTGGGAGTCGCTGGTGGTGGTGCGCATGCTCTCGGGCGTCGCGCTGGGCGGCGTGCCGGCGGTGGCGATGGTCTACCTGGCCGAGGAACTGCCGGGCCACAAGCTGGGCGCGGCCACCGGACTGTACGTGGCCGGCAACGCCTTCGGCGGGATGATGGGGCGGATCGGGATGAGCGTGCTGACCGACCACCTGGGCTGGCGCACGGCGCTGGCCACGCTCAGCGCGTTCGATCTGGCGGTGGCGATCGGCTTCGTGCTGCTGCTGCCGCCCTCGCGCAACTTCGTGCGCAAGACCGGGGTGCGCTTGGGCTATCACCTGCAGGCCTGGGGCGGACACCTGCGCGACCGCTACCTGCCCTGGCTGTTCGCGATCCCGTTCCTGCTGATGGGCACCTTCGTCAGCGTCTACAACTATGCGGGCTTCCGCCTGGGCGGGCCGGAGTTCGGCCTGAGCCAGAGCCAGATCGGGCTGATCTTCTCGGCCTACGTGTTCGGCATCGTCTCGTCCTCGGTGGCCGGGTCGGCCTCGGATCGCTTCGGCCGCGGGCCGGTGGTGCTGGCCGGCACGGTCTGCGCGATCGCCGGGGTGGCGATGACGCTGTCGCATGTCCTGTGGCTGGTGATCACCGGCATCGTGCTGCTGACGATCGGCTTCTTCATCGCCCACTCGGCCGCCAGCGCCTGGGTCGGCCGGCTGGGCAGGGCCAGCAAGAGCCACGCCGCCTCGCTGTACCTGCTGGCCTACTACATCGGCTCCAGCGTGATCGGCTCGGTCAGCGGCTGGTTCTGGCAGCACGGCGGCTGGAAGGCACTGGTGATCTTCTGCCTGGCCCTGCAGGCGCTGGCGCTGCTGGCCGCGCAGGTGCTGCGCAACGGCGCCGACGACAGCAGACCCTACGGCCGCTTCGGTCCGCACCCGCCCCGAGGAGAATGAGCGATGAAAGTCGAGCGCCTGGACCACCTGGTCCTGACCGTGGCCGACGTGGAGGCCAGCTGTGCCTTCTATGCGCGGGTGCTGGGCATGGAGGTGGTCACCTTCGGCCAGGGCCGCAAGGCGCTGGCGTTCGGTCGGCAGAAGATCAACCTGCACCGCCACGGACATGAGTTCGAACCCAAGGCGCGCACGCCCACGCCGGGGTCGGCCGACCTGTGCCTGCTGATCGACACGCCGATCGATCAGGCGCAGGCGCAGCTGCAGGCGCTGGGCGTGGCTATCGAAGAAGGCCCGGTCGCGCGCACGGGCGCCACCGGGCCGATCACCTCGCTGTACTTCCGCGACCCGGACGGCAACCTGATCGAGGTCAGCCGCCCGGCCTGATCCGCGTCGGAGCGCGGCGCGTCAGTACGCCGAGTAGGTCGCGGTCAGGCTGATGTTGCGGTAGCCGCCGGTGCCGCCGACCAGGCGGATGAAGTAGCTGTCGGAGAGCGGCAGCGCGGTCTGCATGTTCTGCGTGGTGCCGGCGCGCACCGAGCTGACGTCGGCATCGCTGCCGTCGGCGCTGGGCGCGCGCGTGGCGCGCACGTACATCTTCACTTGGCCGCTGCCGCCCAGCGTGCGGATCTGCAGGTTGCGCGCATTGACCGGCACGTCGATGCGGAACAGCTGGGTGCCGCCCTGCGCCGCGCTCTGGCCGGCCAGGACCTGGCCCTTGGTCAGCATCACGGCACTGGCCTCGTCGCCACCGCCGGCCGCGCCCGCGGCGCGCGCCACGGCCTTGCTGGCGTCCAGGATGCCCGCGCCGATGCGCAGGGTCGGCTTGATCGGAAACACGTTGGAGGTCTGCGTCAGGATTTCCCGGATCTGCTGGGGCGTGGGGATCGGCTTGCCGGCGTTGTAGGCGGCGCTGATGACCAGCGCGACGACGCCGGCGGTATGCGGCGAGGCCATCGACGTCCCGGTATAGCCGGCGTAGGCCGGCTCGCCCGGTTCGTGCGTGCCGCGGTTGAGGGTGGACCAGACGAACCCCGCGCGCGGCTGGGTGCCGGTGTTCGGATCGTCGTTGGTGTAGGCGCCACCGCCCGGCGCGGACAGCGTGATGCTGCTGCCGTAGTTGGAGTAGTAGGCGCGCTTGCCGGTGATGCCGGTGGCCGCCACGTTGATCACGCCCGGGCAGCTGGCGGGCGTATAGGCGCTGGCGTCGCTGTTGTCGTTGCCGGCCGCGACGACCACCGTGGTGCCGCGCGCGATCGCCCCGCTGATCGCCGCGGCGGTGACGCCGTCGCTGGCGCAGCTGCCGTAGCCGCCCAGGCTCATGTTGATCACCTCGGCCGGGTGCTGGTTGTCCGGCACGCCGTCGACGTGACCGCCCGAGGCCCAGGTGATCGCATCGGCGATATCGGCGGTGGTGCCGCCGCAGTGACCCAGCGCGCGCACCGGCAGCACCTTGGCCTTGGGCGCCACGCCGATCATGCCGACGCCGTTGTTGGTCAGCTCACCGACGGTGCCGGCCACGTGGGTGCCGTGCCAGGAGCTGTCAGACTGTTCGTAGCTCTGCGCGCAGCCGCCGTTCTCGACCAGGAACCTGTCCTCACTGGTCCAGTCGCCCAGGTCCCAGCCGCCCGGCGCGCGACCGTCGGTGGCGCGGCCGGACATGTAGCCGCTGCTGATGAAGTCGTAGCCGGCGTCGGCCAGGGACGTGTCCAGGTCCGGATGGGCGGTGATGCCGGTATCGATGACCGCGACCACCACGCCGTCGCCATCGCCGTACTGCCAGGCCGGGATCGCGTTGATGCCGCCCCAGTTGGGGAAGTTGACCGTGCTGCCGTTCGGCTCGGTGTATTCGGCGTGGCCGTCGGCGGCGCGCATGTGCCACTGCACCACGGCGCCCGGATCGTTTGGTGCCTGGCCCGGCGGCAGGATCGCTTTGGCGGTCGCGCGGATCGGCTTCATCAGCAGGTTGGGCTCGACATGCGCCACCGAGGGATCTGCGCGCAGGGCCTGCATCAGGCTGTCGAGTTGTTCCTGGCTGAGCGAGCGGGCCGGGCGCACCAGATCGGCGCCGGTGGCGATGCGGCGCACGCGGTTCAGCGCCGGCGGGGCCTGGCGGAACTGGGCATTCCACTGGCTGCGCACGGCGGTGGTGGCCAGCGCCGATTTCAGCTTGGCCGCGGCGGCCGTGGCGCTGGCGCGTTCGCTGCTGCCGTTGCGGTAGGTGACCAGCAGGCCGTCGTAGACGGCGACCGGTTCGCTGGCGACCCCGGTCTGCAGGGTGCCGAAACGCGAGACCTGCGCCAGCGCGGGAGAGACGGCGGCGGTCAGCGCGATCGCCAGCACGCTGCGGCGGAGAGAGGTGGACGTCGGGTTCATCGTGGGACCTCGGGCAAGGAGCGGCCGCTGTGCGCGCCGCCGGATCTGGGCGAAATGGAAACGCGAAGGGAACGCGGCGCGGCGGTGGGCCGCCGCGCGAAGAGCGTGTCGTTACAGGTCGATGCCGAAGCCGAAGCCGGCGGAGGTGTCGTCGCCGCTGAACGCCCCGCCGATGCTGAAGGAGGCGCGCTCGCCGATCTGCCTGGCGTAGCCCACTGACAGGGCGGCCTCGCCGTTCTGCCAGCCGACGCCGGTGGCGATTCGGCCGTTCGCGCTCCTGGAATTGGCCGCATTGACGGCCATGTTCATCATCGCCGAGCCCATTGCCCCCATCCGGTCGATGCGCCGGTCCTGCGCGGCCAGCCTGTGGCCGATGTCGTTGGAGAGCTGGGTGAAGCGGTCATCCAGCGCCGTCAGCCTGCGGTCGGTGTAGGCGTTGGCCGAGCTCAGCGTCTTGGTCGCGGTGGTGTCGGTGTAGGCATTGGCCGAGCCCAGGGTTCTGGTCGCGGCGGTGTCGGTATAGGCGTTGGCGGTGGCCACGGCCTGCGCATCGCCGGCCTGCATCTGGCCGACATTGGCCGCATCGGTCGCGCCGGTGCCGGCGGCGACGTTGGTGACACGGCGCTCGTTGCCGACACTGCCCACCGAGACGGTGTTGGCCTGGTCGGCGACCGCGCCCTGGCCCAGCGCCACCGCACCAGCGGCCGTGACCGAGGCGCCCTGGCCGATCGCCGTGCCGGACGCCGCGCTGACCGCGGCGCCCTCGCCGACCGCCACCGCATTGGTGGCCTGGGCCGCGACGACCGTATTGGCACCGAGCGCGGTGCTGCCATCGGCATTGACCTTGGCGTTGCCGCCGATCGCGGTGTCGTTGGGGCCCGCGGCGTAGGCGCCGCCGCCGACGGCGGTGCCGTTCTGGCCACCGGTGGCCGCACCGGCGCCGACGGCCACGCCGTTGCTGCCATCGGCCACGCTGGCACCGTTGGTGCTGCCGCCGCCGACCGCCACGCCGCCGGCGCCGCTGCCGGCCGCCGGCGCGGCTTCCAGCGATGCCACGCGCGTGGACAGGCCGGAGAACGCACCATCCAGCGCGGTCAAGGCGTCGCCGACATTGGTGAAGCTGGCGCCCTGGATGCTGTAGCGCGGCAGCACGAAGCCGTCGGCCGCCGAGTATCCCGCGCCGGCGCCGAACGCCGCGGCCATCTCGCCCATGCCCTCGGCGGTCGCGCCGCCGGCGAGCGTCACCGTGTCGGCCAGGGCATGCAGCTGCGCCAGGTTCACCGCATCGGTGTCCTCGGTGCCGGCCGCCACGTTGATGAGCTGGCGCTCCGCACCGGCCACGCCCATCGAGACGCTGTTGTCGCGGTCGGCGAAGCTGCCGGCGCCCAGCGCGACGCTGTTCGCGCCGATCACCGCGCTGTTGGTGCCCAGCGCCAGGGCCCCGTCGCCCAGGGCGCTGGCCCCGGACCCGAGCGCCGTGGCGCCCAGGCCGGAGGCGCTGGCGATGTAGCCCACGGCGGTGGCTTCGTCGCCGTCGGCGAAGGTCTGCGCGCCGAGCGCGGTGGCGCTGGCGCTGGTGGAGATCGCCTGCGCGCCCAGGGCGGTGGCGTACATCGCATCGGCGTGGCTGTCGAAGCCCAGCGCCACGCCGTAGTCCGACAGCGCCCACGAGCCCGCACCCACCGTCACCGCGCCCAGCCCGTTGGCCTGCGCGGACACGCTGGCATTGCTGGCGCCGATGGCCACGCTCTGCTGGCCCTGCGCCATCGCGCCCTCGCCCAGCGCCGTGCCGCCATCGCCCGAGGCGGTGGTGCCGTAGCCGATGGCCACGCCGGCGAATCCTTCGGCCAGGCCGTAGGTGCCGATGGCCACGGCGGCGTCGTTGGTCGCCCGGCTCGCATAACCGAGCGCCATGGACGCCGCCCCGCTCGCGGAGCTCGAACTGCCGAAGGCCGTGGCGTATTCCGCCTGCGCGTTGGCCGAACTGCCCACGGCCACGGCCCCTGCCTCGGCTGCCGTCGACGACCAGCCAAGGGCCGTGGCGTTGTCGCCGACCGCCTCCGCATAGGCGCCCAGGGCAACCGCGCCGAAGCCGGTGGCGCGCGCGCCATCGGAATCGCCGAAGGTGCTGCCGAAGAAACTGCCGCCGATGGCCACGGCCGATTGTCCGGTGGCCCGCGCCCCGTCACCCATCGCGATGGCGGTGTTGCCGGCCGTGACGTTGTGGCCGATGGCGATGCCGTACGCGTCGCTCACCGTGGCCCGGGCACCAATCGCCACGCCGAAGTTCCCTGCCGCGTCGGCGCCGGCGCCGATGCCCACGGCGCTGGTGCCGCCGGCGGCCGCGTTGTCGCTGCCGTCGCCCGCGCCGCTGGCGGCGAAATAGTTGGGATCCACCGCTGCCGCGACGACGGCCGGGTCATCGGCCTGCGGGGTCGCGGTCTGCGCGGGCGCGTCGGGCTGGCCCGCCTGGACGGTCGACCCGGCGGGCGTGTCCATGGCGGCCGCCGGCATGGCGCCGGCCGGCAGCGCCAGCACGAGCAGCAACGCGGCGGTCAACGGACTGCAAGACAAGGCCGGCAGGATGCGAAGGGACGAAGTGCGCCCACGGCGCACGGACGACGTGACAAGACTGGGCATGGTGGTAGGTCCGGAGAAGGAAGTTCGCACCGGCTCCCCGCTCGGCACGCGTGGATGGATTTACCGACAGCCGCCGCGCGCGCTCAATGCCCGCAATCTCATGGCCGGCTCACGCTAGACTCACGGCCCATGGGGACATCTGACCGCAGGCGGTTCCGGCGCGTGCCTTGGCGCCCGCCGCTGTGGCGCCAGGCGGTCGCCTGGCTGCGCAGGGTGCCGGCCTCCGATCCGATCGACCGCCGCAACGCGCCGGCGCTGCAGGTGCTGCTGCTGTTCCTCGGCACCGAGATCCCGCTCAACAAGGCCTACCATCTGCTGACCGCCGCGCGGATCCAGATGGATCCCACGCAGCTGGCCGTGGACATCGGCACGGACGCGGCGATGACGCTGGCCGCGTGGCTCGGCGTGTGGCTGATCCGGCGCGGCCGGGTCAAGCCGGCCACGGCCTTGTTCATCGGCGTCACGCTGTGCTCGGGCATCGCGGCCAACATCGCCTTCGGCTACCAGCTACAGGCCTTCGATCCCTACCCGATGATGATGCTGACCCTGGCGGCGCTGGTGATCGGTCGCTGGGCGCTGTGGGCGGTGTATCTGTGCATCCCGCTGATGTTCTGGCTGGGGATGGAGAGCCCGGAGGGCCAGGCGCCGAACGCCTCGGGCAACCCCTTCCAGAACCTGCCCTCGCTGGCGATGAGCTACTTCATGATCACCCTGGTGCTGGACCGCACGGTGGAGGCGCTGCGCGAAGGCCTGTTCAGCGCCCGCCGCTCGGCCGAACGCCTGCGCGTGGAGATGCGCGAGCGCGAGCGCGTGCAGGCGCGGCTGCTGCACCTGCAGCGGATCGAGTCGGTCGGCCAGCTGGCCAGCGGCGTGTCGCACGACTTCAACAACATCCTCGGCGCGATCATCGGCTACACCGGCCAGCGCCATCGCCTGCACGAACTGGATTACGACCCGGTCACCGACGCCCAGGCGATGGCCGAGGCGCTGGAGGGCGTGGAGCTGGCCGCGCAGCGCGGCGTGGCGATCAGCCGCAAGCTGCTGAGCTTCAGCCGGCGCGAGCTGGCCGTGCCCAGCGATTTCGACGTGGCCGCCGCCCTGCGCGAGCTGCAGCCGATGCTGCGGCAGCTGTTCGGGGCCCCGGTGCAGGTCCAGCTGAGCACGCCCGAGGCACCGTGCACGGTGCATCTGGATCGCGCGCAGTTCGACCTGGTGATGCTCAACTTCGCGGCCAACGCGCGCGATGCGATGCCCGAGGGTGGGACGTTCTCGATCGACGTGCGCCTGGAGCACGGCCAGGTGGCGCTGCGCCTGTCAGACACCGGCGTGGGCATGAGCGCCGAGGTGATGCAGCAGGCGTTCGAGCCGTTCTTCACCACCAAGCCGGCCGGCCAGGGCACGGGCCTGGGCCTGGCGGTCGCGCAGGAACTGACCCAGCAGGGCGGCGGCAGCCTGTGGGTGGACAGCGCCCCCGGGCAGGGCACGCGCTTCACGCTGCGCCTGCCGCAGGTGACCGCGCCGCTCAGTTCCCCTGCGGATTGAACAGGTAGCCGGCGCCGCGCACGGCGGTCAGCGGCAGCGCCGTGCCGGCGCGGTCCTGCACCTTCTGCCGCAGGCGATGCAGCAGCGCATCGAGGCGATGCGGGTCGACCTCCAGGCCAAGCTCACCGCCGAGGGTGGCCAGCAGCGACTCGCGCGCCACCAGTTGACCGCGCGTGCGCCACAGGCACAGCAGCACCCGGCGCTCGGACTGGGTCAGCGCCACGGCCTTGCCCTGCGGCGAGAACAGGCACCAGCCATCGTCCTGCAGCTGCCACGCCGACGCCTCGTGCGCGGCCGGCGGCCGCGACAGCCGGCGCGCCACGCTGAACAGGGTCGCGGCCAGCATCTCGATCTCCACCGGCTTGGTCAGGTAGGCATCGGCGCCCTGGCTGAGGCCGCGCACCATGTCCGGCGACGTGTCGCGGCCGCTGAGGATCACGATGCCCATGCCCGGGCGCCCGGCCTGCAGTTCGCGCGTCAGGGTGAAGCCATCGCCGTCGGGCAGGCCGATGTCGAGCACGATCAGGTCGAAGCTGGCCTGCGCCAGCGCCGCCTGCAGCTGCGCCACCGTACGCATCGGCACCACGTCGAAGCCATGCCGCGCCAGCCCCGGCAGCAGGACGCGGTCGCGCAGCACGTCGTCGTCCTCCAGCAGCGCCAGGCGCAGCGGTGCGATCGAAGGACGGGCGGACGATGGCACGGGCGCACTCACGTGGACGGCAGGGATTCGATGCGGGCGGTGATCGGATGGCACCCGGCCTTCGCGCCGGGCGCCCCGCATCCTGCGGGTCGGCCGAAGTATCACGGATGGGCCGGGTGGCGGCAATTCGCCCGCCGCGCCCGTCCCCCGATGTCCTTGCGTTGTCTTCGCGTCTCCCCAAGATAGGGCGCATGTCGTCGCCTGCGGATCCGCATTCATGAACGCCCTGCCCGCCCCCCTGCGAAGCGTGTGCGTCGCTCGGCTGCGCCAAGCGCTGACATGCCCGGCGGCCGCCGCAGAGGCCGGCGCATGAGCACCCCGCGCGCGCTGCAGGACTTCGTCGAGCGCCACGCGCGCCTGTTCGTGCTCACCGGGGCCGGTTGCAGCACCGGGTCGGGCATCCCCGACTATCGCGACCGCGACGGCGCGTGGAAGCGCCCGCAGCCGGTGACCTACCAGGCCTTCATGGGCGAACTGGCCACGCGCCAGCGCTACTGGGCACGCAGCCTGGTCGGCTGGCCGCGCTTCGGCGCCGCGCGACCCAATGGCGTGCATCGTGCGCTCGCGGCGCTGGAGGCGCGCGGGCAGGTTTCGCTGCTGCTGACCCAGAACGTGGACCGCCTGCACCAGGCCGCCGGCAGCCGCCAGGTGATCGACCTGCATGGCCGGCTGGATGTGGTGCGCTGCATGGGCTGCGAGCGGCGCACGCCGCGCGAGGACTTCCAGGCAGAGCTGATCGCGCGCAATCCCGGCTGGGAGCGGCACCACGCGGGCATCGCGCCCGATGGCGATGCCGACCTGGAAGGCGTGGACTTCTCCGCGTTCGACATCCCCGCCTGCGCGCACTGCGGCGGCGTGCTGAAGCCGGACGTGGTGTTCTTCGGCGAGAACGTCCCGCGCGAGCGCGTGGCCGCCGCGCGCGAGGCGCTGGAACGCAGCGATGCGCTGCTGGTGGTCGGTTCTTCGCTGATGGTGTATTCGGGCCTGCGCTTCGTGCAGTGGGCGCACGCGGCCGGCCTGCCGGTGGCCGCGCTCAACCACGGCCGCACCCGCGCCGACGAGCTGCTCATGCTGAAGGTGCAGCACGACTGCGCGCAGGCGCTGGCGTTTCTCGAAGACGGGGTGACGGCCTGAGCGTCGTGCGCGCGACAGGCTGATCCAGCGGTGCGCTTGCGGGGTCCTAACGCCGCGCGCTGCAATCTACGGTCTCCCCCCTGCTGCAAGGCCCGCTTCGTGAGCACGCTGTTTTCGCCCCTGTCCCTGGGGCCGCTGTCGTTGGACAACCGCATCGTCATCGCGCCGATGTGCCAGTACTCCTGTGATGATGACAATGGTCAGGCCAATGCCTGGCACGCCATGCATCTGGGCCATCTGGCGCAGTCCGGCGCGGGCCTGCTGATTCTGGAAGCGACCGCGGTCGAGGCGCGTGGGCGCATCTCCTGGGCCGATCTGGGCCTGTGGGACGACGCCACCGAACAGGCCCTGCGCCCCGTGGTGGACGGCATCCGGCGCTGGTCGCCGATCCGGCTCGGCATCCAGCTGGCCCATGCCGGGCGCAAGGGCTCCACCCACAAGCCGTGGGAACACCACGGCGCGGCCATCGCGCCGGATGCGCCGCACGGCTGGCAGACAGTGTCTTCCACCGACCGCCCCTACGCGGAAGGCGATCCGGCGCCGCAGCGCCTGGACGAGGCCGGCATCGAGGCGATCGTGCAGGCCTTCGTCGACAGCGCGCGGCGCGCGCACCGGCTGGGCTTCGACCTGATCGAGCTGCACGGCGCGCACGGCTATCTGCTGCACCAGTTCCTCTCGCCGCTGAGCAACGATCGCACCGATGCCTATGGCGGCTCGCTGGAGAACCGCCTGCGCCTGCCGCTGCAGGTGTTCGACGCGGTGCGCGCGGCGGTGCCGGACAGCATGGCGGTCGGCATGCGCATCTCGGCCAGCGACTGGGTCGAAGGCGGCTGGGACGTGGCGCAGAGCATCGCCCTGGCGCAGGCGCTGGAAGCGCGCGGCTGCAGCTATCTGCACGTGTCCAGTGGCGGCCTGGATCCGCGCCAGCAGATTCCGGTGGAGCCCGGCTACCAGGTGCCGTTCGCCCGCGACATCAAGGCGGCGCTGTCGACCATGCCGGTGATTGCGGTCGGCCTGATCACCGAGCCGGCGCACGCCGAGCGCATCGTGGCCGAAGGCAAGGCCGACGCGGTGGCCATCGCCCGCGCCGCGCTGTACGACCCGCGCTGGCCCTGGCATGCGGCGGTGGCGCTGGGCGCGACCCTGGCCATCGCCCCGCAGTACCTGCGCAGCGAACCGCGCGAGGCGCGCGGCGTGTTCAAGCCGCGCTGAGGCGATCCGTGCCGAGACGCGCGTTGGTTACGCCAACGCGCGTGGCGAGGACAGGTACTGATCGCGAATGGCTTTCGCCGACCAGTAGGTCAGCGCGGCGACCAGCCCGGTTGGGTTGTAGCCCAGCCCCTGCGGAAACGCCGACGCGCCCGGGACGAAGACGTTGTGCACGTCCCAGCTCTGCAGATACCGGTTGAGCACGCTGGTGGCAGGGTCGGTGCCCATGATCGCGCCGCCGTTCAGATGCGTGGTCTGGTAGCTGGTCGCGTCGAAGTGATCGCCGAAGTCGCGCACCAGCTGGCGGGTGGAGGCCGGGCCCATGGCCTTGGCGATGCCGTCCAGCTTGTCGGCCATGAAGCGCGCCATGCGCGTGTCGTTCTCCTGCCAGTCGAAGGTCATGCGCAGCAGCGGCAGGCCGTGGACGTCGGTATAGGTGGGGTCCAGGCTGAGGTAGTTGCCGCGATAGCTCATGTGCGCGCCGTGCGCATCCATCGACACGGTGTGGGTGTAGTGCTCGGCCACCGCGCGCTTCCACGCCTGTCCCCAACCCGGCGTACCGGCCGGCAGCGCGATCCCGCTGATCGGCTTGACCCCCGCCTGGTTGACCCACATCGGTGAGCCGCCGACGAAGCCGGCCGCCGCATGGTCGAAATGATCGGCGTTGAAGTCGTCGATCGCCACGCCGTTGCCGCCGGCACCGATGAACTCGTTGCTGTGCACGTCCTTGCCGAAGAACGCCTTGACCGTGGCCATGTTCTGGTAGGCGAAGTTGCGCCCGACCACGCCGGTGTTGCTGGCCGGGTCGTAGGGCGTGCCGATGCCCGAAAGCAGCAGCAGGCGCACGTTGTGGAACTGGAAGGCCGAGACGATCACCAGGTCCGCGGGTTGGAACACCTCGCGCCCCTGCGCGTCGACGTAGGTCACACCGGTGGCGGTCTTGCGATCGGGCGCCAGTTCCACCCTGGTCACCTCGCAATGCGTGCGCAGCTCGAACAGCGGCTGCTGGCGCAGCGCCGGCCACACGTTGACGTTGGGCGAGGCCTTGGAATAGTTGTAGCAGGCATAACCGCTGCAATAGCCGCAGAAGTTGCACGTGCCCATCTGGCAACCGTAGGGGTTGGTGTAGGGGCCGGAGGCGTTGGCCGAGGGCATGTCGTAGGGGTGGTAGCCCAGCCCCGCGGCCGCCGAGAAGAAGCGCTGCGCCGAGACGGTACGCTTCTGCGCCGGCAGCGGGAACGGCGCCGAGCGGTCCGGCGCCAGCGGGTTGCCGCCCTTGTCCCGCCCCACCACTTCGCCCTGCACGCTCCAGGCGCTGCCGGAGGTGCCGAACACCTTCTCGGCGAAGTCGAAGTGCGGCTCCAGCTCCTCGTAGCTCACGCCGAAGTCCTGGATGGTCATGCCTTCGGGGATGAAGCGCTTGCCGTAGCGCTGCTCGTAATGGCTGCGCAGCTTCAGCTCCACCGGGTCGACGCGGAAGTGCACGCCGGACCAGTGCAGGCCGGCGCCGCCGACGCCATCGCCGGGCAGGAAGGCGCCGAGCTGCCGGTACGGCAGCGCGGTGTCCGCCTCGGTATGGCGGATCGTCACGGTGCTGCGCGAGAGATCCTGGAACAGCTTCTTGCGCACGCTGTAGGTCAGCTCGTCCAGCGTGCCCGGGTAGGCGCCGTCGGGCTGGGTGTCGCGCGCGGCGCCGCGTTCCAGCGCGACCACGCGCAGGCCCGCCTCGGTCAGCTCGCGCGCCATGATCGACCCGGCCCAGCCGAAGCCCACCACCACCACATCGGTCTTCTTCATCGTCGTCGCCATGGCTCAGCCCCGCGCCCCGTCGATGGACACCGGCGGCAGCGGATAGGCCACGTCGCGCTCGACCCAGTCCATGAAGTCCGCGCGCGCGCCGGGGAAGCCGATCAGCTTCCAGCCCACCAGGTCGCGGTTGCCGCCATGGCGCGGATCGCAGAAGAAGCCCTCGCGCGCGTTGGCCAGCAGCAGGCCGAACAGCGCCTTGGGCGGCACCTGCGCCAGCGCCAGCGTGCCGGCTTCCAGCCGCTGCAGCACGCCGTCCTGCAGCGCGGCGTCGAGTTCGGCGAAGGCCTTGCCGTGCGCGGCGCGGCAGGCCTGGTCCAGATCGGCCAGGCCCAGCCGGTAGAGCTCGCGCGGCGCCAGCCGGAGCTGATACCCCAGCGTGGCCGGCGCATCGGGCTGAAACGGCCCCTGCATGAACCACAGCCGCCCCGCCGCCCAGGGCGTGCCCATCTGGCGGTCGATGTACTCGGGCACGCCGGCCTCCAGCGCCCCCGGGTCCCGCGCATCGCCGGGGATCAGGCGGGCCACGACGGCCTGCAGGCAGGCCCATTCGGCCGCACTGAAGTACGTGGGCCGATAAGGCGCGGAGTGGGTGGCGCCGGCGCCTTCGCGCCGACCGGCCTCGCCCTGCTGGCCATCGCACGCGCCAAGGGCGACCGCGGCCGGGGCCACGGCCAGCGACAGGCGCAGGAAGGCGCGGCGGGTCGTCGCGGTCGGCGCATCGGCGTGCGGCGTCTGGGGAGGCTTGCTCATGCGGTTCACCAAGGGGCAGCGGCGCGCATCAATCGCGCGTGGAAGTCGGGTCGTGGGGTTTGACGCGCTCGGCCCGCTCGCGCTCGAGCTGGGCGCGGACCTTGCGTACCTGGGCGGCGCTGACCGGGTCGGCGCGATTGCCCCAGCCCGCGCGCACGAAGCTGGCCAGCTGCGCGACCTGCGCGTCGTCCAGCCGCCAGGCGAAGCCGGGCATGCCCAGGTCCGAGGGCGCGGCCGGCGTGGCCGGCATCCTGCTGCCGTCCAGGATCAGGCGCAGCAGCGAGGTCGGCGCGGGTGCCAGCACGGTGGGGTTGCCGGCGATCGACGGGAAGGTGCGCGTATCGCCGGCGCCGTCGCTGCGGTGGCAGCCGGCACAGTTGTCCAGGTAAAGCGCCGCGCCGGGCGTGGCGTCCTGGCCCTGCGCCAGGGCCGCAGCGGTAGACGGGTCGGCACGGAAGCCAGGATGCTCCGGGTCCCGGGCCGGCAAGCTCTTGAGGTAAGCCGCGATGGCGTGCAGATCGTCCGCGCGCAGGTACTGCATGCTGTGGACGGTGACATCGCCCATCGGGCTGCCGACGGTGGCCGCGTGCGGATTGCGGCCGGTGCGCAGCGAATCGACGATGTCCTGCTCCGACCAGCCGCCCAGCCCGCTGCCCACATCGCCGCGCAGGTTGATGGCGGTCCAGCCGTCGATCACCTGGCCGCCGCTCAGGTAGGCCTTGCCCGAGGCGTCCAGCGCCTGTTCCTGCATGGTCAGCGCGCGCGGGGTGTGGCAGCTGCCGCAGTGGCCCAGGCCTTCCACCAGGTAGGCGCCCCGGGCGAGCCGGGCGTCGGCCAGCGCCGGCCTGGCCGCCAGCGCGTCGGGCGAGGGCGCGAACATGCGCCTCCACAGCGCCAGCGGCCAGCGCAGGCTGAGCGGCCAGGCGATGCCGGTGGGCTGGTTGTGGCGTTCGACCGGCTGTACGCCCTGCATGAAATAGACATACAGCGCGCGCACGTCGTCGTCGCTGATGCGCGCATACGATGGATACGGCATGGCCGGATAGAGCGTGCCGCCGTCGGCGCGGATGCCGTGCCGCAGCGCGCGGTCGAACTGGTCCAGCGAGTAGCGGCCGATGCCGGTGGCGGGATCGGGCGTGATGTTGGTGCTGTAGATGGTGCCGATCGGCGAGGCGATCGGCAGCCCTCCCGCGAACGGCGCGCCGCCCGGCGCGGTATGGCAAGCGGTGCAGTCGCCGGCCGCGGCCAGATAGCGGCCCTGCTCCAGCAGCGCGGCGGCCTGCCCTTGCGCGACCGGGGCGATGGCGCGGGTTCGCGTGGGCAGCAGCGCGATGGCAAACGCCGACAGGAACAGGATCGCCGCCACCAGCGCGGCGATGAACAGACGCTTCTTCCGCATCATGCCGCCGCCGGTACCGGCGCGTCGGCGTCGATCAGGCCCTCGTGCCTGAGCTCATCCCACAAGGCCTGCGGCACCGCGACCGCCATCGAGGCGACGTTGGCCTGCACCTGCGCCGGCGTGCGTGCGCCCGGGATCACCGCCGACACCACCGCCGGCGCGTTGGCGAACTGCAGCGCCACCGTGCGCAGGTCCACGCCGTGACGATCGCACACCGCCTGCACCCTGGCGCGCCTGGCCGGTGCCCAGTCCGGCACCTTGCCGTCGTAGAGATAGCGCTCGCGCCCGGCCAGATAGCCGGCCAGCAGCGGCGCGCCGACCACCACCGACGCGCCGTGCGCGGCGATCTTCGGAAAGGTCTCGTGCAGGGTCTTGGCGTGATCCAGCAGCGAGTACTGGCAGGCCAGCAGGAAGATGTCCGGGTCGGCTTCCTCGATCGCGCGCAGCGCCGGTTCGGGCCGGTTGACGCCGAAGCCCCAGGCCTTGATCAGGCCTTCCTCGCGCATGCGGGTCAGCTCGGGCATGGCGCCCTTGGCGGCCTCGGCGAAGCGCTGCTCCCACGGCATGCCCAGGTCGTCCTCGTTGTCCGGCGACAGGTCGTGGATGAACACCACGTCCAGCTGCGCCACGCCCAGCCGGTTGAGGCTGTCCTCCACCGAGCGCCGCGTGCCCGCGGCCGAGTAGTCGTAGCGGTAGCGGAAGGGCGAAGGCGACTGCCACATCGTCTCTTGCAGCGGCCCGGCGGTGGCGGTAAGCAGCCGCCCGACCTTGGTGGAGAGCACGTACTCGCCTGGCGGATGGGTGTGCAGATGGTGGCCGAAGCGGCGCTCGCTCAGCCCCAGCCCATACCAGGGCGAGGTGTCGAAGTAGCGCACGCCCGCCGCCCAGGCCGCGGCCAGGGTCTGTTCGCTCTGCGCGTCGGTGGCCGGGGCGAAGCCGTTGCCGATCGCCACGCCGCCCAGGCCCAGGCGCGAGGTCGGCCGGAACCGCCCACTGCGCGGCGCATTGGACGGCAGCGGGGCGCCGGTGCCGCGCCCCTTGGTCGGCAGCACGCTGCCCGGCCCCGGCGCGGTCGACTGGGCCAGCAGCGGGCTGGCCGCCAGGGCGGCGGTCCCGGCAGCGGCGGCGGTCAGGAATCGGCGGCGATGCAGCATGGCGTGCTCCAGTGGCGGAAGGGGAACATCGGCGGCGCAGGCGCTCATGGCGCACCCGCCGCGGTGAGCGGACCGGCCGGATCGGTCGGCAGGCGCACCAGCAGGTACGGCGGCTGGCGCAGGTCCTTGCCGCCGTTGAAGCTCGGCAGGCGGTCCCACTGGCCCAGGGTCACGTACACGTACCGATCGGTGGCCGCGATGCCGTCGGGCCAGACGATGCGCGGATCGCGGCCGACCACGTCGAAGTGCCCGTCCGGCCAGCGCCGCACGATCGCGTCGTGCTCGCTGTCGGTGACGTACAGCCGGCCCCGCGCGTCGCTGTCCATGCCATCGGCGAAGCCCTTCTCGCCCAGGTCGCGCACCGCGGCGGCGAGCGTAGCCTCGTCGTTGTCGAAGTTGGCCAGCACGTCGGTGGAGATGCCGTAGAGACGCCGGCTGCTCAGCGGCGCGAAGTAGAGCGTGCTGTCGTCGGGGCTCAGCGCGACGGCATCCACGCCGCCCACCGGAAAGGTCGGTGACTTCGCGCTGTAGCGCATGGGCTTGCCGTCGAGGGTGGCGACGAAGCCCGGGTCGGGCTGCGTGGAGGGGTGCTGGCCCAGCACGCGGCGCTGGCGCCCGCTGGCCAGGTCCACCACCACCAGCGCCGGCGAGGTGCCGAAGGAGGAATCGCTGACGTAGGCCGTGCCCTTGGCGCCGTGGCTGAGGTCCACGCGCAGGTCGTTCATGTGGCTGTCCTGCAGCAGCGTCGGCGCCTCGAGCACCACCGAGGCGAGCACCCGCCCGCTGGCCGGGTCGAACCCCACCACCTTGGCCGCGCCGTCCGGGATGCCCGGCGCGCCGGCGCGCTTGCCGTCGTCGATCACCCACAGGTTGCCCCTGGCATCGGTGGTCATGCCATGCACCGAGACCAGCCGCTGCGCGTCCGGCGCCTGCGAGGGCAGGCTCATGGCCGCAGTGGGAAACGGCACCAACCGCCCTCCCACAAGCTCGCCCAGCGTCATGCCGGCGTGGTTCTCGGCATGGCGCGGGAAGCCGACGAACACCCGTCCCCCCGGCGTCACCGCGATGCCCGAGGGGCCCGGCCCGTCGAAGCGGGCCACGACCTCCAGCTGGCCGGCCGGCAGCGCAGCCGGGTCGTGCGCCTCGCCGGCCCGGGCCAGCAGCGGGGACAACAGGCAGGCCAGCGCAAGCGCGGCGCGCAAGGGGGTCATGTCAGGTCTCCGGTCGGGCGCGGCGGCGCGTCGGTGCTGGCGCGCGCCACGATGGAAAAGCCGGTGTCGATCACGCGCGCCTTCGGCGCATCGCCGGCCAGGCGCTCGAGCAGCAGCGTGGCCACGGTATGGCCCATGCCGCGCCGGTCCACGGCCACCGAGGACAGCGCCGGCAGCACGGCCGCGGCGATCGGCGCATCGTTGAAGCCCATCAGCGCCAGGTCCTGCGGCACGCGCAGGCCCCGGCGCTGGGCCTCGAACAGCGCCCCGGCGGCCAGGTCGTCGTTGGCCAGGAACACCGCCTGGACCTGCGGATGGCGCTGCAGCAGCTCGGCCAGCAGCCGGCCGCCGCCGGCGATGGACGAGGGGCCCTGGCCATCGAGGACGTAGTCGTCGCGCAGCCCGCGCGCCGCCAGCGCCTCGGCGAAGGCCTGCGCACGGCGCGCGGCGCGCAGGTCGTGCTCGGCGCCGGTGCTGACGATGGCGATGTGGCGGAAGCCGCGATCGGCGAACCAGTCCGCCACCGCCCGGCCCACCGCCCGATGCGAGAAGCCCACCATCAGGTCGATCGGCTCGCCGTCCAGGTCCATGAATTCCACCAGCGGCCGCGTGCGCGCCAGGGCCTGCAGCCGCGCGCGCAGGGCCGGCGTGTGGTCGACGCCGGCCAGCAGCAGCCCGGCCGGCGCCCAGCCCAGCAGGCCCTCGACCAGGCGCGCCTCGCGGTCCTGGCGGTACTCGGTGGTGCCCAGCAGGACCTGGTAGCCCTGTTCGTCCAGGACGGCGTTGACCCCGTCCAGGAACGGCACGTACACCGGGTGGGCCAGGGTGGGCACCACGACCGGCACGATCCGGCTGTGGCCGGCGGCCATGCTGCTGGCGGCGTGGTTGGCGACGTAGCCCAGTTCGGCCACGGCCTGTTCGATGCGGGCGCGCAGGGCCGCCGAGACCGCGGCCGGCGCGCGCAGCGCGCGCGAGACCGTGATCGCCCCCACGCCGGCGCGCGCCGCGACGTCCTTGAGGGTCACCGGCCGCTTGCCGACGCGTCCGCCGCTCACGCGGCCTCCCAAGGCGCAAGCGCGCAGCGCGGGTCGAAACCGGGACAGCCTGGGTCGAATGTGGGGGCGGACATGGCAAGCGAGACGCGGATGGTTGCGCAACCATACCAGCCGGCGGCGCGATCACCGCATGAAATGCGCGCACGGCTCGGCAGGCGGGCGGCATCCAGGGGCGCGCTTCGCGCCTCCCACACCGGCGCGGGTCGACACTGGTGGTCCCTTTTCCCGAAGCGATCCCCACGATGGACATCGGATTCCTGGGCCTGGGCACGATGGGCGCGCCGATGGCGCGCAACCTGCTCAAGGCCGGCCACAGCCTGCGCGTCTGGAACCGCGGCGCCGCGCCACGCGAGGCGCTGGCCCGCGAAGGCGCCCACGCCTGCGACACGCCGCGCCAGGTCGCCGCGCCGGTGCTGATCTCGATGCTGGCCCACGACCAGGCCGTGCGCGAGAGCGTGCTGGACAGCGGCCTGCTCGACGCCCTGCCCGAGGGCGCGATCCACGTGAACATGGCCACCGTCTCGGTCGCCTTCGCCCGCGAGCTGGCCGAGGCGCACGCTGCGCGCGGGGTGGCCTACGTGGCCGCGCCGGTGCTGGGCCGTGTGGACGTGGCCGAGGCCGGCAAACTCAACATCCTGGCCGGCGGCGAGCCCGCGGACATCGCCCGGGTGCAGCCGCTGCTGGACGTGCTGGGCGCCAGGACCTGGCCCTTCGGCGCCCGGCCCGAGCAGGCCAACGCGGTCAAGCTGGCGGCCAACTTCTGCCTGGCCAGCGCCATCGGCACCATGGCCGAGGCCGGCGCGCTGGTGCGCGGGCACGACGTGGCGCCGGCCGATTTCCTCGCCATGCTCACCTCGACGGTGTTCGCCGCGCCCGCCTACCAGGGGTACGGCGGGCTGATCGCGCGCGAGCAGTATTCGCCCGCCGGCTTCAAGATGACCCTGGGCCTGAAGGACGTGCGCCTGGCCCTGGCCGCCGGCGAGGCGCAGCATGTGCCCATGCCCATCGCCAGCACCCTGCGCGACGGCCTGCTCGAAGGCATCGCCCAGGGCGATGGCGACCTGGACTGGTCGGCGCTGGCCAAGGTCTCCGCCCGCCGCGCCGGGCAGGCCTAGGCGGACCTGCGTCGCTGATCGCCGCGGCGCGGCTTGAGCCGCGCGGCGCGCTGCGACTAAGGTGCGCAGGCCTCGGCACGACGGCCCGCTCAACGGAAGGACACATGCACGCATCCAGGGACACCCACCACCGGCACGGCCCATGGCCGCGATGAGGGCCTCGGCACCGGTGCAGGCGCAGTCGTCCGAGGTGATCGGCCCGGAGCATCCCGAGCACCCCGAACACCGCCTCTACGTCCAGATCGCGCGCGGCGTGCACCGGCTCGATGCCGAGGCCGGGCGCACGCCGGACGCGGCCAGCGCGCGCATGATCGCCCGGCTGATGCCGCTGGCGCGCGAGCAGGGCTTCAAGCGCGTGGACCATGTGGTGCTCAGCCGCCATATCGGCCTGGTCGAACAGGGCGAGCATGTGTTCCTGGTGCAGGGCCGGCTGGACGATCCGGGCCACAAGCGCGCCTTCATCACCACCGACGAGGCCACCGCCACACCCGTGGCCGATTCGTTGCGCCGGCTGGACGAGGCCAACGCGCGCCGGCGGCGCCAGCGGCGCGGCCGCGACGAAGACAGCGCCGACTGAAACCGTCGCCGCCGCGGTGGGCCTGTGCGTAAGATGCCCGCCCTATGCCCCGCGACCACATCCTGACCCTCTCCTGCCCGGACCGCACCGGCATCGTCTACCGCGTCAGCGGCCTGCTGTTCGACGCCGGCTGCAACATCCTCGATGCGCAGCAGTTCGGCGACGCCGACAGCGGACGCTTCTTCCTGCGCGTGCACTTCGACCGGCCCGAGGCGCTGGAGCCCGGGGCGCTGCGCGCGCGGCTGGCCGAACTGGGCGCGGCCTTCGACATGGACTGGCAGCTGCACGACGCGCAGGCCCGCGCGCGCCTGCTGGTGCTGGTGAGCAAGCACGGCCATTGCCTCAACGATCTGCTGTTCCGCGCGCACAGCCGCCAGCTGAAGGTCGACATCGCCGCGGTAGCCTCCAACCATGAGGACTTCGCCCCGCTGGCGGCGTCCTACGGCGTGCCGTTCCACCATCTGCCGGTCGATGCGGCCACGCGCCCGGCGCAGGAGCGCGCGCTCCTGGACCTGGTCGAACGCGAGCGCATCGACCTGGTGGTACTGGCGCGCTACATGCAGATCCTCTCGCCGGCGCTGTGCGCGGCGCTGGCCGGCCGCGCGATCAACATCCACCACAGCTTCCTGCCCAGCTTCAAGGGCGCCCAGCCGTACCACCAGGCGCACGCGCGCGGGGTCAAGATCATCGGCGCCACCGCGCACTACGTCACGCCCGACCTGGACGAGGGCCCGATCATCGAGCAGGACGTGGCGCGCGTGGACCATGCCATGACCCCGCGCGAGCTGGTGCGCCTGGGCAGCGATACCGAATCGCTGGTGCTGGCGCGCGCGGTGCGTCGCCATGTCGAGCACCGCATCCTGCTCAACGGCCACCGCACCGTGGTGTTCCGCTGATGGCCGCGTGGCTGCTGCTGATCCTGATCGCCCTGGCGGCGGGCTTCGTGATCGCGCTGGTCGCGGTGGGCATCAAGCTGTTGCTGGAGAAGCGCAAGCGCTGAGGCTTTCGCTCCAGCTTGGTGGGAACCAGTTTGGTGGGAGCCGCCATGGCGGCGATGTGGCTCTACCGGGAAAGCCGCATCGCCGCCATGGCGGCTCCCACCGGGCAACACCATCAACACCACAAGCCGGTAGGCTTGCGCTCCTGCTTCGATCCGCGAGGGCCCGATGAGCGATCCGATCTATCACGTGGTGGGCAGCTATGTGTCGCCCTACGTGCGCAAGGTGCTGGTGGTGATGGCGCTGAAGGGCCTGCGCTACACCATCGACCCGATCGCCCCGTTCGTCGGCGGCGACGCCTTCCAGCGCATCAGTCCGCTGCGCCGCGTCCCGGTGCTGATCGACGGCGCGCGCGTGATCAACGACTCCAGCGTGATCTGCCAGTACCTGGAGGATCGCCATCCCAGCCCCTCGGTGTACCCGGCCGACATCGGCGAACGCGCCCAGGCGCGCTGGCTGGAGGAGTACGCCGACGCGCGCCTGGGCGAGGTGATCATTGCCGACCTGTTCTACCAGCGCGGGCCCAAGCGCTTCCTGTTCAAGGAGCCGGTGGACGAGACGCGCTTCAACCACGCCCGCGACGTCGCCCTGCCCGCCAGCCTGGACTGGCTGGAGGCGCAGATGCCGCAGGACGGCTTCCTGCTCGGCGCGCTGTCGATCGCCGACATCGCCATCGCCGCGTTCTTCCGCAACGCCGCGATGGTGCGCGTGGAAGTGGAGGCCGCGCGCTGGCCGCGCACCGCGGCCTGGCTGCAGCGCGTGCTGACGCTGCCGGAGTTCGCGCGCCTGGCGAAGATCGAGGACGCGGTGGCCCGCGTGCCGCTGGGCGATCAGCGCGACCTGCTGCGCTCGCTGGGCGAACCGGTCAGCGAAGCGACGCTGGGCACCGAGGTGGCGCGCAAGGGCGTGATGCGGCTGGACTAGCGCCGCGCTCGTGAATCACGCGCGGTGTCAACTGTCCGCATTGCCTTTATGGCCACGCTGCGTTGCGAGCGCCTGCTGGAATGCCTGCACGGCGTTCTGCAGGCAAACATCGACCGCACCTTGTCAAGGCGGGCAGGAAAGCCCGTCGTGCGAAGCGGGTGTATCCACTTTCGCGTCTTTCCTCCGGGCAAGCCCTGGCCAAGGCGAAATCGTCTCCAGGCGACTCGTCTCGCTGGGCTTGGCCTCTACAGGACCGAGCCGGATGTCGGGCTCCACACCAGCGCCATCGATGGGCATGCCATCGAGCCTAAACACTTCCGCGACGACGACCGTTACTTCTACCTGGTCATTCGCGGACTTGTCCGCCGGATCGCTCATCAGGATATTGCTTCTGATCCTCATGTCGCCTGCTGTGCGTCGACCGATGATCAGGGCACGACTTCTATCCTGCAGGACAGCCGCGAATGCCTCGGCGCCGCTCGCGGTCTCTTGATCGACCAGAACCGCGACAGGTCGATGCCAGACCTGCTTTCCTGTTGAATGCATCCGATCGACCGTGCCGTTGGCTGCCTTGATCTGCATCGCGGGCCCTTCTCCAGCGAAGAGTCCCACGAGCGCGAGCAGATCCTTCAGGCCGAATCCCGGATGCGACCGCAGGTCGACGATCATGGCATCGGCGTCGTGCCGGCCGAGTGCCTTGAGCTCGGCGCCCAGATCGGCAGTATTCGGCAAGAGGGCGGCTGCCGTGGTGGTTTTGTTTCCAGGCCGGACGATGGCGATGTTTCCCACCATGCTGGAAGTCGTGGGTATCGTGTCATTTCGGGCGGCCTTATCGGAAACCGAGTAAGGCTTTCCGCCGACCGAGAACACATTATTCCGGTACTGAAGCCCCGCGATCGCGGATATCAGGATGGAGATGGCCTCATCCTTATCCTCCTCGCTGATGGCAGCACCGCTCCGCTCTAGATCCGCATAGAGCGCATAAACGGGACTGAGGTCGCTCCGCCACGCTCCACTGGAGAATTCGCCCCGGAACTTCTGTGTATCTCCGGCGATCGCCATCTTTATCCTGCCGCGCCTGGAGAGCTCCCGCAGGTAAAGTTCAAAGAGCCGCTCCGAATCCAGGCTTTGCCAAGGATGTGCGCCGTAAACTTGAGGATGACTTACCAGCCCGATCGCCAGATTGACCAGATGTAGTCTCTCCTTTTCGGTCCAACGCTGCGGTTCGCCTGCGTTTGCGGCAGCGACATGAATGCATACCGCGCACAGGAGCCAGAGAGTCAGTCGCTTGATAGGCATCATTTTCATCCCTGGAAGAAGGGCTCATTGTCCAGGCCCCTCCGAAACGCACGAAACGCTTTTTTTATCACCGCCCTACCGGTGCTGGTGAATGCTTGCTTTTACGTGTTTACTCCGGCGCGCGCACCTTGCGCCCCAGCGCGCGCAGCACGCCGTAGATCAGCACCAGGATCAGCAGCGCCACGCCGATGGCCTGCCATTCCTTGCGCGTCAGCGTGGTCACGATGGCCGCCATCGACCCGACCGCCAGCACCGGCACCAGGGGCCCGCCCCACAGCACGAAGGGCTCGCCGCGCTCGCGCAGGTCCAGGCGCTGGGCCTGCCAGGCGGCGACGGAGACCAGCAGGTAGACCAGGCAGTTGGCGCCGCCGGAGACCAGCACCAGCGCATCGAAACTGCCGCCCAGGGCCAGCGCCAGCGCGATCGACGCATGCACCGCCAGCGCCAGCAGCGGCACGCGGTGGCGCGCGCTGACCCGGGCGAAGGCCGACGGCAGGAAACCATCGCGCCCCAGCGCGAACAGCGAGCGCGAGGACGCCAGCAGGTTGCCCAGCACGAAGCCGGCCATCGATACGCAGGCGGTGATCAGCAGCAGCGCGCGCGCCGGTGCCCACAGCGCCGCGGCGGTGTCGGCCAGCGGCACGCCGCTGTGCGCCAGCGCGGGCCCGAGCAGGCCCTGGCTGACGATCTGCAGTCCCAGGTACAGCACGACCACCAGCAGGATGGCCGCCAGCGTCGCGCGCGGCACGTTGCGCGACGGGTCGCGCACCTCGCCCGAAGGGATCAGCGCGGTCTCCACGCCCGAATAGGCGAAGATCACCAGCACCATCGACATGCCCAGCGCGCTCCACGACGGCACCTCGCCCGGCAGAAAACTGACCTGGCTGCAGTCCACGAACCAGATCCCGCAGGCCACCAGCAGGAACAAGGGCGTGAGCTTGACCGTGGCCAGCACCGCGATCGCGCGCGCGCCCAGCTTGACGCCGAAGGCGTTGAGCGCGAACAGCACCGCGTACAGCGCCGCGATCAAGCCCATGCGCGCGCCCGGCCCGGCGAGCGACGGCACCAGGTTGGCGACCTGGGTGGCGAAGGCCGCGGCCACGCCCGCGCTGGAGGCGACGTTGCCGATCCACATCAGCGCGCCGGTGATGAAGCCGGCGAACGGGCCGAACGCGGTGCCCACATAGGTGTACGGCCCGCCGGTGGCGCTGGCGCGGCTGCCGATGGCGGCGAAGCACAGCGTCACCGGGATCACCGCCAGCGCGCCGACCAGCAGCGCCAGCGGCGCGGCCGGGCCCATCTGCAGCGACAGCGCCGCCGGCATGCGGAAGATGCCGCCGCCGACGATGATGTTGATCACCGCGGCGGTCAGGGCGAAGGCGCCCACGGCGCGGATCAGGGCGGCATCGCCCTGCAGGGGTCTGGTCGGGGTGGGGGCGGACATGGGCGACGCGCTGGGAAGACGCGGCAGCGTCGCATGCCGGCCCGCGCCATGCCATGGTCCGCGCGCTTCGCGTGGAATACGGCGTTGCCCGGGCGTCGTTGAGCGGGCCCGAATGCCGCGCGCATCATCGCCTCCGCTTCCGTTGCGAGTGAGGAGGTGTTCGATGCTTGCGCTGACAGGTCTGCTGCTGGCCGGGATGCTGGCCACCCCGACGCCCGTGTCGCCCGATCCCGCGCTGGCCAGGCGCCTGGACGCCGTGCTCGACACGGCCGTGTCGGAACAACGCATCGTCGGCGCGGTGGTGCTGGTGGCCCGCGATGGCCAGGTGGTGTACCGGCGCGCGGTGGGCCAGGCCGACCGCGAGGCCGGCACGCCGATGACGCCGGACACGCCGTTCCGGCTGGCGTCGATGACCAAGCCGGTGGTGACGCTGGCCGCGCTGCGCCTGGCCGAACAGGGCAGGCTGGAGCTGCAGGCGCCGGTGACGCGCTATCTGCCGTGGTTCCGGCCGCGGCTGGCCGATGGCACCGCGCCGCCCATCACCGTGGCCCAGCTGCTCACCCACACTTCCGGGCTGGGCTACCGCTTCGAGGAGCAGGCCGACGGGGCGTATGCGCGGCTGGGCGTGTCCGACGGGCTGGACGATACCGGCCTGAGCCTGGAGGACAACCTCAGGCGCCTGGCGCGGGCGCCGCTGTACTTCCCTCCGGGCCAGGGCTGGCGCTATTCGCTGGGCATCGACGTGGTCGGCGCGGTGATCGAACAGGTCACCGGCACGCCGTTGCCGGAGGCCGTGCATGCCCTGGTGACCGGGCCGCTGCGGCTGGACCACCTCGCCTTCGTGGCCGCGCCCGGCGCGTCGCTGGCCGTGCCCTATGCCGACGGCCGCCCGCCGCGGCGCATGACCGAGAACATGGACGTGCCCCTGCCCGAAGGCCTGGGCTCGGCGGTGCGCTTCTCGCCCAGGCGCGCCTTCGACGCCAAGGCCTTCCCGTCCGGCGGCGCCGGCATGATCGGCACCGCCGACGACTACCTGCGACTGCTGGAGTTCGTGCGCACCGGCAGCGGCGGCCCGCTCAAGCCCGCCACGCTGGACGACGCGCGCCACGACCATGTCGGCGCCCAGGCGCAGACGCAAGGCCCCGGCTGGGGCTTCGGCTACGGCTGGGCGGTGCTGGACGATCCGGTCGCCGCGCAAAGCCCGCAGGGCAAGGGCACGCTGCAGTGGGGCGGCGCCTACGGACACACCTGGTTCGTCGACCCGGCGAACAGGCTCAGCGTGATCCTGCTGACCGACACCGCCTTCGAGGGCATGTCCGGCCCGCTGGTCGGCCAGGTGCGCGACGCGGTGTACGGCCGCGAACCTGCGCCTTCGTCCCCCTAGGCGGACAGACTGTTGTTCCTGCGCAGGGGCAACCCATGACCGTTGGCTCTGGGGCGCGAAAGCCGCCGGTTCGCGCCCGCGCTGAACGGCGATCGGAGGTGTCAGCGGCGCTGGGTCGCGACACACGTCCAGTGCGCGGGTCTCCGCCGCGGGAGCGCTGGCGACGCTACGGGCATGGCTCGGCGGCCAGCCGCTCGCGCAGGAAGTCGATGAACACCCGCAGCTTGGGCGCCAGGTGTTCGCGCTGCGGGTAGTAGACATACCAGCCCGGGAACGGCGCCTGCCAGTCGTCCAGCACGCTGCGCAGGCGGCCGGCGGCGATGTCCTCGCGCACCTGCCAGGCGAACACCTGCCCCAGCCCCAGTCCGCGCCGCAGCGCGTCCAGGCCGAGCACGGTGTCGTTGACCACCAGCGGGCCATCCACCTCCACCTCGAAGTCGCGGCCGTCGCGGGTGAACTCCCAGGGCTGCAGCCGGCCGTCGCTGCGGCGCCAGCGCAGGCAGGCGTGCGCGGCCAGGTCATCGGGCGTGGCCGGCACGCCATGCCGCTCCAGGTAGGCCGGCGCGCCCACGATGGTCTGCCGCTGCAGCGGCCCCAGCGGCAGCGCCACCATGTCCCGCTGCAGGCATTCGCCCAGGCGGATGCCGGCGTCGAAGTGGCCCTCGACGATGTCGGCCAGCCGGCGGTCGACGAACAGCTCCACCGTCACCTCCGGGTAGCGGGCCAGGAACTCCGGCAGGTACGGACACACCAGCTGCTCGGCCGCCACCGCCGCCAGGTTGATCCGCAGCGTCCCGGCGGGCCGGTCGCGCAGGAAGTCCAGGTCGGCGAAGGCGGCGTCGATCTGCTGCAGGCCGGGCGCGACCCGCTGCAGGAAGCGCTCGCCATGCTCGGTCAGGCCCACGCGGCGGGTGGTGCGCGCCAGCAGGCGCACGCCCAGCTGGCCCTCCAGCGCGCGCACGCTCTGCGACAGCGCCGAGGTGGACACGCCCAGCTCGGCGGCGGCGCGGGTGAAGTTGCCGTGCCGGGCCACGCAGGCGAAGGCGACGACGGCGGGCAGCGGATAGGCGGCCATTGTGAAGTCATGCTTCAAGGATGATCCGGATCATCCCGGTTTATCGGCAGATCCGCCAGTTCCAGACTGTCGCCCTCCCCTCACGAGGCCCTGCCATGTCCCTGAACCACTACCGTCTGCTCGGCCGCTCGGGCCTGCGCGTCAGCCCGCTGTGCCTGGGCACCATGACCTTCGGCGCCGACTGGGGCTGGGGCGCCGACGAAGCCGACGCACGCCGCCTGTTCGACACCTATGTCGATGCCGGCGGCAACTTCCTCGACACCGCCAACATCTACACCGACGGCAGCTCGGAGACCCTGCTGGGCCGCTTCGCCGCCGGCCGGCGCGACCGGCTGGTGATCGCCAGCAAGTACTCGCTCAACCCCTTCCCCGGCGACCCCAACGGCGGCGGCAACCACCGCAAGGCGCTGATGCAGTCGGTGGAGGCCAGCCTCAGGCGGCTGGGCACCGACTACCTCGACCTGCTCTACCTGCACATCTGGGACGGCACCACGCCGGTGGACGAGGTGATGCGCGGCTTCGACGACCTGGTGCGCGCCGGCAAGCTGCTCTACGCCGGCATCTCCGACACGCCGGCCTGGCAGGTGGCGCGCATGCAGACCCTGGCCGAGCTGCGCGGCTGGGCGCCGCTGGTAGCCCTGCAGATCGAGTACTCGCTGGCCCAGCGCACGGTCGAACGCGAGCTGGTGCCGATGGCCGCGGGCCTGGGCCTGTCGGTGCTGGCCTGGTCGCCCCTGGCCATGGGCATCCTCACCGGCAAGTACACCCGCGCCGACCTGGAGCGCGCCCGGGCCCAGGGCAGCGGCAATACGCCCGGCGGCGACGGCGGCCGCGGCGCGGTGGCCTATTCCCACGCGATGTTCGACGAACGCACGCTGGCCATCGCCGAGGTGGTCAAGACCGTGTCCGGCGAAACCGGGCATTCGGCGGCGCAGGTGGCGCTGGCTTGGCTGCTGCAGCGCCCGGATGCGCCGATCCCGATCATCGGCGCACGCACGCCGCAGCAGCTGCAGGACAACCTGGGCGCGCTCGACGTGCGCTTGGACGCCGACCAGCTGCAACGCCTGGACGGGGTCAGCGCGGTGGCGCTGGGCTTCCCGCACGACTTCGCGCGCAGCCCGATCCCGCAGCAGCTGGTGTTCGGCGGCACGCGGGTCCAGCCGCGTTGATTCCCGCGGCAGGCTCGTCGCCACGCCCGCTCAGCACGAGGAACGTCGCGTGACCACATCCCCATCGTCGAAGGCCGCAGTGGCCGCGGGCCTGGCGGTAGACGGCGTCGAGACGGCCGCCTTGCCGGGCCAGACCCCGCTCGCCGAGGCCGAGGCGGCCGGCATCGCGCAGATCGGGGCGCTGATGGGACCGACGCAGGCGCAGGCGATCCGCGCCCTGGCCGACGCCCCGGACACCGCGCTCACCGGCCGTGGCGCGGCCATCGCCTTCGCCGAGATCTACCGTGCCGATTCCGCGCTGGACCTGAAGACCCGCGAACTGGTCACCGTGGCCGTGCTGGCCAGCCTGGGCCACGCCGAGCCGCAGCTGCGCCTGCACCTGCGCGCGGCCCATGCCGCGGGCGCCACCCGCGCGGAGCTCTTCGCGGTGCTCGACCAGCTGTACGCCTACGTCGGTTTCCCTACCGCGCTCAACGCCATCGCCGTCGCCCGCGAGGTGCTGGACGCGCCATCGCCTTAAAGTCAGGCGGACACCGGCACACGTGTCCGCATCTCCCCTTCAAGGAGCCTCCGCATGAAAACCCGCACCCTCGGCCGCAACGGCCCCACCGTCTCCGCCCTCGGCCTGGGCTGCATGGGCATGAGCCACGCCTACGGCACCGGCGACGACGCCGAATCGCTGGCCACGCTCGACCGCGCGCTGGAACTCGGCATCGACTTCTGGGACACGGCCGACATCTACGGCCCGCACACCAACGAGACCCTGCTCGGCCGCGCGCTCAAGGGGCGGCGCGAGCGGGTGTTCCTGGCGACCAAGTTCGGCTTCGTCGCGGGCAGCGGCCAGTTCGGCGCCGGGCAGGGCCCGCGGGTGGATGGCTCGCCGGCCTATGTCCGCCAGGCGGTCGAGGCCAGCCTGGCGCGCCTGGGCACCGACCACATCGACCTGTACTACCTGCACCGGCTCGACCCGGCCACGCCGATCGAGGACACCGTGGGCGCCATGGCGCGCCTGGTGGAGGAAGGCAAGGTGCGCCATCTGGGGCTGTCGGAAGTCTCCGCGTACACCTTGCGCCGCGCGCAGGCCGTGCATCCGATCACCGCGCTGCAGAGCGAGTACTCGCTGTGGACGCGCGAGCTGGAAGGCAACGGCGTGCTCGAGGCGGTGCGCGAACTGGGCATCGGCCTGGTGCCGTTCTCGCCGCTGGGGCGCGGTTTCCTCACCGGCGCCATCGCCACGCCGGACCAGCTGGACGCGGACGACTTCCGCCGCAAGAACCCGCGCTTCCAGGCCGAAGCGCTGGCCGCCAACCTGCGCCTGGCCGACACCGTCAAGGCGGTGGCCGCCGAGGTCGGCGCCACCCCCGCCCAGGTCGCGCTGGCCTGGGTGCTGGCACAGGGTGGGCCGGCGCGCGCCGCGGATGGCCGCAACGAACTCCACATCGTCCCCATCCCCGGCACCAAGCGACGTAAGTACCTGGAGGACAACGTCGGCGCGGTGGACGTGCGGCTGGACGCCGACGCGCTGGCCAGGCTGGAGGCGGTGTTCGTGCCCGACGTGGCCGGCCCGCGCTACGGCGCGACCGAGGCGGCGATGGTGGACCGGGCTCCTTGATCGCCCGTCGCGGGCCGTGTCTCCAGGACGCGTCCCGCAGAGCGGGGCATCGGCGCGCAGGAAACAGTGCGGCGCACCCATGTGCACCGTCGCCTACGCACCCGCACCAGACAATGACGACGGATCACCGCGCGCCCGCGGCCGCTGCACCGACTTTTCCACAGGAGCATCCCATGAAAACCCGCACCCTCGGCCGCAATGGCCCCACCGTGTCCGCCCTCGGCCTGGGCTGCATGGGCATGAGCGATTTCTACGGCGCGCGCGACGACGCGACCTCGATCGCCACCATCCACCGCGCCCTGGACCTGGGCGTGACCCTGCTGGACACCGCCGACATGTACGGCCCGCACACCAACGAGGAGCTGGTGGGCAAGGCGATCCGCGGGCGTCGCGAGGCGGTGTTCGTCGCCACGAAGTTCGGCATCGTGCGCGACCCGGCCAACCCCCAGGCGCGCGGGATCAACGGCAGCCCCGCGTACGTGCGCGCCTCCATCGAGGGCAGCCTGCGCCGCCTGGGTACCGACCACGTGGACCTGTACTACCAGCACCGCGTGGACCCGACCGTGCCGATCGAGGACACCGTGGGCGCGATGGCGCGGCTGGTGGAGGAAGGCAAGGTGCGTTACCTCGGCCTGTCCGAGGCCGCGCCGGAGACGCTGCGCCGCGCGCATGTCGTGCATCCGATCACCGCGCTGCAGACGGAGTACTCGCTGTGGACGCGTGATCCGGAGGAGAACGGCGTGCTGGCCACCGTGCGCGAACTGGGCGTGGGCTTCGTGCCGTATTCGCCGCTGGGGCGCGGCTTCCTGAGCGGCGCGATCAAACGGCCGGAGGATTTCGACGCCGACGATTTCCGCCGCCACAACCCGCGTTTCCAGGGCGAGAACTTCGCCCGCAACCTGGCGCTGGTGGACAAGGTGCGCGCGCTGGCCGAGGCCAAGGGCGTCAGCGCCAGCCAGCTGGCGCTGGCCTGGGTGCTGGCCCAGGGCGAGGACCTGGTGCCGATTCCGGGCACGCGCCGCATCGCCAACCTGGAGGAGAACCTGGGCGCCATCGACCTGGTGCTGGATGCGGCGGACCTGGCTGCGATCGACGCGGTGTTCCCCATCGGCGCCGCGGCGGGCACGCGCTACCCCGAGCAGAGCATGGCGGCCTTGAACCGCTGAGCCGCGCGACTAGACTGCCGGGTTTGACTGGATAAGGAACATCCCATGGCGCACCGCTCCCTCGTCCTGCTGGCCGCGCTGTCGATCGCAGCGGCCTCGCCCGGCCTGAAGGCCGCGGTCGTCACCGCCCAGTCCGCCCATGACGCCAAGGACTGGAAGACCTGCGCGGCCTTGAACGCTCAGGCGGCGGACCGGCCGGTGCCGGTGTCCGGCGCGGCCTACGATGCGGCGTGCTGCCTGGCCCAGGCGGGCGACCGGGACGGCGCGTTCGCGCGGCTGACGAAGACGCCTTCGGACAGGTTGCCGGGCGTGGACCAGATCAAGACCGATGCCGATCTGGCGTCGCTGCACGACGATCCGCGCTGGCAGCCGCTGCTGGACAAGCTGGCCGGTGACCAGCGCGAACGCGAAACGCATTACGACGTGGCCTTGCGCAAGGAACTCGACAAGCGCGTCGCCAAGGATCAGGAGCTGCGCAACCGCACCAACGAAGGTGGCCAGGACCAGGCCCTGATCGAACAGATCCTGGCCACCGATCGCGACAACACCGCCTGGCTCAAGCAGGTCGTGGCAACGCAGGGCTGGCCGCCGATCAGCAAGGTCGGCCGGGACGGCGCGCAGAACGCATGGCTGCTGGTCCAGCACGCCGACCTCGACCCGGCCTTCCAGGAACAGGTGCTGGCGCTGATGCGGACGGCGGTGGCCCAGGGCGAGGCCTCCGGCGCCAACCTGGCCTATCTCACCGATCGCGTGCGCGTGGCGCAGGACAAGCCGCAGGTGTACGGCACGCAGTTCCACGAGGTCGACGGCATGCTCGAACCCCGACCGATCGAGGACCTCGCCCACGTGGACGAGCGGCGCGCCGCCGTCGGGCTGGGCACGATGCAGGACTACGTCGCCCAGGGCGAAAGCGCGTTGCACCGCAGGATCCGGTGGCCGGCGCCGGCGGCCGCGCAGTAGGGCTCCGGCGTCGGGCTTAAAATGCCCGCATGAACACCCCACAAGATTCACTGCTCGGTCGCGAGGTCGCCTACCCCTCGCACTACGACCCGGCGCTGCTGTTCCCGATCCCGCGCGCGGCCGCCCGCGCCGAGATCGGCCTGGACGCAGCCGCCCTGCCCTTCACCGGCCACGACCGCTGGCACGCCTACGAACTGGCGTGGCTGGACACGCGCGGCAAGCCGCAGGTCGCCACCGCCACGCTGACCGTGCCGGCCGATGCGCCGAACCTGATCGAGTCCAAGTCGCTCAAGCTCTACCTCAACTCGCTCAATGCCGAGCGCTTCGAGACCCTCGATGCGGTCTGCGAACGCGTGGCGGCCGACCTGTCCACGCGCGCCGGCGGCGCGGTGACGGTGCAGGCCGGCCTGCCGCCCTTCGGCGAGCAGCCTGGCACGCTGCTGGATGCGCTGGAGCTGGATATCGACGACTACGGCCCGCCCAACCCCGCGCACCTGGCGGCCGACGCGGACGACCCGGCCAGCGAGACACTCGTCTCGCACCTGCTCAAGTCCAACTGCCCGGTCACCGGCCAGCCGGACTGGGGCACGGTGGTGCTGCGCTACGACGGCCCGCGCATCGACCATGCCGGCCTGCTGCGCTACCTTGTGAGCTTCCGCGACCACGCCGGCTTCCACGAGCAGTGCGTGGAGCGCATCTTCGCCGACGTGTCCGCGCGCTGCGCCCCGCAGCGCCTGTCGGTGGAGGCGCGCTACACCCGCCGCGGCGGCCTGGACATCAATCCCTGGCGCATCACGCCCGGCTGGGACGCCGGCATCACCGCCCCGATCCGCGAACTGCGGCAGTGACTCGCTGGGTGGGAGCAACTGTCTCCTCAACTCCAGCAGCCGCACTTCTGTAGAGCGGAGCTTGCTCCGCTGGGGCGTTCCCCACGAACCGAACGAAGAGCAGCGGAGCTAGTTCCGCTCTACAGGTGGGAGCCGCCATGGCGACGATGAGGCTTCACCCAAGCGCCCACCACCACGACCCAGCATTCACCGCTTCCCGCTACGCGCCATGCTGGCGAAGACGCCATCGCGACGCACCCAGGCGTGGAACAGCGCGGCGGCCAGGTGGCCCAGCACGGTGGCGAACAGCACATAGGCCAGCACCGTATGCGCCGGGCGCAGCAGCGTGTACAGGTCGGCGCTGTGCGGCGCGATCGGCGGCAGATGCACGCCGCCGAACAGCACGATCGGATAGCCACCGGCCGACAGCATCCCCCAGCCGATCAGCGGCATGGCGAACATCAGCCCGTACAGCAGCCAGTGCGAGGCGTGCGCGGCCAGCTTCTGGATCGCCGGCAGGTCGGCCGGCAGCGGCGGCGGCGGGCTGCGCAGCCGGTTGACCAGCCGCACCACGACCAGCAGCAGGATCGCGATGCCCAGCGGCCGGTGCAGGTCCAGCAGCGTCGGTCGCCAGGCCAGCGAGACCACCATGCCGGCGCCGATGAACAGCATCGCCAGGATCATCGCGGCCATCAGCCAGTGCAGCGCGCGCGCCAGCGCGTCGAAGTGTCCGTAGCGGTTCATTTCGCCTCTCCGTTCGCGGCGCCGGTGGCTTCGGGCGCCTGGCCCGTGCCGATTTCGTGTTCGCGGCGGTTGAAGGAGACCGAGTACACCGCCGAGCGCGCCGCCAGGATCGGATCCTTCGACGGCGCCATGCCGTCGGGCAGCACCGTCGGGTCGTAATTGATGTCGCGGCAGCCGCCGGTGTCCTGCGGCGAGGTGGCGGTGAAGGTCACCGTGCCGGCGACGACCTGGGTGCGGTCGTCGGGCCAGGGCTGCGAGGGATCGTCGATCGGATCGCCGTCGCCGGCCTCGGTGACGACCAGATCCCACTTCACCGGGCCCTTGGCCAGGCGCGCATCGAACTCTTCGCTGAGGAAGTCCGCGTCGGACTGCGCGCGCTGCGCTTCGCTGAGCGCCTCGAACGGCGCCTGCGGCCGCAACGACCAGCGCACGGCATGGCGCTCGCCCTGCGCATTGGTGAACCAGAAACTGTTGACGCCGTTGAACTGGGTGTTGGCCCAGCTGTTGGACCACGGCGCCGACTTGGCCCAGGCCAGGAACTTCCTGGCTTCCGGATACTGGGCCAGGAACGCGGCCATCTTGGCCGGGTCCGGCTTGCCGGTGGCCGGGTCGGGCGCCGAGGCGAGGTTCTGAGCCTGGAAGCCTTCCGGCGTGGCGACCACGAAGAACGGAAAGCTGTTCATCGCCGTGCGCCATTCCTGGCCGTCATCGGTCTTGAGCAGCAGCGCGACGCTGCGCACGCGGGCCTTGCTGTCGGCGCCATGCGGATCGCCGCCGGCGATCGAAAGCCGCCCCAGGATCGGGGTGCTGGGCTGGGTGAACACCCGCGCCTTGGACAGCTGCGGCGCCTGCGCGCTTGGCGCGAACGCGCCGGTCACGCAGACGCCCTTGGTGTGGGCGCGGCGGAAGCCTGGATGCGGCTTGCCGGCCTCGATGGTGTCGGTCATCTGCTGCGGGGTCAGGCCGCGCCCGAACCAGCCGCCGACCCAGGCGAAGGCCAGGGCCAGGACGGCGACGATGGCGGAGATCCCGGCCAGCGCAGGCACGGCGCTGCGCTTGGGCGGGGGTGCGGGAGGCTGGGACATGGGCGGACCTGGCAATGGCGGGGGGTGCAGGTAGGACGTCGGGGCGGAGGATTTATTCCCGACCCGCGGCGCAGCGCTTTTTTGCCCCCTCCCGTTCGCGCGCGGCGTGAAGGGGAGCTCGAAGTCCCGATCTGGCGAATGGGGGAGGGGCGCCTTGGCTTTCCGCAAACGCACAAGCCCCCTCACCCGGTCCTCCCCTTCGCTGCGCGAAAGGGAGGGGCGGTTCGCGGCGGCTTCGAGGGTCCATGCGCCTTCGGACCCGCTGCTCACGCAAAGCCATCCATTCGGGAATACCCTGCGTCCTGATTCGTCCTATCCATCTCCCCCGCGACGCCTGGCTGCCATGCCCACGCCCACCGACCTCGACGACAGCACGCTGCGCACGCTGATCCCGCGTCTGCGCCGGTTCGCGCGCTCGCTGGTGCACGAGCCCGCCGCGGCCGACGATCTGGTCCAGGCCACTCTGGAACGCGCGCTAACCCATGCCCGCGGCCGGCACACGCCCGACGCGCTGCAGGCCTGGCTGTTCTCGATCCTCTACCGGCAGTTCATCGACGAACATCGCCGCGGTCAGCGCTGGCGCCGGCTGGCGCGGCTGTTCGGCGACGGTGACGCCGAGACCGCGCCCTCGGCCGAACGCGTCGCCACCTCGCACGCCACGCTGGCCGCCTTCGACACCCTGCCGTCCGAGCAGCGCGCGCTGTTGCTGCTGGTCAGCGTGGAGGGCTTCAGCTACCGCGAGGTCGCCGACACGCTGGGCGTGCCGATCGGCACGGTCATGTCGCGCCTGGCCCGCGCGCGCCAGGCGCTGCGCGCGGCCAGCGATACCGAGCCCAAGCCGGCGCGGCCGGCGCTGAAGGTGCTGCGATGATCCACCTGGCACCCAGCGAAGCGGACCTGCACGCCTACGTCGACGGCCAGCTCGACGCGGCCGCGCGCGCCGAGATCGAGCGCTGGCTGGCCGCCCATCCCGAGCGCGCGGCGGTGGTGGCCGACTGGAAGCGCGATGCCGAGCGCCTGCGCGTGCAGCAGGCGCTGCCCGAACACTGGCCGGCCAACCCACTGCTGGACCCGGCCCGCCTGCGCCGCCAGGTCCGCGCACGACGCAGAACCCGCTTGGGGATGGCCGCGGCGATGGCGCTGTCGCTATGTCTGGGCGTCGGCCTGGGCTGGCAGGCGAAGCAGGCGCAGAACCCGATCGCGCGCCTGCCGATGGCCGATGCGGTGGCCGCCTACCGGCTGTTCGCGGCCAGCGACACGCCGGCCTCGCTGGACAGCGCCTCGCCGGCACAGCTGCGCGAGTGGCTGGCCGTGCACTTCGGCGCGCTGGACCAGGTGCCGGACCTGTCGGCCCAGGGCTTCCACCTGGTCGGCGGCCAGCGCCTGTCCACCGAGCAGGGCGCGGCGGCCATGCTGGTCTATGCCGACGCGCAGGGCACGCGCCTGGGCCTGTACGTGCGCCCGGGCGGCTGGTTCCGCCGGCCCGGAGAGCGCCGTGACGGCGAGCTGCTGGCCCAGTACTGGTCGCGCGGCAACGCCAGCTTCGCGGTGGTCAGCCCGTTCGACGACACGCGCGCCCGCAGCGTCGCCTCGGCGCTGGCACCGCGCGGCTGAGACGCGCTTGGCTGGGTCGGGCCGTTGGCTTGGCGGGAGCCGCCAAGCACAGCCCGCGGATCAGGCTGCCTGCGCGGCGTTGATCTCCACCGTGACGTGCACCAGCTCCTCGTGCACCGCCAGCGCCGCGCGCACCGCCTGCGGCGACAGCCCGGCCGCGCTGACCAGGGAGACGATCGCCGCATACTGGCCGCGTCCGACGCGCCACACATGCAGGTCGCTGATCGCCGTCGGCTGCGGCAGCGCGGCGATCACCTCGCGCACTTCCTCCACCACCGGCGCATCCATCTCCGCATCCAGCAGCACCCGGCCGGTGGCGCGCAGCAGGCCGACGGCCCACACCGTGACCAGCACGGCGCCGGCGATGCCCATCACCGGATCCAGCCAGGCCGCGCCGAAGAAACGCCCGGCCAGCAGCGCGGCGATCGCCAGCACCGAGGTGGCGGCATCGGCCAGCACGTGCAGGTAGGCGGCGCGCAGGTTGAGGTCGGCGTGATGGTCGTAATCGCCGTGGGCGTGCGCATGCCCATGGTGAGCGTCGCGGTGGTGCGCGTGGTCGTGGCCGGGATGGTGATGGGCGTGGTCGTCCTTCAGCCACCACGCGCAGACCAGGTTGACCGCCAGGCCCAGCACCGCCAGCACGATGGCCTGGTCGTAGCGGATCGGCAGCGGATCGACCAGGCGCTGCACCGACTGCCAGGCCATCAGCAGCGCCACGCACAGCAGCAGGACCGCGCTGGTGTAGCCGCCGAGGATCTCGATCTTCCAGGTGCCGAAGGCGAAGCGCGCGTCGCGCGCGTAGCGGCGCGCCGCCGCGTAGGCCAGCAGCGACAAGCCCAGCGCCAGCGCGTGCGAGCTCATGTGCCAGCCGTCGGCCAGCAGCGCCATCGAGTTGAAGATCCAGCCGCCGGCGATCTCGGCCACCATCATCAGCGCGGTCAGCACCACGGCGCGGCGGGTGTTGCGCTCGCCGGCGGCATTGCCGGTGACGAACTGGTGGTCGTGGCGATGCGCATGCAGCGCGTGATCGAGGGACATGGGCCCATCCGGGTGTAGGATACCCCCCCATGGTATACGCGAGCCCCACCTCATGTCGCATGTGATCCACGACGCCCCGCGCCTGACCCCGCGCGTGAAGCGCCTCAAGGGCCAGGTCGCCGCCCTGGAGAAGGCGCTGGCCGGCGAGCCCGAATGCCTGGCCGTGCTGACCCAGATCGCCGCCATCCGCGGCGCGGCGCAGAGCCTGCTGCTGGAGGTGCTGGAAGGGCATATGCAGTCGCACGTGGCCGAGGAGAAGAACCCCGCCGCGCGCCGCGCCGAGGTCGCCGCGCTGAACAAGATCCTGCGCTCGTATCTCAAATAGCGGGATGCCGGGCGACGGCGTTGCCGGCATCGGCACGCGCGCGCAGGCATGCTGTGCGCCCCTGGTGTCGCCCTGGACCTGCGCGTGCCCGATCTGCATTTCTATCGCCCCGCCGACGGCCACGGCCTGGCGCACGATCCCTTCAAGGCCATCGTCGCGCCGCGGCCGATCGGCTGGATCGGCTCGGTCTCGCCCGAAGGCGTGCGCAACCTGGCGCCCTACAGCTTCTTCAACGCCTTCGGCGACACGCCGCCGCTCATCGGCTTCAGCAGCTCGGGCTGGAAGGACAGCGTGCGCAACATCCAGGCCACCGGGGTGTTCACCTGGAACCTGGCCACCGCCGCACAGGCCACGCAGATGAACCAGAGCTCGGCGCCCTTCCCGGCCGAGGTCGACGAGTTCGAACGCAGCGGCCTGGAGGCCCTGCCCGGACGCGTGGTCGATGCGCCGTTCGTGGCCGGCACGCCGGCCGCCTTCGAGTGCCGGCTGACCCAGCTGATCCAGCTCAATGACGCACAGGGCCGCGCGCTGCCGCAGTGGCTGGTGCTGGGCGAGGTGGTCGGCGTGCACATCGACCGGCGCTTCCTGGTCGATGGCGTGTACGACACCGCCGCGGCCGCGCCGATCCTGCGTGCCGGTGGACCGGGCGCGTATGTGCGGGTCGGCCCGGAGGCCATGTTCGACATGCGCCGTCCGACCAAGGCATGAGCGCACGCGAGTCGCTGCTGCTGTTGCCCGGCCTGCTCAACGATGCCGAGCTGTGGCATGCGCAGCTGGAGGCGCTGTCCGACCTGGTCGACTGCCAGGTCGGCGACCTGACCCAGGGCGAGCACCTGCACGCGGTGGCGCAGCAGGTGCTGGCGGCCGCGCCGCCGACGTTCGCGCTGGCCGGCTTCTCGCTGGGCGGCTACGTGGCGCAGGAGATCCTGCGCATCGCCCCGCGGCGGGTCACACGGCTGGCGCTGCTGGACACGTCCTACCTGCCCGACACGCCGGCCCGCGCCGAGCAGCGGCGCGCGCAGCAGGACGCGGTCCGGCGCGGTGCCTTCCATGGCTTCGGCGAGGCGCTGATGCGGGCCTACACCGATCCCTCGCACCACGGCGATGCCGCGCTGCTGGCGCGCATCCGCGGCATGACCCAGCGCCTGGGCGCCGAGGTCTTCCTGCGCCAGAGCGCCTTCGCGCGCGTGGACGGCAGCGCGGTGTTGCGCGCCTTCGATCGGCCGGCGCTGGTGCTGGTCGGCGAACACGACGCGATCACCCCGCCGGCCGTGCACGAACAGATGGCCGCCCTGCTGCCCGACGCCACGCTGGTGCGGGTGGCGCAGTGCGGGCACCTGAGCCCGCTGGAGCAGCCCGACGCGGTCAGCCGCGCCCTGCGCGACTGGCTGTTGCGCTAGCGGCGACGCGGGCGACACACGCCCGCCAAACCGGCTGCCTATGCTCCGCGCACGCCACGCGTGAGCCGATGCCGATGTCGATGCCGTCCTTCCTGCGCCCCTGCAGCGGGCTGCTGTTGCTGCTCCTGGCCGGCCTCGCCCAGGCCGAGGTCTATCGCCTGGACGCCCCGCCCGAACGCGCGCCCGGCGACGCCGAACCGCGCAGCCGTCCGCTGGGCGAGCTGGCGCTGAACAACGGCGTGCGCCTGCCGGCGATGCTGCTCATCGCGGCCGATCCGATGGAAGACAGCGGCTGGAGCACCGCGGACGCGCCGCCGCTGACCCTGGACGCCACGCTGGCCCCCGCCCTGGCCGCCCGGCTCACCGCCTGGGCCACCCCGCGTGGCTGGCTGCTGGTGCCACGCGGCTGGCAACCGGCGCGCGGCGCGCTGGGCGTGGACGGCTCGGCTGCGATCGCCTTCCTCGCCCAGGACGGTCAGGGCGAGGTCTCGCTGTACGACGCCGGTGCCTGCGTGGGCTGTGCGATCAGCGCGGCGAGCGCCTTCTTCGCCCAGGCCCGCGAACAGGGGCGCAAGGAGGACTTCTCCGTCTACGAAGGCGCCGGCCCGGACCTGAAGACCACCACGCTGGGCCCGCACACATTGGGCTACCACAGCCAGGCCGGCGCCCTGTCGGTGGATGGGCTGGCCTGGTTCGACGGCCAAGCCGACCTGCCCTACCACGACCTGCGCGTGCGCCTGCCATCGGATCAGCATGCCCTGGCCCGCGCCATCCTCGACTGGCGCCTGCCGGAGAGGGACGCGCGCTGAGCGCGGAACGCTGGGCGCGGGCGGTGGCGAGCGGTGGCGAGCGGCCCAGTAGCAGGAAGGCGCAAAAAAGAACGGCCGCCTCGCGGCAGCCGTTCAGTGGGCCAATGACGCGCCTCAGCCCTTGATGCACAACACCTGGCGCAGCGTGTGGACCACCTCCACCAGGTCGGCCTGCGCCGCCATCACCGCATCGATGTCCTTGTAGGCGGCCGGCGACTCGTCGATCACGCCCTGGTCCTTGCGGCATTCGACGTGCGCGGTGGCCTGGCGGTGCTCGGCCAGGGTGATGCTGGCGCGCGCCTGGGTGCGACTCATCACGCGGCCGGCCCCATGGCTGCAGCTGTGGAAGCTCTCGGCATTGCCGCGGCCACGCACGATATAGCTGCGCGTGCCCATGCTGCCCGGGATGATGCCCAGCTCGCCCGCCCTGGCGCTGACCGCGCCCTTGCGGGTCACCAGCAGCTCCTGCCCTGCGTGCGTCTCCTTCTGCACGTAGTTGTGGTGGCAGTTCACCGCCTGCGCCTGCAGCTGGAACTTCGGCAGGCGGTGGCGCATCTCGGCCAGCACCCGCGCCATCATCGCCTCGCGGTTCTCGCGGGCGTAGTCCTGTGCCCACGACACCGCCTCCACGTAGTCGTCGAACAGCGGCTCGCCTTCCATGAAGAAGGCCAGGTCCTTGTCCGGCACGTGATAGCCGAGCACACGGTGCGCCAGCTGCTCGCGCGCACGTTCGATGAAGTACGTGCCGATGAGGTTGCCGGTGCCGCGCGAGCCGCTGTGCAGCATCACCCACACCGCGCCCGTCTCGTCCAGACATAGCTCGATGAAGTGGTTGCCGCCGCCCAGCGTGCCCAGCTGGCCGTCCAGCTTGTCGGTCCGGATCCCGCGGTGCCTGGCCTTGATCGCGTCCAGGCGCACGGCCAGCCCCGACTGCGCCACGCGCGTGCCGATGCTGTCGGGCAGACGGTGGTGTTCGCCGCCGCGCCCGTTGCCGACCGGCACGCTGCGCTCGATGCTGTTGCGCAGCTGGGCCAGGCTGTCGGGCAGATCCTCGGCCCGCAGCGTCGTGCGCACCGCGGCCATGCCGCAGCCGATGTCCACGCCGACCGCGGCCGGGATGATCGCGCCGCGGGTCGGGATGACCGAGCCGACCGTGGCCCCCTTGCCCAGGTGTACGTCCGGCATCACCGCCACCCATGGCCCGACGAAGGGCATGGCGGCGATGTTGCGCAGCTGCGCATGGGCCTGTTGCTCCAGCGGCACGCCGCGCACCCAGCCCTTGATCGGCGTGGCGCTGCCATCGGCGTGCAGCAATTCGAATGTACTCATCTGTTTCACCTTGATCCTTGGTTGAACCCGCACGCGCCGCGTCCTTGCGGCGCGTGCGGGGTGTTGCTACTTCAGCGTGACCAGCTGCTTGAGCACGCCATCCAGGCCGCCGAACACGGTCAGGCGATCGATCTTCTCGGTGACCTTCTCCAGCGCCTCCAGCTCCTTCAGGCGCATCAGCACCGGGCTCTCCTCCACCAGCCTGGCGGTATTGAGCAGCGAACGCGTCGCGTTGGCTTCCTCACGACGACGGATGACATTGGCCTGGGCCTGCTTGTCGGCCTGCACCACCGCGTTGAGGATCTGCCGCATCTCGCCGGGCAGGATCACGTCCTTGATGCCCACGCCCAGCACCTCCACGCCGAACGCGTCGAGCTTGCCGCGCACGGCGGCGAAGATCTCCGCATCCAGTCCAGTCTTGTCGCCCAGCAGTTCGTCCAGGGTCCTGGAGGACACCGCCTTGCGCAGGCCGTACTGCAGCTCGCGATACAGCTGGTCGACGTACTTGGCCACCCTGGTGCGCGCGGCGACCGGGTCGGTCACGCGCACGCTGGCGGCCAGGTTGACGCGCAGCGAGACCTTGTCGCGGGTCAGCAGCTCCTGGCCCTGCACCTCGACCGCCTGCACGCGCAGGTCGATCAGGTCCACGACCACGTTCTTCTGGAAGTTCCAGAAGGCCGTGCTGCCCGGCGCCAGCGTGCGCGCCAGCTTGCCGTCGATGAACACCAGGCCGGCGAACTCCGCCGGCACGTCGGCCACCACCGCCTGCCTGGACAGCGCGCCGAGCTGACGCAGGCGCCGCATGACCTCGGCCGGGACTTCCAGGCCGGCGGCCAGCGGCAGCGCGCGCACTTCCACGTCGACCGGGCCGCGCCAGTACAGCTTGCGCGTGCCGGGCGGCAGCACGTCTTCGAGCTTGCCGTTCTTCATGACCAGGCCGATCTCATCGGCGCCCAGGTCGGCCAGCACAAAGCTCGCGTCCAGGCGCGCGCCCAGCGCGGCGATCAGCACCTCGCTGTCCTTGCCGGCGTACTCGGCCGGCACGGTCGGATGCACGCGCACCTCGATCTTGTTGAAGGGGTCGAACAGGCGGTACACGCCCGGATCGAGCACCCGCTGGAATTGACGATCCGCGAACACCAGGCCGCGTTCGCCGTCACCGATCACGACCCGCTTGGTCCAGAACATGGCACTTTCTCCTTGTGGTCTGGTGTCGTCGATCGAAAGAGGCAAGCCCGCACGCAGATCGACGAAGACGCGCGGACGACGCCTGCGGCACCGCGCCGCAGGCAGGAGGAAAAAGGTGGAAACACCCCTGGACGTCGACCGCACGGAGCGTGAGGCGCGCGATGTGCCGGGGCCGACGGCGCCGCAGCGCGCGCACCGCGATGCATTGCGATGCGCGCGTTCCGACCTCCGTTGCCGCGACCCACGCGGGCCTCGGCCCGGTGCGAGCGCCGCTGCGCCGCGCCTGTCGCCCGGCGGTCCTTCGCCGGGGCGACCCCGCTTGCGCACGGGGTGTTTCCTGGTGGGCTTGCGCCCGGTGTCATGACGTGAAAGGTCATGTGCTCTTTCGAGCGTGGAGCGGGATTCGAACCCGCGACAAACAGGATCAAGTCCTGTCGCTCTACCCAACTGAGCTATCCAGTGGTGGGCGTCCAGGTCTCGAACCTGACCCTCCGGGTCGCCCCGGCGCTCTCTCCAGGTGAGCTACCGCCCGCATCGTCGTGGCCGCATTCCCGTGTGCTTCCGGCATACGCCACGGCAACGCCGCGCGCACCGGCCGGAATCCAAATCCGGGCCGCTGGAAACATCAGGCAATACGTCCCCGATTACCCGCGCAGATCCGCGGATAATGTGGTGCGTCCGATCGGTTAATCGGACGAGTTAATGATGGATTCCCGCCCCGCGCCACCCGCGCTGGAGCATCACCACGCGGCGCACATGCGCCGGTTGCAGCCGCGCCCTTGCCTCAGGGCGTGCGCCAGCACGCCCGGATGCTCCAGGGCAGAACCTGTCGGTTCCGGATCGGAAAGCCATGTTGGTGGGTCGTGCGTGGCCGCACGCAAACGCCTTTGCGAATGCCTGGAAAAAGAAAAACCCCCGGGTTTTCAGGACCCGAGGGCATTCGCAGTGCCTCGGGAGATCGCCGGTGGCCGATCTCCCGTGGAGTCGACCGGCGTCAGCGGTTGTCCGCCTTGTGCGCGCCGTGCGCCGCTTCCAGCGCACGCAGGCCCGCGACGCGCAGCAGCTGCGTCATGCGGATGATCTGGTGGCGTGGCTGGAAGTTCATGGTCTTGGATTCGATGGATTGAAACGCAGGCGTGTCCTGCGATGGGCGCTCACGATACACCGCACATAATCGACGCGCAAGCACTTTTCGAAAAATAAATCGACCGCCGAGATAATCGACGCGATACGCAGCTGCGGCTGCATCATCGCCGGGCGCCGCCATGGCGGCGCCCGGTGGATCGATCAGGCTTTCGGCGCCAGCAGTTCGAACTGCACCGCGCTGCCGTTGGCCGACGAGTCGGTGACCCACAGATCGAACAGGCCGGGCTCGGCGCCGAACACCAGGTCCGTGCCGGTGAAGGCCAGCAGATGGCGGTCCAGCTGGAACCGCACCTGCGCCGATTCGCCGGCCAGCAGCGCGATCTTGTTGAAGCCCTTGAGCTCGCGCACCGGGCGCACGCGGCTGGCGACGCGGTCGTGCACGTACAGCTGCACCACGGTCTCGCCCGCCACCGCGCCGGTGTTGGTGACGGTGGTGGTGATCTCCAGCGTCTCGTCCCAGCCCAGCTGCGCCGTGGACAGCTGCGGCGTGCCGTAGGCGAAAGACGTGTAGGACAGACCATGGCCGAAGGGATACAGCGCGTCCGCAGTGAACTCGCGCCAGCGCGACTTGTATTCGTGCACATCCGGCAGCTCGGGACGGCCGGTGCGCGGGCGGTTGTAGAACAGCGGCTGCTGGCCGGAGTCCTGCGGGAAGCTCACCGGCAGGCAGGCGGAGGGGTTGTAGTCGCCGAACAGCACGTCGGCCACGCCATGCCCGGTCTGGCTGCCCAGGAACCAGGTCACCGCGATGGCCCGCGCGTCGCGCACGGCGCCCTGCAGCGCCAGCGCGCGGCCGTTGCGCAGCAGCACCACCAACGGCTTGCCGGTCGCCGCCAGCGCTTCGGCCAGGGCCTGCTGCGCGGCCGGCACGACGATCTGCGTGCGCGACTGCGCCTCGCCGCTGTAGCGCTGCGGCTCACCGATGGCCAGCACCACCACGTCGCTGGCCCGCGCGGCGGCGACGGCGGCCTCGATGCCGCCCTCGATCGCCGCTTCCAGCCCGCAGCCGTCTTCGACGACCAGCTGCGCGTCCTCGCCCAGCGCGGCGCGCACGCCGGCTTCGAGGGTGACATAGCGCGACTTGTCGCCGAACAGCGTCCAGCAGCCCTCGATGTTCTCGCGGTCGCGCACGAAGGGACCGATCAGCGCGATCTTCTGGCCCTGCCTGCGCAGCGGCAGCAGCGCATCGTCGTTCTTCAGCAGCACGATCGAACGCCGCGCCGCGTCGCGCGCCAGCGCTTCATGCGCGGCCAGATGGGTGGTGTCGGCCTCGCGCACGGCATCGAGCGAGCGATACGGGTTGTCGAACAGGCCGATCTGCTCCTTGACCCACAGGACGCGGCGCACGCCTTCGTCCAGCTGCGCCATCGACACCTCGCCGCTTTCCACCAGCGCGCCCAGATGCCGCTCGTAGAAGCCGCTCTGCATGCTCACGTCCAGGCCGGCGGTGAACGCACGACGCGTGGCGTCGCGCTCGTCGGCCGCATAGCCATGCGCGATCAGCTCCATGTCGGCGGTGTAGTCGGACACCACCAGGCCGGGGAACTGCCAGGCGCCGCGCAGCAGGTCGGTCATCAGCCAGCGGTTGGCGCTGGCCGGCACGCCATTGATGTCGTTGAAGGCGCTCATCACCGTGATCGCGCCAGCGTCGAAGGCGGCCTTGAACGGCGGCAGGTGGACGTCGCGCAGGGTCTGCTCGGAGATGTCCACGCTGGCGTACTCCAGGCCGCCGGCCACCGCGCCATAGGCGGCGAAATGCTTGGGCGCGGCCAGCAGGCAGTCCTCGGCGCGCAGCCCGGCCTGGCCCTGGAAACCCTGCACGCGCGCGGCGGCGAAGGCGCAGCCCAGCACCACGTCCTCGCCGGCGCCCTCGGCACCGCGGCCCCAGCGCTGGTCACGGGCGACGTCCACGGCCGGGGCGAAGGTCCAGTGGATGCCGGCGGCGGTGGCTTCGACGGCGGTGGCGCGCGCGGTCCGGCGCGCCAGGTCGGGCTCGAAGCTGGCCGCCTCGCCCAGCGGGATCGGGAACACCGTGCGCATGCCGTGGATCACGTCCGAGCCGAACAGCAGCGGGATGCCCAGGCGCGACTCTTCCAGCGCGATGCGCTGGGCCTCGCGCCCCTGGGCGGCGCCGACGCCGTTGAACAGCGCGCCGATCCGCCCGGCGCGGATGCCTTCGCGCACCTGCGCCGCGTCCAGTGCATTGGCTTCCGGGTTCACGTCGGGGGCGAACGGCCGCAGCGCGTCGGCAAAGATCCCAAGCTGGCCCACTTTCTCTTCGACCGTCATCTGCGCGATGAGGGCTTCAATCCGTTCGGAGTTCGACATCCGGTCTCGCCGTGAAAACGTTTTCAGACATTCTAGGCCAAGCCCGTGGGATGCCAAGCCCCCGGGTGCTCCAAACGGACAAGGCTGCACCCGGTCGGTGCCATCTGTCGAGACGCCGATGAGCGCGCGGTCACGGTCGGTGGTCGGCGTGGGATTGGAATGGTCCTTCTGGCTCGCAGCAGGCAAGCGCTACGGCCGCCGACAACGCACTCCCGTCGTTCCCGCGAAGCAGCCCGGGGACGTTGCTTGCCGCAAACGGCAACGCGGGGTTTCCGCCGCTGCGATGGCGTTATCGGGAAAGCTTCGCCGCCGTGGCGCTTCCACAATTCCTGACGCAGCGCCCACCCTTAATGCAGCTGCTGCGGACCTTCGTCCTCGCGGCGCTCGGGCGGGTCACCGGCCTGGACCGGACAGGGTGGCTCGCCGCTGCCTGGCGGCAGCGGCAGGAAGTCCTCCGACTCGTGGGACGGTCCGGGATGGATGAACCAGCGATTCGCGATGCTCACGACGACCTCCTCGCGCCGCGATGCCGGAGGGCGGCGCGCTGCGGAATGTCCATCCGGCCTCGTCATGCGCGGGTGCACGCCCTGCCTGCGAACCTTCACGCCGCGCAACGGTTTACGCCCGCCTCAGGGGGCGCTGGCCTCGTCCAGCGCCTGGACCTGTTCCGCCGTCAGGGTCAGCTGCGCCGCGCGCAGGATCTCGTGCAGCTGCTCGACGCTGCTGGCGCTGGCGATCGGCGCGGTGATCGAGTCGCGCGCCATCAGCCAGGCCAGCGCGATCTGCGCGGGCCTGGCGCGCTGCTGGGCGGCCACTTCGTCCAGCGCCGCCAGGATCCGGCGGCCGCGGTCGTTGAGATACTGCTTGACCGCCGTCTCGCCGCGCGGGCTCTTGGACGCATCCGCCGGGTCGCGGTACTTGCCGGTCAGGAAGCCCGACGCCAGCGCGTAGTAGTTGATCACGCCCAGGCCCTGCGCCTTGGCCAGCGGCTCCAGCGTCTGTTCGTAATCGGCCCGGTCGTAGAGGTTGTATTCCGGCTGCAGCGTCTCGTAGCGCGGCAGACCCTGCGCCTGCGCCACTTCCAGCGCTTCGGCCAGGCGCTTGGCGCTGTAGTTGGATGCACCGATCGCGCGCACCTTGCCCTTCTCGATCAGCCGCGCGAAGGCGCCCAGGGTCGCTTCCAGCGGAATCGAGGGATCGTCGGCATGCGCCTGGTACAGATCGATGGTGTCCACACCCAGGCGCCTGAGCGACTGGTCCACCGCGGTCTCGATGTTGTCCGGCGACAGGCCCGGCAGCTCGTTCCACTTGCCGACCTTGGTGGCGATCACCACCTGGTCGCGCTTGCCGCTGGACTTGAGCCACTGGCCGATCAGCGTCTCCGATTCGCCACCGCGGTTGCCGGGCACCCAGGCCGGATAGACATCGGCGGTATCGATGAGGTTGAAGCCGCCGTCGACGAAGGCATCGAGCAGCTTGGCCGTCCCGGCCGCGTCCTTGACGCTCCAGCCGAACACGTTGCCGCCGAAAGCCAGCGGCGCGACGGTGAGACCGCTCCTGCCGAGCGGACGTTGCGAAATGGTCATGTGGCACTCCTGTCCTGGACGTGGGGGGAGAAACGAAGGACGCCCTACGGTAGGCCGCGGCCGTTTAACGTCGCGTCCACGCCTGGTGACGTCCACACGACATGCTAGGCTCGCGCGCACCTTCGCTGATGGGATGTGCTCATGCGCAGATCGCTTGCCGTTCTCACCCTGTGCGCCGCGCTGGCGCCGGTGGCCCTCGCACAGCAGGCGAGCCCGCCGTCCCCTGTGGCGCCCGCGCTGCAGGCCAGCCTCGATGGCAGCTGGCGCAAGCCGGACAATGTCGAACGCGACAAGTACCGCCATCCCGGCCAGACCCTGACCTTCTTCGGCGTGCAGCCGCACGACACGGTCATCGAGATCACCCCGGGCAACGGCTGGTACTCGGAGATCCTGGCGCCGTATCTGCAGGCCGAGGGCCAGTACATCGCCGCGGTGGTCGACCCGGCCGCGGTCGCCGAATCCTCGCGTGCCTACCAGCAGAAGGCCGCCGATAGCCTGCAGGCGCTGTTCGACGCCGATCCGGCGCATTACGGCAAGGCCAGGCTGGTGCGCTACTCGCCAGCCGCCCCGGTGTTCGGCCCGGCGGGCTCGGCCGACGTGGTGCTCACCTTCCGCAACGTGCACAACTGGCGCATGGCCGACAACGCCGAGGCGATGTTCAAGGGCTTCTATGCCGTGCTCAAGCCCGGCGGCACGCTGGGCGTGGTCGAGCATCGCGCCAAGGGCGACGTGGCCGACGACGACAAGAGCGGCTATGTCGGCCAGGCGCAGGTGATCGCGCTGGCCACCGCGGCCGGCTTCCGGCTGGAGGCGCAGAGCGAGATCAACGCCAACCCGCGCGACACCAAGGACTACCCCGGTGGCGTGTGGACGCTGCCGCCGACCAACAAGCATCCGCCGGCCGACGACGCCAGGTACCGCGCCATCGGCGAAAGCGACCGCATGACGCTGCGCTTCACCAAGCCCTGAGGCAGGAGCATCCGGCATGCACGGGCGAGCCCTGCTGACCGGCGCGGTCGCGCTGCTGGGTGCGGTGCTGGCCGCGATGGCCGTGCTGATGCTGGCGACGGCGGTCGCCGGCCAGGTCGCGCAGGGACAGACCGGGTGGATCTTGCAGGCGATCGGCCTGCTGCTGTTTGCCGCCCCGGCGCTCGTATGGCCCTTCTCCTCGCGCGTGGCGCGCGCCCTGCTCTTCCTGGCGCTGTCTGCACTGGCACTGCTGGCGCTCTGGCTTGTCTTCTGGCCGCAGGGCGTCCCGGAGGTGCCGGTACTGACACGGATCGCGGTAATCGCGTTCGCCGTGCTGCTGGTCGTTCGCATGTGGATCTCGGCACGGCGGAGCCGGACGGCACCGGCAACGGGGGCGCGGGAATGATCCGGTTCGAGACCGAGGAGAAGGCGGCGATCGTGCGCCGGATCCAGCTGTACTTCGATCAGGAGCTGCGGCAGGAGATCGGCCGCTTCGATGCGGAGTTCCTGCTGGACTTCTTCGCCGAGGAGATCGGCGGATACTTCTACAACCGCGGCCTGTACGACGCGCAGGCCGTGCTGGCCGCGCGCGTGGATGACCTCAACGAGGCCATCGTGCAGCTCGAGAAGCCGACCGAGTTCCACAAATAGCGGTACTCGCGGCACCCGCGCGCAGACAACCGCGGTGGCGCGTGCCGGGATCGTGGCGCGACCGCGCTGCGACCCTCGAGATGGGATCGTTACGCACAGGGGATAATGCGCAGCCCCGCCTCCCTCGCGCCGCTTCGCCGTGCTGATCGCCTTCAACAAGCCGTTCAACGTGCTGTGCCAGTTCACCGACCGCAGCGCCACGCCGCGGCCGACGCTGGCCGGCTTCGGGCTGCCCGGGGATGTCTACGCCGCCGGCCGGCTCGACTACGACAGCGAAGGTCTGCTGCTGCTCACCGACGAGGGCGCGCTGGCGCATCGGCTGACAGATCCGCGCCACAAGCAGGACAAGACCTACTGGGTGCAGGTGGAGGGCGCGCCGCGGCCCGACCAGCTGCAGGCGCTGAGCAACGGCGTGGTGTTGAACGACGGCCCCACCCTGCCCGCGCGCGCGGCCCTGCTCGATCCGCCGCCGGCGCTGTGGCCGCGCGATCCGCCGGTGCGGGTGCGCAAGACCGTGCCCGATGCATGGCTGGCGCTGACGCTGCGCGAGGGCCGCAACCGGCAGGTGCGGCGCATGACCGCGGCGGTGGGGCTGCCCACCCTGCGGCTGGTGCGCGTGGCGATGGGCGGCATCGCGCTGGACGGGCTCCAGCCGGGGCAGTGGCGCGTCGTGCGGGGCTGAGATCGTCGAGGCCTGAAACGAAGACACCCGGCCATGCGCCGGGTGTCGGATGAAAAGCTGGCTCGGCCGCCGCGACCGCGCTCGCGGCACGACGGCCGAGGACTCAGCGTGAAACCTTCAGTCCTTGGCCGGGGTCGCCTTCGGCGCCACGCGGCTGTAGCGGGTCGAGCGCGAGCGCACGCCGGCGTTGCCGCGGGTGGTCGCCGGCTCCAGGCGACGCGCGCTGCCGTTGAGCGGCTGCCCCTGCTTTTCCCTGTACTTGCGATAGACGGCGTAGCCGATCAGGCCCACGCCCACCGCGGCGGCGGCGCCCACGGCCACCGGATTGCGCTTGACGAAGTTGCCGGCGACCTTGCCGCCGGTGCGCACCGCGCCCAGCGCGGCACTGCTCTTGAACAGCTTGGCGGCCTTGGAGCTGCGCGAGGGCAACAGGTCGCGGGCGCTGCTGCCGGCATGACGCAGGCCATCGCCTGCCTGGTGGACCAGATCCAGGGCGGTTTCCAGGGCGCGATCGCTGATGTCGGAGAACTTGCTCATGGGGAACCCCTTGGGTGATGACAGGCGACCAGTGTCCCGGCGGCGGTGTGGAAGGCTTGTGTGCGCAGTGCCGCGAGGCCTGCCGCAGGCTGAATGCCGGGATTCGCTGATTTAGCTTGGTGGGGTGGGAGCCGCCATGGCGGCGAGGGGCTTACCGGGAAAGCTTCATCGCCGCCATGGCGGCTCCCACGGAAGCGACGCGCTCCAGAACAGACGGCTCAGGTTCCGCGCGGCTTGGCGCGGTGGGTGGCGGTGGCGCTCCAGGGGTCGTCGGGCCAGGGATGGCGGGGATAGCGGCCCTTCATTTCCTTGCGCACCTCGGCATAGGTGTTGGCCCAGAAGCTGCGCAGGTCCTGGGTGACCTGCAGCGGCTTGCCGCCCGGCGAGAGCAGGTGCAGGGTCAGCGGCACGCGCCCGTCGGCGATGCGCGGGGTATCGCCCAGGCCGAACAGTTCCTGCAGCTTGACCGCCAGCACCGGCGCGCGCGGGCTGCCGTCGTGTTCCAGGCCGTAGTCGATGGGCCGCTCCAGGCCGGAGGGCACGGCGATGCGGGTGGGCGCCAGGGTGTCGATGCGCTGGCGCAGGGACCAGTCCAGGCCGGACTTGAGCGCCTCGCCCAGCGTGGCCTCGTCCAGCGCGTCCAGGCGCGTCTTGCCGGTGAAGGCGGGCCGGAGCCATTGGTCCAGCGTGGCCAGCAGCGCCGCGTCGGACCGGTCGGGCAGGTCCAGTTCGGGCATCCAGGCGCGCAGGCTCTGCACGCGCGCCTGCCACTGGCGCAGGCCCGGCGTCCACGGCAGCGCCTCCAGGCCGAGTTCGCGCACGGCCTCGGTCAGCGCGCCGGCGGCCTGCGCCGGATCGACGCGGCCGGCCGGACGCGCGTCCAGCACGATGGCGTCGAAGCGCGCCTCGCGCTGGGCCACCAGCGCGCGCCGGTCCGCGTCCCAGCGCACGTGGTCGCCGGTGGAGAAGCGCTCGGGAAAGGCCTGCCGCAGCGCGGCCTCGTCCACCGGCGCGCCGCGCAGGATCAGGCCGTCGCGCGCCTCGAAGCGCAGCTCGCTGGCCACGATCCACGGCTCGCCGCGCAGGCTGCTGTCGTCGAACAGGCGCGCGGTGCGGCCGTTGCTCAGCGCATAGCGCAGCGGATCGGTCGCGTGGCGGAAGCCGATGCGGTCGGGGAAGGCGTGGATGAGCAGATCGCCGAGCACGTGCGCGTCCAGTTCGGCCGGGGCGCTGGCGTCCTCGCGCACGCGGCGGCGCCACTGGCGCGCGGCGGCATCGATGGTCGCCAGGCCGCCGCGGTGCGCATCGCCCGCCACGCGCCCGTTGCGGAACGCCGCGAGCGCACGCCAGCGCGCGGCCAGGCCATCGCCGGCCTGGCGCAATGGATCGCGCGCCTCGATCATGGCGGCCAGGTCGCAGGCCAGCGCGCGCAGCGGCCCGGCGGGCGCGGCCAGCAGCATCGCCGCCAGGCGCGGATGCGTGCCCAGGCGCAGCATCCGCCGCCCGGTCTCGGTGATGGTGCCGGCCTGGCTCAGCGCGCCGAGCTTGCGCAGCAGATCGCGCGCGGCGGCCAGCGCGCCGGCCGGCGGCGGGTCGGGGAAGCGCAGCGCGTCACTGCCCCAGGCGGCCAGTTCCAGCGCCAGCGCGGCCAGTTCGACCTGGGCCAGCTCCGGGCGGCGCTGCGGTTCGAGCCGCTGCGAGGCCGGCCACAGCCGCCAGGCGACGCCCTCGGCCACGCGCCCGGCGCGGCCGGCGCGCTGATCGGCCGAGGCCTGGGCGATGCTCACCACGTCCAGCCGCGAGAAGCCGCTGTTGGGATCGAAGCGCGGCTCGCGCGCCAGGCCGCTGTCGATCACTACGCGCACGCCGGGCAGGGTCACCGACGACTCGGCCACGTTGGTGGCCAGCACGACGCGGCGGCGGCCGTCGGGATCGGGCTGCAGCACTTCGGACTGGCGCTCGACCGGCAACTCGCCATGCAGGGCCAGCACGTGCGCCTGGCCCAGCGCCGGGCTGTGGCCCAGCGCGGCCTCGACCTTGCCGATCTCGCGCTGCCCGGGCAGGAACACCAGCAGGTCGCCGGGCTGCTCGGCCAGCGCCTGCTCGATCGCGCGGCGCGCCTGCGACTCCAGCGCCTCGTCGCGGCGCGCGGGGAAGTGCGACACCGCCACCGGGAAGCTGCGCCCGGCGCTGGTCAGCCGCGGCGCGTCCAGCCACTGCGACAGGCGCTCGCCATCCAGCGTCGCCGACATCACCACGATGCGCAGGTCTTCGCGCAGGCCGGCCTGCACGTCCAGCGCCAGGGCCAAGCCGAGGTCGCCGGCCAAGTGGCGCTCGTGGAATTCGTCGAACAGCAGCGCGCCGACGCCTTCCAGCAGCGGGTCGTCCTGCAGTATGCGGGTGAGGATGCCTTCGGTCACCACCTCGATCCGCGTGCGCGGGCCGACCCTGTTCTCGAAGCGGATGCGATAGCCGACGGTCTCGCCCACCGCTTCGCCCAGCTGCCGGGCCATGAAACCGGCGGCAGCACGCGCGGCCACGCGCCGCGGTTCGAGCATCACGATCCGGCGGCCTTCCAGCCACGGCGCGTCGAGCAGGGCCAGCGGCACCTGGGTGGTCTTGCCGGCGCCGGGCGGGGCCTCAAGCACCAGGCGCGGATGGTCGGCCAGCGAGGCGGTGATCTGCGGCAGCAGCGAAGCGATGGGAAAGGACGGTGCGGACATCGCGCACAGGATAAGGCGCGCGGCGGGCACGCCCTACAATGGCCTCCCCCACGTTCGTGCGCCACGCTCCATGCAGCTCATCGACATCGGTGCCAACCTCACCCACGAGTCCTTCGACCGCGACCGCGACGCCGTGCTGCAGCGCGCCCGCGCGGCCGGCGTGGCCCAGCTGGTGATCACCGGCGCCAGCCGCGAGCATTCGCCCAAGGCGCTGGACCTGGCGCACGCGCATCCGGGCGTGCTGTTCGCCACCGCCGGCGTGCATCCGCATCACGCGGTCGAATACACCGAGGAGTGCGACGCGGAGATGCGCGCCCTGCTCGCCCAGCCGGAAGTGGTGGCCGTGGGCGAATGCGGGCTGGACTACAACCGCGACTTCTCGCCGCGCCCGGCGCAGCGGCGCGCGTTCGAGCGCCAGCTGCAGACCGCGGTGGACACCGGCAAGCCGCTGTTCCTGCACCAGCGCGATGCGCATGCGGACTTCATGGCGATCATGAAGCAGTTCGACGGCCGGCTGCCGGCGGCGGTGGTGCATTGCTTCACCGGCACGCGCGAGGAGCTGTTCGACTACCTCGACCAGGACTGGCACATCGGCATCACCGGCTGGCTGTGCGACGAGCGCCGCGGCGCGCACCTGCGCGAGCTGGTCCCCGGCATCCCGGCGCAGCGGCTGATGATCGAGACCGACGCGCCCTACCTGCTGCCGCGCACGCTCAGGCCGCTGCCGAAGGACCGGCGCAACGAGCCGGCCTTCCTGCCGCACATCGCCGCGGAACTGGCGCGCGACCGCGGCGAGGACGCGGACCGTACCGCGCAGGCGACCACCGCCACCGCGCGTGCCTTCTTCCGCCTGCCCGGGGACTGACGACCGGCGCTAGGACTCGACCTTGTCGTCCTCGCGCTTGGCATCGGCCATCGCCTCGGGCTCCAGCTCCTCGGCGGCGCGGTTGAAGCGTACGAACACGCCCCAGGACACCAGCAGCAGCGCCGCGGTGGCGCCGATCGACGCCGCGTAGGGCAGCTGGTCGGGCGCCTCGTGCGCCATCTCGAACACCGACACCAGCGTCTCGATCGACAGCGCGATCACCACCACCACCATGAAGCGCGACAGGTAGCGGCGCACGCGCGTGGGCCCGCTGACCTTGACGTCGCGCAGCACCTCTTCCTCGAAGATCGTCTGGCCCAGCTCGATCGACACCAGCGCGATGGTCAGCAGGCCGACGCACTCAAGCACGGTGTTGAAGCGCGCCCGCATGTCCGCCCCGGCCGGCGCCTGGACCAGGCCGTGCCACAGCTCCTGCGCGGCCAGCCACAGCAGGGCCACGCCGCACAGCACGAACATGAGGATCACCAGCACGTGGCCGGCCTTGAACAACCCGGACAAGCCTTTCATCGGCACCGCTCCCCCCTTGGACGCAACGCCGCGCAGCATCGGCAGTCGCGCGTGGCGGCGGCGCGAAGGACCTCAGGCGCGCTGCGCGGCGTAGACCTGCAGGTGGATCCAGGCCGTCTCCAGGCGCGGCGCGCGCAGGCCGGCATGGGCGGCGCGATGGACCATGTCGCCGACGATGTGCGCGGCTTCCACGCGCTGGCCGGCCTGCAGGTCGCGCAGCATCGAGGCGGTCAGCGACGAGCCGGGCTGGGTGAGCACTTCCAGCATCGAGGCCTGCGCGGCCTCGGGGACCTGGCTTCCGGATGCGGCCGCCACGTCCAGGCATTCGCGGTACAGGCTGGTCATGAAGTCGCGGCCGCCCTCGCAGGCCACGATCGCGCCGACGCTGCCGCGCATCAGGCAGGCCGACGCGGCCAGCGCGGCGAGGAAGGTGTACTTGGTCCACTGCGCCACGGCGATGTCGCTGCGTGCCTCGTACTGCACGCCGGCCTGCGCCAGCGCCGCGGCCAGCGCCTGCACGCGCGGCGTGTCGCCGCGGCCGTCGCGCTCGCCGAAGGTGACCGAGGCCACCTTGCCCAGGTGCACGATCTGACCCTGCTCGCCCTTCATGGCGCTGATGAAGCACAGCCCGCCCAGCACCTTGTCGGCCCCGAAGCGCGCATCCAGCGCCGCATAGTGCAGCAGGCCGTTGAGGATCGGCAGCACCGTGGTGTCCGCGCCGACCGCCGGGGCGATGGCGTCGAGTGAACTGTCCAGGTCGTAGGCCTTGCAGCTCAGCAGCGCCAGGTCGAAGGGCTGCCGCGCGGCCAGCGCGGGCAATGCCTCGGCGGTGACGGCAGCCACGTCCAGGCGCGCATCGCCCAGCGGGCTCTGGATCACCAGGCCGTCGCGGGCCAGCTGCGCGGCACGCGCCGGGCGCACCAGAAAGGTCACGTCGACCCCGGCCTGCGCCAGGCGGCCGCCGAAGTAGCCGCCGGTGCCGCCGGCCCCCAACACCAGGATGCGCATGCCTCGCCTCTTACTCAGTCAACGGCAGGCATGTAAGCACGCGGGCGCGGGATGCGCCAACGGGCGTGGAGCCTGGCCGGCATGACCGTCACTGCTTGACCAGTTCGACGCGGCGGTTCTTCGCCTTGCCGTCCTCGCTGGCGTTGTCGGCCACCGGATCGGCCTCGCCGAAGCCGGCGGCGGACAGGCGCGCGGCCTCGATACCTTGCGCGGTCAGCGCGGCCACCACCGCCTTGGCGCGGCCCTCGGACAGCGCCTTGTTGTGCGCCGGATCGCCGGTGTTGTCGGTGTAGCCGTTGACCGCCAGCTTCAGCGCCGGATCGTCCTTGAGCAGCTGCACGACCTGGGCGATCTGCGGCTGCGAGTCGGGCAGGATGTCGGTCTTGTCCGTGGCGAAGTTGACCTGCAGCGCGACCTTGCCGGCCTTGTCGATCTGTGCCTTGAGCTCGCTGGCGGGCAGCAGGCCGGCGGTGATCTGCAGCGGCTTGGTCTCGGCGATCAGCAGCCCGGCGCCGAACTGATAGCTGCACAGGTGGATCCAGATGTCGCGGTCGGCGCGATGAACGACGAACACCTGTACGGGGTTGTTGTAGAAGTCGCCCAGGCCATCGACGAAACGGGTGGCCGGATCACCGCGCCAGGCCTTGAGCTGGTCGCGCGCCTCGGCCGGGATCTGTCCATCGAAGATCTTGCGGCCACCCATCGCCGCCACCGCGGCCTCGATGTTGCGGGTCAGCTCCAGCTGCGAGAAGGTCTTGTCCTGGACCGCGCTGACGTTGGTCCACCAGATCCGGCCTTCCACCGGCTCGAGCCGGTCGCCGGTCCACAGCGGCACCTGGTCGAACTCGGCCAGCTCCGCCTTGTTGGTCGGCACATAGCCATCGGGCAGCTTGAGGTAGGGGAAGTCGCCCAGGGGCACGCTCGACACCGGCAGGCTGGACGCGTCGAAGGCCTTGGCCGCGGGCGGCGCGGCATCCTTCGGCGCGGCGGCGGCCGGCTCGGTCGGCGTACTGGCCGCGGGGGCGGCGGCGTCCTGCGCTGGCCGCTGCGGCTTGCACGCCGCCAGCGCCAGCGCGCCGCCCAGCACCGCCACGGTCAAGACCACCTGCCTCATGTCGCACTCCTTCGCCTTGGGATGGCCGGCAAGTGTAGTGCGCCGCTGCTCACGCCGGGCACCAGCACCGGGCCATGCAGCGATGGCCGCCAGGGCCGTCTGAAGGCCAAGCTGCGATCACGGCAGACGCCGCTGCTGACGCCTCCAATGCGGGTCGTTGGCCCTTGCACGCTGCCGCTGTGGTTTCCAGCGGCGCGTACCGCCAGGCGCGTCGTGCGAGGCAGCTGGCGCGTTCGCCGGCTCAGCCTGCTTCCGCCGCCCATTGCAGCGCATCCGCGCCGGCCGGCAGATACAGCGGCGCCGACGGATCGGTCGCCGCGCGCCAGACGGCCTCGGCCACGTCCTGCATGCGCGTCCCCGGACCGGTGGATTCGGCCATCCGCGCGATGGTGTGGCGCATGAAGTCGCCATAGACCGCATCGTCCATGCCGCGCAGGCGGGTGCGGGCGGTGTCGCGGAAGCGCGTCTCGCCCGAGGATCCCGGCAGCACGAGGCGCACGCGCACGCCGAAGGGTTCGACCTCACCCGCCAGCGACTCGGTGAAGGCATTCACCGCCGCCTTGGCCGCGCGGTAGACGCCGACCAGCGGCAAGGGCTTGTAGGTGACGCTGGAGGTGATGTTCACCACGACGCCGGCGCCGCGCGCGCGCATCTGCGGCAACACCGCCCGGGTGAGCGCCATCGTGCCGAAGGTGTTGGCATCGAACAGCGCGCGCACGGTATCCATGTCCGTCAGTTCGAACGGGGCGGGCGCGCCGAAGCCGGCGTTGTTGACCAGCACGTCGATCGGGCCTGCCGCCGCGACGGCCGCGCGGATGCTCTGCGCATCGGTGACGTCCAGCGGCAGTACGCGCAGCTGCGCCGAGGGCGGCAACAGGTCTTCGCGCGGCGTGCGCATGGTGGCGAGTACCCGCCAGTCGCGGGCGAGGAAGTAGCGTGCGGTCTCCAGGCCGAAGCCGGAGGAACATCCGGTGATCAGGACGGTCTTCAAGGGAATTCCTTTGCGCGTGGACAGGCCGCAACGATAGATCGCCATCCTCGTACTCGCTACGATCCACAGTCCCCGATTCGTTTGCGAGCGTCCAGAAATGGTGGATCCGTTGGCCGAGGTGGTCACGCTGCTGCAGCCGGCCGCCCGGTTCTCCAAGTACGTGGTCGGTGCCGGCGCCTGGCGCATCCGGCGCTCGGACGCCGGGCAGCCCTTCTACTGCGCGGTGCTGGAGGGCGGTTGCCACATGGCGCTCGACGGCGGCGCGCCGATCCTGCTGCAGGCGGGCGACTTCGTCCTGGTGCCCGCGGCTCACCGCCTCACGATGTCCAGCCTTGCGCCGCACGCGGAGGTGGCCGAGACCACGCCGACCGCGGTGGCGGACGGCGAGTTCCGGATCGGCACGCAGGACGGCCCGATCGACCTGCGCATCCTGGCCGGGCACTGCAGCTTCGGCTCGCCGGACGCGGCGCTGCTGGTCTCGCTGCTGCCGCGGATGGTCTATGTGCACGGCGAGCAACGGCTCGCCACGCTGGTCCAGTTGGTGCGCGAGGAGTCGCGCGAGGCGCGGCCCGCACGCGAGGTCGTGCTCGCGCGCCTGCTGGAAGTGCTGCTCATCGAAGCGCTGCGTTCGGCCGCGGGCACGGCGGCGTCGCCGGGCCTGGCGCGCGGGTTGGCCGATCCGCGCCTGGCCGTGGCGATCCGCGCCATGCACGCGCAACCCACGCGCGCATGGACGGTGGGGGTGCTGGCGAAGGAAGCCGCCTTGTCGCGCTCGACATTCTTCGAGCGCTTCGGCCGCACGGTGGGCATGGCGCCGATGGAATACCTGCTCGCCTGGCGCATGGCCCTGGCCAAGGATCTGCTGCGCCGCAATGAGTTCGGCATCGCCGACATCGCCGCGCGGGTCGGCTACAGCTCCGCGAGCACCTTCAGCGTCGCCTTCGCGCGCCACGTGGGACAGCCGCCGACGCAGTACGCGCGGGCGAGCGCTCGCGGCCCCGAGCCGGGCGAGCCTTCGTTCTCCGGGCAGGTCGGGGACATGGCGTAGGCGCGCGGCGCGGCTTCTCGCTTCCGGACGCCTGGCATGCGACGACTGGCCCGTGCCGCGATCAGGCCGGGCAGCGCATCCACGCCGCCGGCGCCAACGCGCCGCCGCTCACCCAGGGCGCCGAGGGGCCAGCCTTCGCTGACGCGCGGCCCCGCGCGTCAGCTGCGCAGGCCCACGCCGCGCTTGAGCAGATACAGGCCCAGCGCGGCCAGCGCGACGACGAAGCCCAGCATCAGCGCATAGGCCACCCACAGCGGCACGTCCGAGCTGCCCAGCAGGCCGTAGCGGAAGGCGTTGACCATGTAGAAGATCGGGTTGAGGTGGGTGGCCGCCTCGGCCCAGCCCGGCAGCAGCTTGACCGAATAGAACACGCCGCCCAGATAGGTCAGCGGGGTCAGGATGAAGGTCGGCACGATGGCGATGTCGTCGAACTTCCTGGCGTAGGCCGCATTGACGAAGCCGGCCAGCGAGAAGATGGTCGCGCCCAGCAGCACGGTGCTCAGCGTCACCAGCGGATGCGGCACGCGCACCGGGGTGAAGAACATCGCGATCGCCAGGACGATGGCGCCGACCATCAGCCCGCGCAGTACCGCGCCGGCCACGTAGCCCAGCAGGATCACCCAGTTGGGCATCGGGCTGACCAGCAGCTCCTCGACGTGGCGTCCGAACTTGGCGCCGAAGAAGCTGGAGGAGATGTTGCCGTAGCTGTTCTGGATGACGCTCATCATCACCAGGCCCGGCACGATGAACTGCATGTAGGAGTAGCCGCCCATGTCGCCGATCTTCGAGCCGATCAGGCCGCCGAAGATCAGGAAGTACAGCGTCATCGTGATCGCCGGCGGCACCAGGGTCTGGCCCCAGATGCGCAGGATGCGGGCGACCTCGCGGCGGGTGATGGTCCACAGCGCGGTCAGGTTGCGGCGGGCGTTGCTGGTGGTCGGCACCAGGGTCGGGGTGCTGCTCATGCGGTGGTCTCCTGCGCGGCGGCGGGCGCAGCGGTCATGCGGACAAACAGCTCCTCGAGCCGGTTGGACTTGGTGCGCATCGAGCGCACGCGGATGCCGGCCTCGTCGAGCGCGTCGAACACGCGGTTGAGCTCCATCTGCCGCGGCATGTCCAGGTCCAGCGTGTGCGGGTCGGCGGCCAGCAGGGTGGCGCCCTCGATCACCGGCAGCTGCGCCGGCAGTTCGCCATCGATGTCCAGCAGGAAGCCTTCCACGTCCAGCTGCGCCAGCAGCGCGCGCATCGGCCCCTGCTGGACGATGCGGCCGTGGTTGATGATCGCCAGGTTGCGGCACAGGCTCTCGGCTTCCTCCAGGTAGTGCGTGGTCAGGATGATCGTGGTGCCGGCGGCATTGATCTCGCGCAGCGTCTTCCACATGCCGCGGCGGATCTCGATGTCCACGCCGGCGGTGGGTTCGTCCAGGATCAGCAGGCGCGGGCGGGTCATCATGGCGCGGGCGATCATCAGCCGCCGCTTCATGCCGCCGGACAGCGTGCGGCTCATCAGGAAGGCCTTGTCCCACAGCTGCGCGCGCTTGAGCTCCTCTTCCGCGCGGGGCACCGCCTCGTCGCGCGGGATGCCGTAGAAGCCGGCGTAGTTGACCAGGATGTCGAAGGGCTTCTCGAACAGGTTGAAGTTGATCTCCTGCGGCACCAGGCCGATCAGGCGCATGGCCGCGTCGCGGTGCGCGACCAGGTCGGTGCCGAACACCTGCACCTGCCCGGAGGTCTTGTTGACAAGCGAGGAGATGATGCCGATCAGGGTGGACTTGCCGGCGCCGTTGGGCCCGAGCAGGGCGAAGAAATCGCCGGGCTCCACGCTCAGCGACACGCCCTTGAGCGCCTCGACGCCGTTGTCGTAGCGCTTTTTCAGATCGACGATGGACAGCGCCGGGACGGGCCCGGCGACAGGGGGAAGCGAGGTCATGGGAGGCCTTGGCGCGGGCGTCGGGCCCGCCTGACGGACAGACGCCTATTATAGGTCCCCCGCCCCGGTCGCTCCGGGCATCAGACCGTTCCACGCCTTGGCCATCGCGCAGTTTCCGCTGGAATTCATCGCCCGCCGCATGCTGGCCCCGAGCGTGGGCCATTACGTGTTCCGCCGCGCCGACGCGGCGACGCTGGACTTCATCCCCGGGCAGTTCATCCAGGTGCACTTCACCATGGCCGACGGTAGCGCGGCCCGGCGCAGCTACTCGCTGGCCAACGTGCGCGCGCCCGGCGCGGCGGCCGACGGCACGGTGGAGATGGCGGTGAGCTACGTGCCGGGCGGCGCGGCCACGGCGCTGTTCGAGGCGCTGACGCCGGGGCAGCTGGTGCAGGCGAGCGGACCGTTCGGCCGCTTCACCCTGCAGCCGGGCGATGCCAACGCGCGCTATGTGCTGATCGCCACCGGCACCGGCGTGACGCCATATCGGGCCATGCTGCCGGCGCTGGCCGCGGCCATGGCCGGGCGCGGCGTCGAAGTGGTGCTGCTGCAGGGCGCGCGCACCTTGGGCGAGCTGCTCTATCACGACGAGTTCGCCGCCTTCGCCGCCGCGCACCCGGGCTTCTCCTACCTGCCCTGCCTCTCGCGCGAGCAGCAGGCCGGCGCCCAGCACGGCTATGTGCAGCAGGCGCTGCCGGGCATCGCGCCCGACCCGACCCGCGACATCGCCTACCTGTGCGGCAACCCGGACATGGTCGACGCCTGCTTCGAGGCGCTGAAGGCCCACGGCCTGCCGATCCCGCAGATCCGCCGCGAGAAATACGTCAGCTCCAAGTAGGGCCTGGCCGCGGTGTAAAGCGTGCTTGACACGGTGCCGGCTTCGCGCGCAGGATGGTGTCAACCTTCCTTGACATCGCGCCTCGCATGGACACCGCTCCGTTGCACGACCGCGCCCAGGCGCGCCGCCTCCCGCCACAGGCCGAGCACGCCGATGAATGACCAGACCACACCCGCGCCGCGCTCGCTGCGCTGGCGCCTGCCGCTGATCGCGGCCCTGGCCGCCGCGGTGGCGGTGCTGGCGCTGGTGCCGGGCCTGCTGCCCACGCTCAGCGCCGACGGGCGGCAGACGCTGCTGGGCATGGCGGCGGGCATGGGCACCGCGCTGGCCGTGCTGCTGCTGGTGCTGCTGATCCCCGGGGCCCGGCGCACCTACTTCCTGCTGCTGGAGGCCCGCGAGCAGGGCGCCTGCGCCGATCGTCGCGTGCGCTGGTTCAACGGCATCGCCCTGGCGCTGTACGTGCTGCTGGTGCTGCTGGCGCGGTGGGGCGTGCCGCAGACCGCCTCGCCGGTGCAGGTGCTGGTGCTGGGCGCGCTGCCCCTGCTGGCGATGGGCCTGTTCGTGGCGGCCACCCTGCTGCGCCTGCGCCAGCTGGACGAGCTGATGCGCAAGCTGGAGGTGGAAAGCTGGGCGCTGGCCGCGCTGCTGGTGTCGCAGGGCTACTTCGTCGCCTGGGTGCTGATGCGCCTCGGGCTGATCCGGATCGACGCCGGCAACGCGCTGCTGTGGCTGGGGGTGTGGCTGATGCTGGTGCAGGTGGTGGTCTACACCTGGCAGCTGCGCAAGTACCTGTGAACAGCCGCGTGCGCGAACTACGCGAGGCGCGCGGCTGGTCGCAGGCGGCGCTGGGCGAACGCCTGGGCGTGTCGCGCCAGACCATCAACTCGATTGAGACCGGCAAGTACGACCCGAGCCTGCCGCTGGCCTTCCAGATCGCGCGCCTGTTCGGCGAGCCGATCGAGGCGATCTTCCTGTTCGAACCGTAACCGGCGCCGTGCCCGGTCACATCGGCCGGCGCGGCGCGTCATGTCAGCATCCACATCCGGACAACGGATGCCTTCCAAGGAGAGTCCCATGCAACAACGATGGTGGTGGCCGGCCCTGCTGCTGGCGGCCAGCGTCCCGGCGGCGCAGGCGCGCACGCTGGGCACGCTGGAGTTCAAACCCTGCACGCTCAGCGCGCCACTGATGCCGACCTCGGTGGAGGCCCAGTGCGCCACGCTGCAGGTCCCCGAGAACCGCGCCGCGCCCGGCGGGCGCAGGATCGCCCTGCGCATCGGCTGGGTACCGGCGCAGAACGACACCTCGGCCGAGCCCGATCCGGTGTTCATGCTGGCCGGCGGCCCCGGCCAGTCGGCGCTGGACACCTATCCGCAGGTGCAGCCGGCCTTCGCCAAGATCAACGCCAAGCGCCATGTGATCCTGGTCGACCAGCGCGGCACCGGCGGCTCCAATCCGCTGCAGTGCCCGCAGCCGGACAAGGCCCAGTCCATCGACACGCCGGACGCCGCCGCGGCCTACGCCCGCAGCTGCCTGGCGCAGCTGGAGAAGAAGGCCGACCCGCGCTTCTACACCACCGGCGATGCGATCGCCGACCTGGACGCGGTACGCCAGGCCATCGGCGCCGAGCGGATCGACCTGGTGGGCGTGTCCTACGGCACGCGCGTGGCCCAGCAGTACGCGGCCACCTATCCCCGGCACACGCGCGCCATCGTGCTCGACGGCGTGGCGCCCAATTCGCTGGTGCTGGGCAACGAGTTCGCGCAGAACCTGGAAAGCGCGCTGGACCTGCAGTTCGCCCGCTGCGCCAACGACAAGGCCTGCGCCGACAAGCTGGGCAACCCGCGCCAGCGCCTCAACGCGTTGATGCAGACCCTGCGCACGCAGCCGCCGACCGTGACCTTCCGCGATCCGGTCACCGGCGCGGCGCGCCAGGAGACCTTGCACGCCGGCGATGTGGCCGGACTGGTGCGCATGTCAGCCTACATGCCGCTGATGACCGCGACCCTGCCGCTGCAGTTCGCCGAAGCCGCGCAGGGCCGCTACGACACGCTGGCCGCCACGACCAGCCTGATCAGCGGCTCGCTGTCCGATTCGATGGCCATGGGCATGCAGCTGTCGGTGATCTGCGCCGAGGACGGCAGCGAGCTGGCGCCCGATCCCGGGCAGGACGGCTCCCTGCTAGGCAACGCCATCGTCGAGGGGCTCAAGGCGCAGTGCGCGGTATGGCCCAAGGGCACGCGTGCGGCGAACTTTCGCAAGCCGCTGTCCACCGACGTGCCGGCGCTGCTGCTGAGCGGCCAGTTCGATCCGGTGACCCCGCCGCGCTACGGCGCGGAAGTGGCCAAGTCGCTGCCCAATGCGCGCCACCTGGTGCTCAAGGGCCAGGGCCACAACGTCATCGCCGTGGGCTGCGCGCCGCAGCTGCTGGGCCAGTTCCTGGACAAGGCCGACGCCAAGTCGCTGGACGCCAAGTGCCTGGACCGCCTCACCGACACCCCGCCTTTCACCGGCTTCTACGGATGGGACCCATGATCGCCCTGCAGAATCTCCACAAGACCTTCCAATCGAAGAAGACCGTGGTCAAGGCCGTGAGCGGGGTGGACTTCACCGCCGCCGACGGCCAGATCACCGGCCTGCTCGGCCCCAACGGCGCCGGCAAGACCACCACCCTGCGCATGCTCTACACGCTGATGCAGCCCGACCAGGGCCAGGTGCTGATCGACGGCGTGGACGTGGCCGCCGATCCGCAGGCGGCGCGGCGCGCGCTGGGCGTGCTGCCCGACGCGCGCGGCGTGTACAAGCGCCTGACCGCGCGCGAGAACATCGCCTACTTCGGCGCGCTGCACGGGCTGGACAAGGCCACCATCGCCGCGCGCACCGAGCGCCTGGCGCACGCGCTGAACATGACCGACTTCCTGGACCGGCGCACCGAGGGCTTCAGCCAGGGCCAGCGCACCAAGACCGCCATCGCCCGCGCGCTGGTGCACGACCCGCGCAACGTGGTGCTGGACGAGCCGACCAACGGCCTGGACGTGATGACCACCCGCGGCCTGCGCGAGTTCCTCAAGCAGCTGCGCGGCGAAGGCCGCTGCGTGGTGTTCTCCAGCCACATCATGCAGGAGGTGGCCGCACTGTGCGATCGCATCGTGATCATCGCCAAGGGCACGGTGGTGGCCGCCGGCACGCCGGATGAACTGCGCGCGCAGTACGGACACGAGAACCTGGAGGACGCCTTCGTCGAAGCGATCGGCTCGGAGGAGGGCCTGCTGGCATGAACAGCCTGAAGACTTTGTGGGTGGTCATGCGCAAGGAGTTGCTCGACTTCTTCCGCGACCGCCGCACCGTGGCGCTCTCGCTCCTGCTCAGCCCGGTGCTGGTGCCGGTGCTGTTGATCGGGCTGTTCACCCTGACCGAGAACCGCATCCGCGACCTGACCGACAAGCCGCTGGAACTGCCGGTGATCGGCAAGCAGCACGCGCCCAACCTGATCGCCTGGCTGGAAGGCCAGAATGTCACCGTGGTCGATCCCCCGGCCGACGTCGCTGCGGCCATCGCCGAGCAGAAGGCCGACGTGATCCTGCGCATCGGCCAGGACTATGGCGAGAAGTGGCGCAAGAGCGAGCCGGCGCCGGTGGAGATCCTGAGCGACTCAACCCGGCAGAACGCCGAGGTGCCGGTCAAGCGCGTGCAGGCCTTGCTGCGGGCCTACAACAGCCAGGTCGGCGCGCTGCGCCTGCTCGCGCGCGGCGTCAGCCCGGCCGCGGCCGCACCGCTGCAGATCAGCGACACCGACATGGCCTCCGAGGAAGCCAAGCGTGGCCGGCTGGTGGGCGTGCTGCTGCCGTACCTGCTGATCCTCAGCGCCTTCATCGGCGGCGCCTACCTGATCATGGACGGCACCGCCGGCGAGCGCGAACGCCAGTCGCTGGAACCGCTGCTGGCCACGCCCGCCCCGCGCGGCGCGGTGGTCAGCGGCAAGGTCGCCGCCGCCTGCGCGGTGGCGCTGCTGTCGCTGGCGCTGACGCTGCTGATGTTCAAGGTCACCGCGGTGGTCTCGCCCACGGTCGGGCGGCAGATGGCGGTGAGCTTCTCGACCATCGCGCTGCTGCTGCTGATCCTGATGCCGATGGTCTTCATCGGCACCACGCTGCTGACCTATCTGTCGGCCACGGCCAAGAGCATGAAGGAGGCGCAGAGCCACATGAGCTGGCTGATGCTCTTGCCGATGCTGCCCTCGATCGTGCTGATGGTGAACCCGGTCAAGACCCAGCTGTGGCAGTTCGCGGTGCCGTTCCTGGCGCAGAACCAGCTGATCCTGAAGGTCGTGCGCGGCGAGGTCGTCTCGCCGGCGCAATGGGGCATCTATCTGGGCGCCAGCTTCGCCCTGGCCGGGCTGATGTGGTTCCTGGCGGTGCGCCGCTACCGCGGCGAGCAGCTGGCGATTTCCGGCTGAGCCTGCATCGCCTGCAACGAAGAAGGGCCGGCATTGCCGGCCCTTCCTTTTTGCGTTGCCCGGCGCGATCAGCCCGGGTTGAACGCGATCGTGCGGCGCGTGGTGCTGGTGGCGCCGGTGGGCTCGAACTTCCAGCGCTTGACCGCGGTCAGCGCGGCGCGGTCGAACACGCGCGGCGGCGTGGCCTGGACCACGCGCGCGTTGGTGACATCGCCATCGCCGCCGATGGTGATCTCCACCACCACCTGGCCGCTGGTGCCGGCGCGCAGCGCATCCATCGGATAGCGCGGCGGCGGCGCGCTGAGCAGGCGGCGCTCGCCGCCGGAGGCGGCCGGCGTGGCCGGACGCGGCGCGGGTTCCTCGGCCGCCGGCGCGGCGGCGGTCTGCGGGCGTGGCGCGGGCGCGGCGGCCGGCGTGGAGGGCCGGGCGCGCGGGCTCCTCGCGCGGGGCGCGCGGGGGCGCGGCCGGCGTGTCGGCGGCCTGCCGCTGCTGGGCGGCCTGCTCGGCCAGGCGCTGGGCCTCGCGGGTCTTGGCCTCGGCGGCGGCCTTGGCCTTGGCCACCTCGTCGCTGCTCTGCTGGGCCAGCAGCTTCTCGCCGGCGTCGGTGGCCGCCGCCAGGCGCGGCAGGGACGGCGCGTTGGGATCGGCCTTGCGGATCAAGGCCTGCAGGCGCCGGGCTTCGTCGAAGTCCTTGCGGCCGATGCTCTGCTCGGCGGCGATCACCGTGTAGGGCATGAAGTCGGTCAGTGCGCTGGTCACCGCCGGATCGTCGGGCTGCTTGTCGCGCAGGGCCAGGTAGTACTCCACCGCGTTGTCGCCGGCCGGCGCGTACAGGCGGTTCTGGCCGATCGCGCGCGTGGCTGCCGCGCGCAGGTCGTCGGCGCTCATGGCCTGCACGCTCGCGGCGACCGCGGCCTTGGGCGCGGCATCGGCGGCCACGGCCTGGGCCGCGCTCTGCGGATCGGTGGGCGGCGGCGTGCTGGCCGCGGGCGTGGGTGAAGGCTGCTGCGAGCAGGCGGCGAGCCATGCCAGCAGCGCGAATGCGGCCACGGGCCGCAGGGCGGTCGGTGTGAGCTTGGACATTGGTGGTTCCCCCGGGGGCCCGCATGGCGCAGGCCAAGCGTCAGAAACTCGCGTTCCGGGGCCCGCTTGTCAACTGGCCGGGCGGTTCACTTGCCGATGCAGAAGGTCGAGAAGATCCGGCCCAGCAGCGCGTCGGGGGAAATCCTGCCGGTGATCTCGCCCAGCGCGTCATGGGCCAGGCGCAGTTCCTCGGCCGCCAGCGCCAGGGATTCGTGATCGAGTTCCCGTTTTGCCAGCACCGCATGCCCGCGCGCGTCCTCCAACGCCTGCACATGCCGGGCGCGCGCCGAGAACTCGCCTTCCACCGCGGCGCCGGCCTGGCCCAGTGCCAGGGCCTGCAGGCGCGCCACCAGCGCATCGAGGCCGGCGCCGGTGCGCGTGGACAGCGCCAGTGCGTCCTGGTCCAGGTCCGGCGCGGCGGGCAACAGGTCGAGCTTGTTGTGCAGCCACAGCCTGGGCGTGGCCGGATCGAGGACCCTGGCCACGGCGTCGCGACCGGCCTGCGGGTCGCGTGCATCGAGCATGACCAGCGCCACGTCGGCCCGCTGCAGTTCGTCGCCGGCGCGGCGCATGCCTTCGCGTTCGATCGCATCGCCGCCCTCGCGCAGGCCCGCCGTGTCGACCAGGGTCAGTTCGACGCCGTCGATGCGGATCACCTCATGCAACGTGTCGCGCGTGGTGCCGGCGGTGTCGGTGACGATGGCGCGCTCGCGTCCGGCCAGGGCGTTGAGCAGCGAACTCTTGCCTGCGTTGGGCGGCCCGACGATCACCACGTGCAGGCCATCGCGCAGCCGGCGGCCGCGCCGGGCTTCGTCCAGCAGCTGCTCCAGGTCGGCCAGCAGCGCCTGCACGCCGGCGTGCACGGCCGCGCCGCCCAGGGTCTCCAGCGGCTCGTCGGCGAAGTCGATCGCCGCCTCCACGTGGACCCGCAGCCGCAGCAGCTGCTCGGCCAGCGCGTCGACGCGGCGCGAGAACACGCCGTCGAGCGAACGCCGCGCCGCGCGCGCGGCGCGCACGTCGCCAGCGGCGATCAGGTCGGCCACCGCCTCGGCCTGGGCCAGGTCGAGCTTGCCGTTGAGGAAGGCGCGTTCGGAGAACTCGCCCGGCCGCGCCTGGCGCGCGCCCAGCGCGCAGGCGCGCGCGACCAGCGCCCGCAGCACCACCGGGCTGCCATGCGCCTGCAGTTCGACCACGTCCTCGCCGGTGAAACTGGCCGGCGCGACGAAGGCCAGCGCGATGCCGTCGTCGATCACCTCGCCCGCGCCATCGACGAAGCGCGCATAGCGCGCCTGTCGCGGCGCCAGTTCGCCCGCGCCCATCGCCCGGGCGATGTCTCTCGCACGCGGACCCGACAGGCGCACGATGCCCACCCCGCCCGCGCCTGCCGCGGTGGCCACGGCGGCGATGGTGTCGGTCTGCGAAAGCGATGCGTGCATGGCGTGCGGATTCGATGAGGACAGTGCGGCGCCCGGCATCGTGCCCGGGCTCTCGCCCAAAAACAAAAAGCTTCGCCGGAGTGTGGAGGGCACGCGTGTTGATGACATGAGCGCGGTGGTGTGGAGCGGACTTCGCCGAGCAGCCTCGACCCGGCCAGGCGCGGCTCCTCGGCTCGGTCCGCCACCTAAGGCGGACTCGCCGCCGCGGGCCATCCCTGGCCCGCTCTACGCGCGCCCGATCGGGCCGAGGCCCCGCGGCGGATAGCTCAAGACTTCTTCTAAAACAAAGTCTCGAACCTCAATGCGCGAGGCAGCGGTCCGGCGGCCGGGGGCCGCGACGAGCGAGGCAGGACGCCGAGCGCCCGAGTCAGGGCAGGATGCCCTGATCGAGGGATAAGCGGCCCCCGGCCGCCGGACCGCTGCCCCTCCGAAGCCGCAACGCCACGCTTCGCGATCCATCACTGAAAGAGAGAAACAAACAAAAGCCCGCCGAAGACGGCGGGCTTTTGCGGTGAAGCGGCGAGCGACTTACTTGCGGACCGTCTTGTCCGGCTTGTCGCTTTCCGGCTTGCCCAGCGAGGGCTGGCCGTGGATGCGGCCCATCCACCACTGCTGCAGCAGGCTCAGGGTGCCGTTGGTCACCCAGTACAGCACCAGGCCGGAGGGGAAGAAGGCCATGGTCGCGCCGAAGATCAGCGGCATGAACTGCATCATCTTGGCCTGGGTCGGGTCCATGCCCGTGGTCGGCGAGAGCTTCTGCGTCAGCCACATCACCAGCACGTTGAGCACCGGCAGGATGAAGTACGGATCGCGCGCGGTGAGGTCCTGGATCCACAGGATCCACGGCGCCTGGCGCAGCTCCACCGACTCGTTGAGCACCCAGTACAGGCACAGGAAGATCGGCATCTGCACCAGCAGCGGCAGACAGCCGCCCATCGGGTTGATCTTCTCCTTCTTGTACAGCTCCATCATGGCCTGCTGCAGCTTGGCCCGGTCCTCGCCGTAGCGCTCCTTGAGCTGCTGCATGCGCGGCTGGAACTTGCGCATCTTGGCCATCGACTTGTACTGCGCCGAGGACAGCGGGAACAGCACCAGCTTGACCACCACCACCAGGCCGATGATCGACCAGCCCCAGTTGCCGAGCAGATCGTGCAGATGGCTCAGGATCCAGAACAGGCCCGAGCCGATCACCGCCAGCGGCGCGAAGCGGCTGTAGTCCACCGCGCTGTCCAGGCCGGGAATGCCGGAGGCCTTGATCGCCTTGACCAGCTTCGGGCCGACCCACAACCGCGCATCGGTGGTGCCGGTCTGGCCGGGCGCCACGGTCAGGCTGGGACCGGTCTCGCTGACCAGATAGCGGCGCACGCCGCTCACGGTGCGCTCGTCCAGCGATACCAGCGCCGGCTGCTGCGGATCGGGCACCCAGGCGCTGAGGAAGTGATGCTCCAGCATCGCGATCCAGCCGCCCTTCATGTCCTGGTTGAGCTTGCCGTCCTCCAGGTAGTCGTCGCCGAACTTGCGGCGCTCATAGGCCCCGCTGGCGGTGCGCCAGGCGGCGCCGACCAGGCTGAAGGCATGCGGGTTGGTGATGCCGCCCTTGACCGGCGGCGGCGGCGTGCGCTCGAGCTGGCGATAGACCACCGCCGTCCACGGCGCGGCGCCGGTGTTGGTGACCTGGTCGGACACGCCGATCAGGTAGGCGCCGCGGGCGATGCTGAAGGTGCGCACGATGCGCACGCCGTTGCCTTCCCACACGAAGGGAATGCGCAGGGCATCCTGGCCGTCGGCCAGCACGTAGTCGCGCTGCGGCTGCTCGGGGCGGAACACCGCGTCCGGTCCCGGCGCGGCGCTGCCCTGGCTGGTCCAGGCCAGGCCTGCGGTGTACAGCTGGCCCGGGTTCTGGTTGAACAGCTCCACCGGCGGCGCGCCGGCATCGCGGGTCTGCGGGTACTGCAGCAGCTGCGCGCGCAGCACCTTGCTGCCATCGATGACCAGCTTGAGCGTGTCGGTGGTGACGGTGACCTGGGTCGAAGCCGCGGCCGGCGCGGCGGCGGCGGAATTGGCCGGTGCGGTCGTGGCCGCGGCGGTGCCCGGCGACGGCGTGGTCGCCAGCCCCTCGGTGCTGGGCACGCCGCTGCCGCTGGCATCGGCCGCGGGCGTCGCCGTGGCCGCGGCCACCGGCGTGGCCGGATGCTCCTGGGCGGTCTTCCACTTGCCCCACTCCATCCACAACAGGGTCGCCACCATCAGCCAGGCGAAGATCAGGAAAACACGGGTCTGGTTCATGGAGGCAGGCAGTCTCAGCCGGTTGCAGCGTCCGGCGTGGAAAGGGAAGAGGAGGGGCGCGCTGGCGCGGGGCGCATTGTGCCGCCCGCATCCAAGGCGGGCAACGCGCCGGCGCGCTGGAGCAGCTGGTCGAAGGCCGCGCGCAGCTGCGCCGCCGAAGCCTGCGCCGCAGCCGGACGCGCCACCAGCACGTAGTCGCCGGCCGGCAGCGCCAGGCGCAGCGCACGGAAGTGGTCGCGCAGCACGCGCTTGATGCGGTTGCGTCCGACCGCGCGCTTGTCGACCTTGCGCGAGACCGCCAGCCCCAGGCGCGCCTGTTCGCCACCGGCCGCCAGGTGCAGGGCGATCAGCGGCGTGGCGTGGCGGCGGGCGAGGCCGAAGACCCGGGTGTACTCGGCCGAGGTGCGCACGCGCGCCCGGCGGGGAAAGGTCTTGGACGGAATATCAGGACTCATGGCACGACAAAGCCCGCACCGTTGCGCGGCGCGGGCTTGGTGTGCAAACGCATGCTGTGACGACCGGCCGCGCGCGAGGCGCGGCGCGAGGCATCAGGCGCAGAGCGTCTTGCGGCCCTTCGCGCGGCGACGGGCGAGGATCTTGCGACCGTCAGCGGTCTTCATGCGGGCACGGAAACCGTGGTCGCGCTTGCGCTTGAGGTTGCTGGGCTGGTAGGTGCGCTTGGTGGCCATGGGGCACTCTCAGGCGATAAGGGGTGGAAAGAACCGGAAATTCTACGGGGCCGCCAAAGTGCGCGTCAAGCTCGGGAATCGCCGCGCTGTGGATGGAGCTGTGGATGAGCCGTGGGCCGGCGGTGGGAAAACCGGTCGACGTGGTACCCTGCCCGGCCCTCTTTTCCACGTGCCGTCGAGCCGCGCGAGCAGGCCCGGCGGTGGATGATCGATCTCACGAAATGGATGCCTGGCCCCGCTGCCTAGAACGCCTGGAAGCCGAATTGCCGGCCGAAGATGTCCACACCTGGCTCAAGCCGCTGCAGGCCGAGCAACGTCCCGACGCGGTCGTGCTCTACGCGCCCAACGCCTTCATCGTCGACCAGGTGCGCGAGCGCTACCTGCCGCGCATCCGCGAACTGATCGACCACTACGCCGGCCTGGACCAGGTCTCGCTGGCGGTGGGCTCGCGCGCCAAGGCCGCCGAGCCGGCCGCCGCTTCGGGCAACGGCGCCAGCGCCTCGCTGACCACCACCGCGACCGCGCCGGTCGAGCCCTTCGCCGGCAACCTCGATACCCACTACACCTTCGACAACTTCGTCGAGGGCCGCAGCAACCAGCTCGGCCGCGCCGCCGCCTGGCAGGCGGCGCAGAAGCCTGGCGACCGTGCCCACAACCCGCTGCTGCTGTACGGCGGCACCGGTCTGGGCAAGACCCATCTGATGTTCGCCGCCGGCAACGAGATGCGTCGGCAGAACCCGGCCGCGCGCGTGCTGTACCTGCGCTCGGAACAGTTCTTCAGCGCCATGACCAAGGCGCTGATCGAGCGGACCATGGACCAGTTCAAGCGCCGCTTCCAGCAGGTCGACGCGCTGCTGATCGACGACATCCAGTTCTTCGCCGGCAAGGACCGCACCCAGGAGGAGTTCTTCCACACCTTCAACGCGCTGTTCGACGGCCGCCAGCAGATCATCCTGACCTGCGACCGCTACCCGCGCGAGGTCGAAGGCCTGGAGCCGCGGCTGAAGTCGCGCCTGGCCTGGGGCCTGTCGGTGGCCATCGACCCGCCCGACTTCGAGACCCGCGCGGCCATCGTGCTGTCCAAGGCGGCCGAGCGCGGCACCCACATCCCCGACGATGTGGCCTTCCTGCTGGCCAAGAAGATGCGCTCCAACGTGCGCGACCTGGAAGGCGCGCTCAACACGCTGGCCGCGCGCGCCAACTTCCTGGGCCGGGCGATCACGCCGGAGTTCGCCCAGGAGACCCTGCGCGACCTGCTGCGCGCCCAGCAGCAGGCCATCGGCATCCCCAACATCCAGAAGACCGTGGCCGACTACTACGGCCTGCAGATCAAGGATCTGCTGTCCAAGCGCCGGACCCGCTCGCTGGCGCGCCCGCGGCAGGTGGCCATGGCCCTGACCAAGGAGTTGACCGAACACAGCCTGCCCGAGATCGGCGACGCCTTCGCCGGACGCGACCACACCACCGTGCTGCACGCCTGCCGGCAGATCCGCACGCTGATGGAGTCCGACGGCAAGCTCAAGGAGGACTGGGACAAGCTGATCCGCAAGCTCAGCGAGTGAGCGGGCGGGCCCCGCGGTGGCTATGCTGTGCGGGTCGCCGCATTCATGGAATATCCGGTGGGCGGCCGGGGGTCGAAGCTGTGGATAAGGCGTGGATCGAATTGCAGGCGCAACTTGTCCACAGTTTTTCCCGCAGGAAACCGGCACCCAATCCACCGGGTTTCAAACGAATAAAAGCCAAGCTGATCAATAGGTTAGATCGGTTTTCCCGGGAATCCGCGGCAACCATCACCATCAGCTTTTAAGATTTATACACTTCTAAAAACCTAGAGCACCGGGACACCCACGATGCGTTTCAGCCTGCAGCGAGAAGCTTTCCTCAAACCCCTGGCGCAAGTGGTCAATGTGGTGGAACGTCGCCAGACCCTGCCCGTGCTGGCCAACTTCCTGGTGCAGGTGCAGAACGGCCAGCTGTCGCTGACCGGCACCGATCTGGAAGTGGAAATGATTGCGCGCAGCGCGATCGAGGATGCCCAGGACGGCGAGACCACGATTCCGGCACGCAAGCTGTTCGAGATCGTGCGCGCCCTGCCCGACGGCAGCCGCATCACCGTCAGCCAGACCGGCGACAAGGTCAGCGTCGCTGCCGGGCGCAGCCGTTTCACCCTGGCCACGCTGCCGGCCAACGATTTCCCGTCCGTCGACGAGGTCGAAGCGACCGAGCGCGTCACCGTGCCGGAAGCGGCGCTGAAGGAGCTGATCGAACGCACCGCGTTCGCCATGGCCCAGCAGGACGTGCGCTATTACCTCAATGGCCTGTTGTTCGACCTGCGCGACACCGCGCTGCGCTGCGTGGCCACCGACGGCCACCGCCTGGCCATGTGCGAATCGGGCCTGGAGACCGGCGGCAGCCTGACCAAGCGCCAGATCATCGTGCCGCGCAAGGGCGTGACCGAGCTGCAGCGCCTGCTCGAGGGCGGCGACCGCGTGCTGGAGCTGGAAGTCGGCCGCAGCCACATCCGCGTCAAGCGCGACGATGTCACCTTCACCTCCAAGCTGATCGATGGCCGCTTCCCGGACTACGAGGCGGTGATCCCGATCGGCGCCGACATCGAGGTCAAGCTGGACCGTGAAGTCCTGCGTGCGGCCCTGCAGCGTGCCGCGATCCTGTCCAATGAGAAGTACCGCGGCGTGCGTGTGGAACTCTCGCCCGGCCAGCTCAAGGTCAGCGCCCACAATCCCGAGCAGGAAGAGGCGCAGGAAGAGATCGAGGCCGATACCAAGGTCGAATCGCTGGCGATCGGCTTCAACGTCAACTACCTGCTCGACGCGCTCTCGGCCCTGCGCGACGAGCACGTCGTGATCCAGCTGCGCGATGCGAATTCCTCGGCGCTGGTGCGCGAGGCCGGCAGCCAGCGTTCGCGCCACGTCGTCATGCCGCTGCGCCTCTGATCCGGTGCTGTTCCACGTGAAACACGACGCGACGCCCGGAGTTTTCCGGGCGTCGCCGTTTCGGAGCGTTCGACCTTGGACGTGACACGCCTGATTGTGGGCGGTTTACGCCGGTTTGAGCGGGTCGAACTGGTGCCCGCTCCTGGCCTGAACCTCGTCACCGGAGAGAACGGGGCCGGCAAGACCAGCCTGCTCGAGGCGCTGCACCTGATGGCCTGGGGCCGTAGCTTCCGCGGTCGGGTGCGCGATGGATTGATACGGACCGGCAGCGAGGCCGTCGAGGTGTTCGTCGAATGGACCGAGGCGGGCCACGACCGCGTGCGCAAGGCCGGCCTGCGTCACAGCGGGCAGGAGTGGCAGGGCCGTCTGGACGGCAACAACGTGGCCCAGCTCGGCGACCTGTGCGCCGCGCTGGCGGTGGTGAGCTTCGAACCTGGCAGCCATGCCCTGGTCACGGGGGGCGGCGAACCGCGGCGTCGTTTCCTGGACTGGGGCCTGTTTCACGTGGAACAGGACTTCCTGCCCACCTGGCGCCGCTACAACCGCGCGCTCAAGCAGCGCAACGCCCTGCTCAAGGCAGGCGGCCACCCTGCCCAGCTCGACGCCTGGGACGCCGAACTGGCCGATGCCGGCGAGGCGGTCACCGCGCACCGCCTCGCCTATCTCGAGCGCCTGCAGGCCCAGCTGGCCGGGGCTGCGGACGCGCTGGTCCCCATGCTGGGACGCGCGCAGCTGGTGTTCTCGCCTGGCTGGAAGCGTCAGGAGCTGTCCCTGGCCGATGCCCTGCTGGTGGCGCGCGAGCGCGACCGGCAGTTCGGCTACACCGGCGTCGGGCCGCACCGGGCCGACTGGCGCGTGGACTATGCCGCCCTGCCCCAGCGCGAGGCGCTGTCACGCGGCCAGGCCAAGCTCACCGCCCTGTCCTGCCTGCTGGCCCAGGCCCAGGACTACGCCGCCCAGCGCGGGGAGTGGCCCGTGATCGCCCTGGACGACCTCGCCTCGGAGCTGGATCGCCGGCATCAGGACCGCGTGCTGGACCGCCTGCTGGGCTGCGGCGCGCAGATCTTCCTGACCGGGACCGAGCCGCCCGCCGGCTTGGCGGAGCGTGCGCCGGCCGCTTGGTTCCACGTGGAACACGGGGCGATCACGCAGGGCTGAGACAGGGGGCGATCAGGGGGTAGACCCCGGTCAATGCTATAATTTGCGTCCTTTCCCAGTGCCAGTCGCGCCTGCGCAATGCCGCGTGGCGGACCGGCCGTGCAGGCAATCGACACGCGAATGACCGAGCAGACCCCGACGCCCACTCCCGGCCAGAACGGCAACTACGACGCCAACAGCATCACGGCCCTGGAAGGCCTGGAGGCCGTGCGCAAGCGCCCCGGCATGTACATCGGCGACGTGCACGACGGCACCGGCCTGCACCACATGGTGTTCGAGGTCGTCGACAACTCGATCGACGAGGCCCTGGCTGGCCATGCTGACCATGTCGCGGTGACCATCCACGCCGATGGCTCGGTGTCGGTGTCCGACAACGGCCGCGGCATCCCGGTCGGCAAGCACGCGCAGATGAGCGCCAAGCTGGGCCGCGAGGTCTCCGCCGCCGAGGTGGTGATGACCGTGCTGCACGCCGGCGGCAAGTTCGACGACAACAGCTACAAGGTCTCCGGCGGCCTGCACGGCGTGGGCGTCAGCGTGGTCAACGCGCTGTCGGAGAAGCTGCTGCTGGACGTCTTCCAGAACGGCGCCCACTACCAGCAGGAATTCAGCAACGGCGCGGCCGTCGCCCCGCTCCAGCAGCTGGGCGAGACCACCAAGCGCGGCACCACGGTGCGCTTCTGGCCCTCGGTCGTGGCCTTCCACAACAACGTGGAATTCCACTACGACATCCTGGCCCGGCGCCTGCGCGAGCTGTCCTTCCTCAATTCCGGCGTCAAGATCGTGCTCGCCGACGAGCGTGGCGAGGGCCGTCGCGACGACTTCCACTACGAGGGCGGCATCCGCAGCTTCGTCGAGCATCTGGCCCAGCTGAAGACCCCGCTGCACCCCAACGTGATCTCGGTGACCGGCGAGCACAACGGCATCACCGTGGAGGTGGCGCTGCAGTGGACCGACTCCTACCAGGAGACGATGTACTGCTTCACCAACAACATCCCGCAGAAGGACGGCGGCACCCACCTGGCCGGCTTCCGCGGCGCGCTGACCCGCGTGCTCAACACCTACATCGAGCAGAACGGCATCGCCAAGCAGGCCAAGATCAACCTGACCGGCGATGACATGCGCGAAGGCATGATCGCGGTGCTGTCGGTGAAGGTGCCCGACCCCAGCTTCTCCAGCCAGACCAAGGAAAAGCTGGTCAGCTCGGACGTACGCCCCGCGGTGGAGAACGCCTTCGGCGCCCGCCTGGAGGAGTTCCTGCAGGAGAACCCGAACGAGGCCAAGGCCATCGCCGGCAAGATCGTCGATGCCGCCCGCGCCCGCGAGGCCGCGCGCAAGGCGCGCGACCTGACCCGCCGCAAGGGCGCGCTGGACATCGCCGGCCTGCCCGGCAAGCTGGCCGACTGCCAGGAGAAGGACCCGGCGCTGTCCGAGCTGTTCATCGTCGAGGGCGACTCGGCCGGCGGCTCGGCCAAGCAGGGCCGCAACCGCAAGAACCAGGCGGTGCTGCCGCTGCGCGGCAAGATCCTCAACGTCGAGCGCGCGCGCTTCGACCGCATGCTCTCCTCCGATCAGGTCGGCACGCTGATCACCGCGCTGGGCACCGGCATCGGCAAGGACGAGTACAACCCCGACAAGCTGCGCTACCACCGCATCATCATCATGACCGACGCGGACGTGGACGGCGCGCACATCCGCACCCTGCTGCTGACCTTCTTCTACCGGCAGATGCCCGAGCTGATCGAGCGCGGCCACGTCTACATCGGCCTGCCGCCGCTGTACAAGCTCAAGCAGGGCAAGCAGGAGCTGTACCTGAAGGACGACGCGGCGCTCAACGCCTATCTGGCCAACAGCGCGGTCGAAGGCGCCTCGCTCATCCCGGCAACCGGCGAGCCGCCGATCTCCGGCGAAGTGCTGGAAAGGCTGCTGATCCTTTATGCCAACGCGCGTGAGGTGATCGGCCGCAACGCCCATCGTTTCGACACCACGCTGCTGGAAGCGCTGATCGACGCCGCGCCGGTCGACGCCTTGGTCGGCCTCTCCGACGATGCCCTGCGCGGCGAACTGGCCAAGCTGGAGGCGTCCCTCAACAGCGGCAGCGTCGGTAGTCCTCGTTACACTCTGGAACTGCAGCCTGCCAACGACCAGCGTCCTGCCGCCCTGCTCTCGCATCGTCGCCACATGGGCGAAGAACTAACCCAGGTGCTGCCGCTGTCGTCGTTCGAGACCGGTGAACTGCGCGCCGTGCGCGATGTCGCAGCCCAGCTGCACGGTCTGGTGCGCGAAGGCGCGCAGATCCAGCGCGGGGCTCGCAGTCAGGAAGTCTCCAGCTTCGCCCAGGCCCAGGCTTGGCTGCTGGAGGAGGCCAAGAAGGGTCGCCAGATCCAGCGCTTCAAGGGCCTGGGCGAAATGAACCCCGAGCAGCTGTGGGATACCACGGTGAACCCGGACACGCGCCGCATGCTGCAGGTGCGGATCGAGGACGCGGTGGCCGCCGACGAGATCTTCAGCACGCTGATGGGCGATGTGGTCGAGCCGCGGCGCGAGTTCATCGACGCCAACGCCCTGAAGGTCACCAACCTCGACATCTGACGCCGTGACGAGCCTGCGCACGGAGGCGCCCGCCCTGCCCGGCGCCCCGCCGCCGCTGCCTGCGGCGGCGGCCGCCCCCGCTCCCCTGCCGCTGGGCCGGGCGCTGCGCCGGTTCGCGCTGGAGGTGCTGATCGTCGGCGTGCTGTTCGCCCTGCTGTCGCTGGTGGGCGCGCTCGCCTGGGGCTTCTGGCGTGGGCTGATGCTGGCCGTGCACGGGAACGTGCCACAGGACGCGGCGGCGATGATGGAGGCCATCGGCCGGCCCGGCCCGCTGGCGGTGATGGCCATGAGCGTGCTCTCCGTGGGCGGCAGCGCGCTGCTGGCGATGGCCTGGCGCGCGCCGCTGCGCCCGGGCGAGCGTCAGGCGTCGGCCGCGGCCCTGCGCCGGTTCACGACCTGGCTGCTGGTGCTGTTCACCGGCGCGGCCACCATCATCTGGAGCATCGTCGGCGCGCAGGTCGCCGCCGCCTTCCAGGAAACCCTGCAGCCGAGCAATCTGGAGCTGGTGCGCGGCACCATGGGCCGCCATCCGCTGCTGCTGGTGGTGTTCGCCGTGGTGCTGGCGCCGCTGTACGAGGAGCTGCTGTTCCGGCGGGTGCTGTTCCGGCGCCTGTGGTGCGATGGCTGGCCGCGCCTGGGCATGCTGCTCAGCGGCCTGCTCTTCGCCCTGATGCATGAACCGCCGATCCTGGGCGGCAAGCCGCTGATCGCCGCCGCCCCGCTGTGGCTGGTCTACACCGGCATGGGCATCGCCTTCGCCTGGGTCTACCGCCGCACGGGCTCGCTGTGGGCGGCCGTGCTGGCGCATGCGCTCAACAACGCCTTCGCCATCGGCATGCTGCTGCTGTTCGGCATCGATGCCTGAGCGTGCCGGCGTTTGACAAGGGCGTCACCGGACGCCGGCAAGACTCCCGGCCCATGACCCGCCGTCTCCGCGCCCCGCTCGCCCCGCTCTGTGCCGGCCTGATGGCCGCCGCGTTGCTGGCGGCCTGCGCCACCACGACCTCCTCGACCGGCCGCCGCCAGAACGTCGGTGCCGTCTCCCAGGCCGAGCTGGACCAGCTCGGCGCCCAGGCCTTCGCCGAAGCCAAGCAGAAGCAGCCGCTGAGCAAGGATCCCAAGCAGACCGCCTACGTGCGCTGCGTGGTCAATGCCCTGGTCGCCCAGCTCCCGGCGAGCGAGCGCGGCATCGCCTGGGAAACGGCGGTGTTCCAGGACAACGAAGCCAACGCCTTCGCCCTGCCCGGCGGCAAGGTCGGGGTCAACACCGGCATCTTCACCGTGGCCAAGACCCAGGACCAGCTGGCGGCGGTGGTGGCGCACGAGATCGGCCACGTCGTGGAACATCACTTCGACGAACGCATCACCAACCAGGTCCGCACCTCGCAGGCCCTGGCCATCCTCGGCGCGCTGGCCGGCGACTACGGCCAGCTGGTCACCGAAGGCGGCGGCCTGGCGGCCAATACCGGCTTCCTGTTGCCCAATTCGCGCCGCCAGGAAAGCGAGGCCGACGTAGTCGGCCAGCGGCTGATGGCTCAGGCTGGCTTCGACCCGCGTCAGGCCGTGAATCTGTGGCAGAACATGCTCGCCGCCGGCGGCGCGCGCCCACCGCAGTGGCTGTCCACCCATCCCGATCCGCAGGCGCGCATCCGCGAACTGTCCACGCGCGCCGACACGCTGGTGCCCGATTACGAAGCCGCGCGCGCGGCCGGTCGCAAGCCACGCTGCGGTTGAACAGCGAAACCGGCCATTTGTGAGTCCGGCACAACGAAATCCGCACACATCGCGCTGTCGATTCTGCTAGTTTCGCCGACCCGGTCGCTTGTTGACCTGCTGTTCAGCCCCCCGCACCCACGCAAGACCGATCCACACGAGGTGATCCATGTTGTTGCGCACCCCCAAGCGTGCCCTGCTGTCCCTGGCCGTCATCGGCCTGCTGGCCGGCACGGTGTCCGTCGAAGCCTCGGCCCAGCAGACGCGTGAGCGCGCCGGCCGCAACAAGGGCGACGACGCCAAGCAGCAGGTGCTCTATCCGGATGCGACCCGCGTCGCGCCGGAAGGCAAGAATTCGCGCAAGGGCGGCCCGCAGGCCGAGAAGATGATCAAGGCCTACAACGACCAGGACTGGGCCAAGGCGCGCGCCGACGCCGATGCGCTGATCGCCAGCCCCGACTCGAACGACTACGACAAGGCCCTGGCCGCGCAGATCGCCTCGCAGGCCGCCTACAGCACCGACGACGAGGCCGCCGCCAAGGCCTACCTCAAGCAGGCCATCGACCTCAACGCGCTGGACAACAACGGCCACTACCAGGCCATGTTCATGCTGGCCCAGTTGCAGCTGCAGGACGAGCAGTACGCCGAAGGCCTGGCGACCCTGGACAAGTACCTGGCCGAGACCAAGTCCAAGAAGCCCGAGGACCTGGCGCTCAAGGGCCAGGCCCTGTACCAGGCCGAGCGCTACGCCGAGGCGATCGAGCCGCTCAAGCAGGCCATCGCCACCTCGTCCGATCCCAAACCGCAGTGGAGCCAGGTGCTGATGGCCAGCTACGAGGCCAGCAACCAGTCCGGCGAGGCGCTCAAGCTCGCCCAGGACATGGCCGCCAAGGCGCCCAACGACAAGACCGCGCAGATGAACCTGGCGGTGGTCTACTCGCAGAACGACCAGCCGGAAAAGGCCGCCGAGATCCTCAACAAGCTGCGCGCCTCCGGCCAGCTGACCACGGACAAGGAATACCGCCAGCTGTACGCGACCTTCTCCAACATGGACAAGCACGAGAAGGACACCATCGAGGTCATCAACGACGGCCTGGCCAAGGGCATCCTCAAGCCGAACCTCGAGGTGTATCAGATCCTGGCCCAGTCGTACTACTATTCGGAACCGCCCCAGATCGCACAGGCCCTCGACGCCTGGCAGAAGGCGGCACCTCTGGACACCACCGGCGAGACGTACCTCAATCTCGCGCGTGTCCTGATGCAGGAAAACCGTCCCGCCGAGGCCAAGAAGGCCGCCCAGTCGGCGCTGGACAAAGGGGTCAAGAAACCGCAGGACGCGAAGGCGATCATCGGCTCCAAGTGATCGCTTGGAAGCGCTTCCAAAGCAGTGGATAACTGCTATGAAAGCGGTAAAGGATTGGGTTAAGCTCACGATTCCCCTGCGTTTTTGCGTGGTGGAATCCAACGAACCGACATCGGTGTGCGTCGCGGCGCACACCCCGTTTCCATCGAGTCCACTGGCGCATGGCTGAACAACTTGTCATCAACCGTTACAAGGATCAGGACGAAGACTCCGGTCTGAACTGGTCGCGCATCATCGGCTATGCCTTTGTCATCGCCCTGCATGTCGCGGTCTTCCTGCTGCTGCTGATTCCCGCGGTCGCACCGCCGGCGCAGAAGGAGGAGGAGCAGAAGATGCTGGTACAGATCGTCGATCCGCCGCCGCCGCCCCCGCCGCCGCCGCCGCCGCCGCCGAAGCAGGACACCCCGCCGCCGCCGGTCAAGGAACTGTCCCCGCCCAAGCCGACGCCGGTCCCGCCGCCGCCGGAAGCCCCGCCCGTGGAAGTGCCCGATCCGCGTCCGGTGGATACCTACACCCCGCCTGCCCCGCCCGCCCCGCCTGCCCCGTCTCCGGACATCGGCGCCAGCGTGGACATCTCGTCCAAGAACATGAATCCGCCGCGCTATCCGCCGTCGGCCGCGCGTTCGGGCATCGAGGGCACGGTGGTGCTGATCATTGATGTCGATGCCAGTGGCAACGTCACCAACGTCTCGGTCGAGAAGTCCAGTCGCAACCGCGATCTCGACCGCGCCGCGATGGAAGCAGCACGCAAGTGGCGCTTCAACGCCGGCCAGTCCAATGGCCAGAAGGTCGCCGGTCGCGTCCGCGTCCCGGTGGACTTCAGCATGGGCGGCTGAGCCGGACCTGTTCTACCTCATTAGCGTCACCACCACCTCTCCATTCAATTTTCAACAAAGGTAAGCGTCATGCTGCAGGAAACTCTGATCGCCGCCGCTTCGGGGGGCAACAACGCCGCTGCTGCCCTGAACCAGATGGGCTTCTCCCACCTGATCCACGAAATGACCTCCAACCCGGGCGCCTTCGTGGTGTCGTGGGTCGTGCTGCTGACGCTGGTCTTCATGTCGGCCGGTTCGTGGTACTGGACCATCGTCAACATCATCAAGGCCGTGCGTCTGCGTTCGCAGGCCGACCGCGTGACCACCGCGTTCTGGGAAACCCCCAACGCGCAGGACGCGATCCGCGTGATGGAAGAGCAGCCGCGCAACGAGCCCTTCTCCAAGATCGCCCTGGACGCCGCCCAGGCCGCCGCGCACCACCAGCGTGCCGAGTCCACCGGTGCCGGTGAGACGCTGAGCCGCTCGGAGTTCGTCGACCGCGCCCTGCGCCAGGCCGTCACCCGCGAGAGCACCAAGATCCAGAGCGGCATGATCTGGCTGGCGACCGTCGGCGCGACCGCCCCGTTCGTGGGTCTGCTGGGTACGGTGTGGGGCATCTACGGCGCCCTGATCCGCATCGGCGCGACCGGCAACGCCGGCATCGACGCGGTGGCCGGCCCGGTGGGTGAGGCGCTGATCATGACCGCCATCGGTCTGTTCGTCGCGATCCCGGCCGTGTTCGCCTACAACTTCTTCAGCAAGCTCAACGCGACCACCATCGCCAAGTTCGACACGTTCGCGCACGACCTGCACGACTTCTTCGCCACCGGCGCCCGCGTGCGCTGATCCGGCCTAGACACGAACTGACCGATAGGTATCCGGAGGCCACATGGCATTCAGTAGCGGGGGCGGCAGCGGCGGCCCCATGGTAGACATCAACGTCACGCCCCTCGTGGACGTGATGCTGGTGCTGCTGATCATCTTCATCATCACCACGCCGCTGATGCAGCAGAAGGTCAAGGTGCAGCTGCCCGAGACCACGTTCGTCCCCAACCAGGACGAGCTGGCCAAGCGATCGCCGCCGATCAACATCGCGGTGCTCGAGGACGGCTCGATCTACTGGAACGACGAGCCGGTCACCAAGGATGTGCTGGAGTCGCGCTTCTCTTCTGCCGCCCAGCAGACGCCGCAGCCGTCGATCAACCTGCGTGGCGACAAGACCACCAAGATGTCCACGATCAACGAGATCACCCGCATCGCGCAGGGTCAGGGCATGCTGGACGTCGGCTTCGTCTCCACCAAGCCGAAGAAGGGGGGCTGATCCATGGCCTTTAGCAGTGGAAGTGGCAAGGGCGCCATGGCCGAGATCAACGTGACGCCGTTGATCGACGTCATGCTGGTGCTGTTGATCATCTTCATCGTGACCGCGCCGATCATGACCTACCCGATCGACGTCGCCCTGCCGCAGCGGTCGCAGACGCCGCCGCCGACGACAGAGCCGCCGCCGCCGATCGACCTGCGCATCGACGCGTCCAACACGATCTACTGGAACAACAACCCGGTGGCCGTGAGCGCGTTGCAGAGCATGATGGAGAACGAGGTCCAGAAGGATCCGACCAACCAGCCGCAGCTGCGCATCGACGCCAATCCGGACTCGCAGTACGAGACGATGGCCCAGGTGCTCGCCGCCGCCAAGAACGCGCAGATGCTCAAGATCGGTTTCATGCAGCAGTAATCGATCGGCGCCTGCGTGTTCGCTTCGACGCCGCTCCGCAAGGGGCGGCGTTGTCGTTTGTGCGAAGCGCGGAAGCGGTCGTCCATCCGGTCGGATCTGTTTTCCCCAGCGCCGCGTCAATAGAAAGGATGCGGGCGCATGGGCGTCGCGTGCCGCCGGGATATCAGCACATCACCACGGACCATTTGCCAGAATGAAATTCCGCCTTTCTACTTTCCGGCCCTTACGTTCGCCCAGCCCGTGATTTCCTTCCAGCACGTCAGCAAGACCTACCGCAGCGGCGGGCGCGAGATCCACGCCTTGCGCGGCATCGATCTGGAAGTCCACCGTGGCGAGGTGCTGGGCGTGATCGGCCACTCGGGCGCGGGCAAATCGTCGCTGCTGCGCCTCATCAACGGACTGGAGACGCCGACTTCCGGCGCGGTGCTGGTCGAAGGGCAGGCCGTGGACCCGAAGGCCAGGGCCGCACTGATCGCGCTGCGGCGCCGGATCGGGATGATCTTCCAGCACTTCAACCTGCTCAGCGCGCAGACCGCCGCGGGCAACGTCGCGTTCCCGCTGCGCCTGGCGGGCCTGCCGCAGGCCCAGGTCCAGGCGCGGGTGCGCGAGCTGCTGGCGCGGGTCGGGCTGGAGCAGCAGGCCACGGCGTATCCGGCACAGCTGTCCGGCGGGCAGAAGCAGCGGGTCGGCATCGCACGCGCGCTGGCGACCGGGCCTTCGATCCTGCTGTGCGACGAGGCGACCAGCGCGCTCGATCCGCAGACCACCGCCTCGGTGCTGGACCTGCTGGCCGACCTCAACCGCGAGCTGGGGCTCACCATCGTGCTGATCACCCACGAGATGGAAGTGGTGCGCCGTATCTGCGACCGCGTCGTCGTGCTGGATGGTGGTCGCGTGGTGGAGGAGGGTGAGGTCAGCGAGGTGTTCCTGCATCCGCGGCATCCGACCACACGCACCTTCCTGGACGACGACGCGGCCGTGGTCGAACGTGCCCAGCCCGGGCAGCAGCTGCTGCGCGTGACCCTGCTGGGCGAGCAGGTCCACTCGCCGGTGCTGGGCGCGACCCTGCGCGAGGTCGGTGCCGAGTACTTCATCACCTCCGGGCGTGTCGATACGCTCAAGCAGCTGCCGTATGGCCAGGTCACGCTGTCGGTGGACGCGCGCCTGAGCGAGGCGGTGGTGCAGCGGCTGGCCGAGCGGGGCGTCCACGCCCAGGCGGTGACGCCGTGATCGGGCTGCTACTCGCCGGCGGGTCCTCGCATCTGGACGCGCAGAGGTGGGGCGAGATCGCCGTGGCGCTGAAGGACACGCTGGTGATGCTCGGACTCGCGTTTCCGCTGACGCTGGCCGCCGGCATCCCGCTGGGCCTGCTGCTGTTCCTGACCGGGCGCCGGCAGCCGGGTGCGCGGCCGGTGCTCAACGCCGTCGTCGCCTTCGTGGTCAACGTGCTGCGCTCGGTGCCCTTCATCCTGCTGATGATCTGCCTGATCCCCGTCACGCTGTGGGTGGCCGGCACGTCGCTGGGGGTCAAGGGCGCGATCCTGCCGCTGGTCGTGGGCGCCGCGCCGTTCTACGCACGCCTGGTGGAATCGGCCCTGAGCGAAGTGGACCGCGGCGTGCTGGAAGCTAGCCAGGCCATGGGTGCGAGCACGCGCCAGCTGATCCTGCGCGTGCTGCTGCCCGAGGCGCTGCCGGGGCTGATCGTCGGCGCCACCGTCACCGCGATCGCGCTGATCGGCTTCACCGCGATGGGCGGCGCGATCGGCTCGGGCGGCCTGGGCGACCTGGCCTACCGCGAAGGCTATCTGCGCTCGCATACCGACGTGGCCGTGGTCACCGTCGTGCTGCTGGTGGCGATGGTGCAGCTGGTCCAGGTCGCAGGCGAGCGGCTGGCGGCGCGCTTCAACCATCGCTGAGACCTCCCCCTCACTCCTGGAACCCCTATGAACCTCCTGCGACTCCTTGGCGTGCTGACCACCCTGGCGCTGGCCGGCTGTGGCAACGGCACGCCTTCCAGCGACGATGCGCACGGTGCGCCGCTCACTGTCGCCGCCACGGCGGTGCCGCACGCGGAGATCCTGGAAGTCGTCAAGCCGATCCTGGCCAAGGAAGGCGTGGCGCTGGACATCAAGGTCTTCAACGACTACGTCCAGCCCAACGACCAGGTCGTGCAGGGGCACATCGACGTGAACTACTTCCAGACCGAGCCGTACCTGGCCGCCTACAACAAGGATCGTGGCACCGATCTGCAGACCATCGTCGGTGTGCACATCGAGCCGTTCGGCGCCTATTCGCGGCGCTTCAAGTCGCTCGATGCGCTTCCCAACGGCGCCGATGTCGTGATCCCCAACGACCCCAGCAACAACAGCCGGGCGCTGATCCTGCTGGACAAGTTCGGCGTCATCAAACTCAAGAATCCGGGCAATCCGCTGTCCACGCTGCGCGACATCGTGGCCAATCCGAAGCAGCTCAAGTTCCGCGAGCTGGATTCGGCGATGCTGCCGCGCGTGCTGGACCAGGTGGACCTGGCGCTGATCAACACCAACTACGCGCTGGATGCCGGGCTCGATCCCACGCGCGATGCGCTGGCCATCGAAAGCCGCGACTCGCCCTACGTCAATTTCCTGGTCGGCCTGCCCGCCGCCAAGGCCGATCCGCGTGTGCAGAAGCTCGCCAAGGCGCTGACCGGGCCGGAGGTGCGCGCCTTCATCGAGTCCAAGTACAAGGGCGCGGTGTTGCCGGCGTTCTGAAGGGCCAACCTGCCGAGGTGATCGAATGAGCGCGCAGCACAATACCCGCATCGTGCTGGCTTCGCGGCCGACTGGAAGGCCCGGCGCGGAGCATTTTCGCCTGGAGCAGGTGCCGATCCCGCAGCCCGGGGATGGCGAGGTGTTGATCGCCAACCGGCTGCTCTCGATCGATCCGTACATGCGCGGCCGGATGGATGCCGGTCGGTCCTATGCCGCGCCGGTGCCGCTGGATGGGGTGATGGAAGGAGGCACCGTGGCCCAGGTGCTGGTGTCCAGGGCGCCGGGGATCGTGCCGGGCCAGTGGTTCCTCGCGCATGGCGGCTGGCAGACACACGCGGTCGTGCCGGCGGCCCAGCTCACGCGCAGACTGGACCCGGATGCCCCACCGCTGAGCACGGCGCTGGGAGTATTCGGGATGCCCGGCTTCACCGCTTATGCGGGGCTGCACGAGATCGGCCAGCCCAAGGCGGGCGAGACGTTGGTGGTCGCGGCGGCGAGTGGTCCGGTCGGTGCGACCGTGGGGCAGTTGGCCAAGCTGAAGGGCGTGCGCGTGGTCGGCATCGCCGGCGGCGAAGCCAAGCGGGCCTATCTGGAGCAGCTTGGCTTCGATGTGGCGCTGGATCATCGTGCGGCGGACTTCGCCGATGCGCTGGGTGCGGCGGTGCCCAATGGGATCGATGTCTATTTCGAAAATGTAGGCGGGGCGGTGTTCAAGGCGGTGCTGCCGCACTTGAACGATTTCGCGCGCATTCCGGTGTGCGGCACGGTCTCGACCTACAACAGCCGGCATCAGCCGATCGAGGGGCCGGATCTTCTGCCGGGTTTCATGAGTCAGGTGCTGCGCCAGCGCCTGCTCGTGCGTGGATTCATCCAGCGCGACTTCGCGGCGCTGTTTCCGCAGTTCGAGCGCGACATGCGTCAGTGGCTGCTCGCCGGCCAGATCCGGTATCGCGAGACGATCGTGCAAGGCCTGGAACAGGCGCCGCAGGCGCTGGCGGATGTGCTGGACGGGAAGAACTTCGGCAAGCTGGTGGTCAAGCTCGACTGAGGCGCGGTTTGCCATGAGCTCATGCGTGCTCGGAATTTGTCTCGGCGCATGCCTCAGGGTTTACTGAAGCTGCGTTCCACGTGACGCGCCCCTTGGGTTGGGGGAAGGGCTGCACCAGTCGTCGCCTTGTGGGAGGTGGCGGCTGGTGCAGCAGGCTGTCGTGCTGCTGAGCCCTGTGGATCTCTCTTTCGTCTTTTGGACATCGCACGCCGACCGCGCCGCGCCGATTGGCGCGCTTGATGAGTGAACCTTCGGGTCTCTTGCGGTGGATGATCGCTGCGTGTGCGCGTGCTGACTTCGGTGTGGGCAGCGGTCCGGCGGGCGGCGGCCGCTTTTCCCTCAGTCAGGGCATCCTGCCGTGAGTCGGGCGCTCGGCGTCGTGCCTCGCTAGGCGCGGCCACCGCCCGCCAGACCGCTGCCGCGCGCGTCACGTTTGAGGACTTCGACTCGAAAAAGCTTCAACCCATCGACCCCGTGCCCGCTGCGAGTATCTAAGCAGCGAGGTCGCCGATGCTCGGCTGTGGCCGGTCGCACTGCCATTTCGGCGCGTGGGTGCTTGGCGGTGTCAGGGCTGCGCCGCGGCGCCGGTGATGGAGAGGTAGCGGCGCACGGTGGTGTCCAGGCCGTCGTAGAGGGCTTCGGAGATCAGGGCGTGGCCGATGGAGACTTCCCGCACGTGGGGCACGGTGTCCAGGAACAGGCCCAGGTTGTCCTGGCTCAGGTCGTGGCCGGCGTTGACGCCCAGGCCGAGCGCTTGCGCATCGCGCGCGGTGGCGGCGAAGGCGTCGAGCGCCGGTTGCGGTGCGCCTGCGGCGCAGGCCTCGGCGTAGGGGCCGGTGTACAGCTCGATGCGGTCGGCGCCCATCGCGGAAGCCTGCCCCAGGTCGCGGCAGCCGGCGTCGACGAACAGACTGACGCGGCAGCCCAGCGCCTTGAACTGCGCCACCAGCGGCGCCAAACGCGCGCCATCCCGGGCGAAATCGAAGCCGTGGTCGGAGGTGAGCTGGCCGTCGGCGTCGGGCACCAGGGTGACCTGGGCCGGGCGGACCTGTTCGCAGAGCGCGACCAGGCCGGGATAGCCGGGCCTGGGCGGCGCGAAGGGATTGCCCTCGACGTTGAACTCGACCTGGAACTGCGCGGTCAGCGCGGCCAGGGCGATGACGTCCTCGGCGGTGATGTGGCGCCGGTCGGGGCGCGGGTGCACGGTGATGCCCTGGGCGCCCGCCGACAGGCAGGTGCGCGCGGCGCGCAGCACGTCGGGCTCCTCGCCGCCGCGCGAGTTGCGCAGCACGGCGATCTTGTTGACGTTGACGCTCAGGGCGGTGCGCGGCTCAGGGGCCATTGCGCGGGTCCGCGGTGGGGGCCTGTTCGGCGGCCTTGCGTGCCTTGGCCTGCTCGCGCAGGCGGTGCAGTTCGACCGGGTCGATCATGCCGCGTCCGTCGGACGCGCCGTTGCCGGCGCGGGCGGCGTACCAGCCCAGCGCCCAGGCCACCAGCAGGCCGAGCGCGGCCAGCAGCATGACCACCATCAGCGCCATCGACGTGGTGCGCAGGGCCACGCCCATCGCGCCCAGCGAAAGCAGCAGGAAGAGCCAGTACATGGGATACCGCGCGGGCCGGGAAGACGCCAGGATTCTACCGTTCCACGCGACCGGCGCGCGCTACAGCAGCGGCGAAGCCAGGCGGGCGAGGGCCTCGGGCAGGCGGTTGCGCCACAGCGATCGGTTGCGCGCGTTGTGCACGGGCGTGGCGCTGGCGAACTCGCCTTCCAGCAACGCCGCCAGGCGCTGGCCGAAGCCTTCGTCGCGGAACAGCAGGGCGACCTCGAAGTTCAGCCGGAAGCTGCGATGGTCGAAATTGCTGCTGCCCACCACCGCCAGATGCCCGTCGCACAGCAGCGCCTTGGTATGCAGCATGCGCGGGCCGTACTCGTACACCTTGACCCCGGCCGCCAGCAGCTCGTCGAAGTAGGACCGCGCCGCATAGGTGACGAAGCGTGAGTCGCTCAGCTTGGGCACCAGCAGGCGCACGTCCAGGCCGGCCAGCGCGGCGGAGGTCAGCGCCATCATCGCCGCCTCGCCGGGCACGAAGTAGGGCGTCACCAGCCAGACGCGCTCGTCGGCGTCGTGGATCGCGCCCACCTGCAGGCGGTGGATGGCCTCCCAGTCCGAGTCAGGCCCGGAGGTCAGCACCTGCACGGGAATCTCGCCCGGTGGCGCGTCTTCCTTCGGGGCCCACAGCACGGTCCCGGCGAAATCGGCGCGGCCCTGGCCGCTGGCGTAGATCCAGTCCTCGACGAACACCTGCTGCAGGCCGCGGACGACCTCGCCCTCCACGCGCAGGTGCAGGTCGCGGTAGGCATCGGCGCGCAGGGCGTCGTTCTCCTCGTCGGTGATGTTGATGCCGCCGGCGAAGCCGACCGTGCCATCGATCACCACGATCTTGCGGTGCGTGCGCAGATTGACCCAGGGCCGGCTGAAAGGCTTGAACTGGGTCGGATGGAACCAGCACTGCTCGGCACCGGCGTCCAGCAGCGGCTTGAGGAAGCGCCGGTTGACCTTGCCGGCGCCGACCGCGTCCAGCAGCAGGCGCACGCGCACGCCGGCGCGGGCGCGCTCGATCAGCGCATCGCGCACGCGCGTGCCGGTGCGGTCGCGCTCGAAGATGTAGTACTCCAGGTGGACGTGGTTGGTAGCCCCCGCGATGGCCTCCAGCAGCGCCTCGTAGGTGGCCGCGCCATCGACCAGCAGGTCCGCGCGCGTGGCCGAGGCGGGCGGCAGGCCGGTCACCGCCTGGCCCAGCAGGGCCAGTTCGGTGCAGAACTGGTCCGGTGGGCAGATCGCCTCGTGCGCGTCCATGCCGTCGCGCGAGCGGTGGCGGCGCAGGCGCTGGCGCTTGATCTTCTGCGGGCCCAGCGCGAAGTAGATCAGGAAGCCGATGTAGGGCAGGGCGGCCAGCGACAGCAGCCAGCTGAGCGTGGCCGCCGGCTCGCGCTTCTGCAGGATGATCCAGCCGGCCAGCACCAGCAGGTACACCACCCAGGCGGTGGTGAGGTAGGACTTCAGGTGCGGGATGTCCGCGATGTCGTGCCACAGCGTGGCGAGTGCGTCGAGCATGGGGCGATTGTAGAAGGCGCGTGCGACGCGCAGGCGACTGCAGGCACCTGGCCGGATCCGCTGGCATGGGATTTCCCGTTGGGCGAGCACAGCGCGTCCGCCAACATCGAGAACGCGCTGGAAGGCCTGGCCGAATACACTGCAGTGCAGACCCTGGCCATCAATCGCGCGCAGGCCAGCGGCGCGGGACGCAAGGCCGCCGGACGGCGGCCGCGCCCGGCGTCGCCAGGCCGGGCATCGATGCGTTCGTTGTGCAGTGCGCGATGCGTCCTGCCTCACGCCGCTGCCACCCTGCGCGTGCCCGCACGTTTCGCAACACGAGACCCGATGTGACTGTCCTCACCAGCCTGATCGACCTGGATGCCGCCTCCAGCCAAGCCAATGCCCAGCACAACCGCGCCCTGGCCCAGCAGCTGCGGGAGCGCGTGGCCAGCGCCGCCCTGGGCGGCTCGGCGCAGGCGCGCGAGCGCCATCTGGCCCGCGGCAAGCTGCTGCCGCGCGAACGGGTCAACCGCCTGCTCGATCCGGGCTCGCCCTTCCTGGAGATCGGCGCGCTGGCGGCCAACGGCATGTACGAGGACAGCGCGCCCGGCGCCGGGGTGATTGGCGGCATCGGCCGGGTCAGCGGGCGCGAGGTGATGATCCTGGCCAACGATTCCACCGTGAAGGGCGGCGCGTACTTCCCGATGACGGTCAAGAAGCACCTGCGCGCGCAGGAGATCGCGCTGGAGAACCACCTGCCGTGCATCTACCTGGTCGATTCGGGCGGCGCCAACCTGCCGCACCAGTCCGAGGTGTTCCCAGACCGCGAGCACTTCGGCCGCATCTTCTACAACCAGGCGCAGATGTCGTCCAAGGGCATCGCCCAGATCGCCTGTGTGATGGGCAGCTGCACCGCCGGCGGCGCCTACGTGCCGGCGATGAGCGATGAGACCATCATCGTGCGCGGCCAGGGCACGATCTTCCTGGCCGGCCCGCCGCTGGTGAAGGCGGCCACCGGCGAGGAGATCTCGGCCGACGAGCTGGGCGGCGCCGACACCCACGGCCGGCGTTCGGGCGTGGTCGACCACGTCGCCGAGGACGACGAACACGCGCTGCTGCTGGTGCGCCAGATCGTGGCCACGCTCAACCATCCCAAGACGGTGGACATCGACCTGCAGCCGCCGCGGCCGCCGCGCCTGCCGGCCGAGGACCTGTACTCGATCATTCCGCAGGACGTGCGCGCGCCCTACGACGTGCACGAGGTGATCGCGCGCCTGGTCGATGGCTCGGAGCTGCACGAGTTCAAGCCGCTGTACGGCACCACGCTGGTGTGCGGCTTCGCGCGCATCTGGGGCATGCCGGTGGCGATCCTGGCCAACAACGGCGTGCTGTTCTCCGAAAGCGCGCTCAAGGGCGCGCACTTCATCGAACTGGCCTGCCAGCGCCGGGTGCCGCTGCTGTTCCTGCAGAACATCTCCGGCTTCATGGTCGGCGGCAAGTACGAGGCCGAGGGCATCGCCAAGCACGGCGCCAAGCTGGTCACCGCGGTGGCCACCGCCAGCGTGCCCAAGATCACCGTGCTGATCGGCGGCAGCTTCGGCGCGGGCAACTACGGCATGTGCGGGCGCGCCTACAGCCCGCGCTTCCTGTTCACCTGGCCCAACGCACGCATCTCGGTGATGGGCGGGGAGCAGGCCGCCTCGGTGCTGGCCACCGTGCACCGCGACGCGGGCAGCTGGACGCCCGAGCAGCTGGAGGCCTTCAAGACCCCGATCCGCGAGGTCTACGAGCGCGAGGGCAATCCCTACTTCGCCACCGCGCGGCTGTGGGATGACGGCATCATCGACCCGGCGCAGACCCGCGACGTGCTGGGGCTGGCGTTCTCGGCCACCTTGAACGCCCCGATTCCGCAGGCCGCACGCTTCGGCGTGTTCCGCATGTGATCGCCAGGAGAGTCCCATGATCGAGAGCCTGCTGATCGCCAACCGCGGCGAGATCGCCCGCCGCATCCTGCGCACCGCCCAGCGCCTGGGCGTGCGCACCATCGCCGTGTATTCCGAGGCCGATGCCGGCCTGCCGTTCGTGCGCGAGGCCGACCAGGCCGTGTGCATCGGCCCGGCGCCGGCGCGCGAGAGCTATCTGTCCGCCGACAAGCTCCTCGCCGCGGCGCGCCAGACCGGCGCGACCGCGATCCATCCCGGCTACGGCTTCCTGTCGGAGAACGCCGAATTCGCCGACGCCGTGATCGCCGCCGGGCTGGTCTGGGTGGGCGCGCCGCCGGCGTCGATCCGCGCGATGGGGCGCAAGGACGCGGCCAAGGCGCGCATGCAGGCGGCCGGCGTGCCGGTCACGCCGGGCTATCTGGGCGAGGACCAGTCGACGCAGCGCCTGCAGCGCGAGGCCGATGCCATCGGCTACCCGGTGCTGATCAAGGCCGTGTCCGGCGGCGGCGGCAAGGGCATGCGCAAGGTCGATGCCGCGGCCGACTTCGCCGCCGCGCTGGACAGCTGCCGGCGCGAGGCCGCCGCGGCCTTCGGCGACGATCGCGTGCTGCTGGAGAAGTACGTCAGCAACCCGCGCCACATCGAGGTGCAGGTGTTCGGCGACACGCACGGCAACGTGGTGCACCTGTTCGAACGCGACTGCTCGCTGCAGCGCCGCCACCAGAAGGTGATCGAGGAAGCGCCAGCGCCGGGGATGGACGCGGCCACGCGCCAGGCGCTGTGCGCGGCGGCGGTGAAGGCCGCGCGCGCGGTGGATTACGTGGGCGCCGGCACCATCGAGTTCATCGCCGACGGCTCGCAGGGCCTGCGCGCCGACGCGATCTGGTTCATGGAAATGAACACCCGGCTGCAGGTGGAGCATCCGGTGACCGAGTCGATCACCGGCCAGGACCTGGTGGAGTGGCAGCTGCGCGTGGCTTCGGGCGAGGCGCTGCCGCTGGCGCAGGACCAGCTCTCCATCCACGGCTGGGCGATGGAGGCGCGGCTGTACGCGGAGAACCCGTCCAACGGCTTCCTGCCGTCGATCGGTCCGCTCGAGCGCCTGCGCCTGCCCGAGGGCATCCGCGTGGACAGCGGCGTGGAGGAGGGCGGCGAGGTCAGCCCGTTCTACGACCCGATGATCGCCAAGCTCATCGCCCATGCGCCCACGCGCGCGCAGGCCGCGCGCCGTCTGGCGCAGGCCTGCGCCCAGGTGCAGGTGTGGCCGGTGCGCACCAATGCGGCCTTCCTGGCGCGCACCGCGGCGCATCCGCAGTTCGTCGCCGGGCAGGTCGATACCGGCTTCATCGCGCGGCATCTGGACGCGCTGCTGCCGCCGGCCGTGCCGCCGCCGGCGCTGCTGGACCAGGCCGCCAGTGCGCTGCTGCCGGCGCCGGACGGCAGCCCGTGGACGGTGCTGCGCGGCTTCCGCGCCAATGCGCCGCTCGAGCATCGCGCCGCGGTGCGCGTGGGCGAGGCGATCCACCTGGCGCAGTGGCACGCCGGCCCCGCGCCTGCGCTGGTGACGGTGGAGGGCACGCAGCTGCTGTTCGACGCGGGCCAGGCCTGGCCGGTGGCGGTGCCGACGCTGGGCGAGGCCGGCGCGGCGGGCGAGACCGGCGACGGCGCGCTGCTGGCGCCGATGCCCGGACGCATCGTCGCGGTGCAGGTGGCGCAGGGTGAGCAGGTGACGCGCGGCCAGGCGCTGGTGGTGCTGGAGGCGATGAAGATGGAGCAGACCCTGCAGGCGCCCTTCGCCGGCACGGTGCGCGAGCTGAGCGTGCAGGTCGGCGCGCAGGTCAGCGAGGGCAAGGTGTTGCTGGTGATCGAACAGGAGCAGGCGGCGTGAGCGGCGGACGGCACTTTGAGCAGTGGGCGATCGGCGATCGCATCGACCACGTGATGCGCAGGACGGTCACCGAGACCGACAACCTGCTGTTCTCCACCATGACCCACAACCCGCAGCCGCTGCACCTGGACGCCGAGGCCGCGCGCGCCAGCGAGTTCGGCCAGATCCTGGTCAATGGCACCTTCACCTTCGCGCTGATGATCGGGCTGTCGGTGGGCGACACCACGCTGGGCACGCTGGTGGCCAACCTGGGCTACGACAAGGTGGTGATGCCCAAGCCGGTGTTCATCGGCGACACGCTGCGCGCGCAGACCGAAGTGGTGGACCTGCGGCCCAGCCGCTCGCGGCCCGAGGCGGGGCTGGTGACCTTCCGCCACCGCATGCTCAACCAGCGCGACGAGGTGGTGTGCGAATGCCTGCGCACCGCGCTGCTGACGCGCTCGGGCCAGGCGCCGGCATGAGGCTGCGCTCGCTGCTGTTCGTGCCCGGCGATCGCCCGGAGCGCTTCGCCAAGGCGCAGGCCAGCGGCGCCGACGCGATCATCCTGGACCTGGAAGACGCCGTCGCGCCGGAAAACAAGGACGCCGCGCGCGCGGCGGTGGCCGCGTTCCTGCAGGCGCGCCCGCCCGCGCAGGGCGGCACGGTGCTGGTGCGGATCAATCCCATGGACGGTGACGCCCTGGCGCGCGATCTGGCCGCCGCGCACGGCGCCGATGCGCTGGTGCTGCCCAAGGCCGAAGGCGCGGCCACGGTGCGCGCGCTGGCGGCGCATCTGGGCGATGCGCCCATGCCGATCCTGCCCATCGCCACCGAGACGCCGGCCGCCATCTTCCAGCTGGGCAGCTATGCGCAGGTCGCCGAGCGCCTGTTCGGGCTGACCTGGGGTGCCGAGGACCTGCCGGCGGCCATCGGCGCGGCCACCAGCCGCGAGGCCGACGGCCAGTACACGCCGCCCTACCAGACCGTGCGCGCGCTGGCGCTGTTCGCCGCGCATGCCGCCGGCGTGCCGGCCATCGACACGGTCTATCCGGCGCTGCAGGACGAGGCCGGCCTGGCCGCCTACGCCGCGCGCGCGGCGCGCGACGGCTTCACCGGCATGCTGGCCCTGCATCCGGCGCAGGTGCCGATCATCAATCGCGCCTTCACCCCAGATGCCGAGTCAGTTGCACAAGCGCGGAGGATCGTCGCCGCATTCGCCGCCGCGCCCGGTGCCGGCGCGCTGCAGGTCGACGGACGCATGGTCGATGCGCCGCACCTCAAGCAGGCCAGGCGCATCCTCGCGCAGGCTGGAGAGGGCTGACGGGCAAGGTCTACGACAGCGCCGCGGCGGCGCTGGAGGGGGTGGTGTTCGACGGCCAGGGCCCGGGCACCCAGCGGGGCTGATCGTGGGCGCGGCGCCATGGATGCTGCACAGCCGGCAAAGCTGAAGCGCCTGCCCTGCGCGCATCGCCTCGCAGCGGAACAAAAAAGGACGGCGCCGGAAGGCGCCGTCCTTTGTCTGAAGCCTGGGCGCGGCTTACTTCTTGGTCGCCGCGACGACCTTCAGGTTGGTCGCGTTGACGCTCTTCACGCCTTCGATGGCCTTGGCCTTGGCCACGGTGCGGTCCTTCTCGGCCTTGGTGGCGGTGGTGCCGCTCAGCCAGACCACGCCGTCCTTGGTTTCCACTGACACGTCGGTGCCCGAGACGCCCTTGCTGGCCAGCAGATCGGCCTTGACCTTGGTGGTGATCCAGGTGTCGGTGCCCGGCTGGTCGGACTTGTCCGGCGGCAGGGCATCGTTGTGCTGCATGCCGGCATGGTTCATCGGCTTGTCGGTCTGCGCGCTCTGCGCCCAGACCGGAGCCGACAGGCTCAGGGTGAGCAGCGTGGCGATGGCGAGCGAAGTACGGTTGCGGAGTTTCATGGCGCGCTCCTTGATGGCGCTTTGGTGTGGCGCCACGGTGCACGCCCCCGCATTCAACGCCAGTGACTGAAAGCGCTTGCGCTTCGTCGCGCCGCCTGAACGCGCCGGGCAGGTCTAGTTCAGCCCCGGCTCGTCCAGCCGCAGCGTCAGGCACTTGGCCGAACCGCCGGCCTTGAGGAACTCATCCAGCGGCGTCTCCCGCACGCGATAGCCGTGCGCGGCCAGCGCCTGGCGCAGCGCGGGACTGGCGCGGTTGAGGATCACCACGTTGTCCAGGTTGACCGCGTTGCAGGCGAAGGCCAGCGCGTCTTCCTCGGACACCGCGATGCGCTTGTCCTCCGGCACGCGTGCGGCGATGGCCGCCTGCGCGGTCTCGTCGAAGGCCGCCGGAAAGTACAGCAGCTCGCCGCCGGACAGCGGGCACAGACAGGTGTCCAGATGATAGAAGCGCGGATCGACCAGCCGCAGCGGCACCACCTCGAGGCCCAGCCGTTCCTGAAGCGCGGCGGCGGCGCGCGCATCGCTGCGGTGGCCATAGCCGAACCACAGCCGCGGCGCGGCGCGATCGAGCAGCGCATCGCCGGCGCCTTCGAACTCGATCCCGTCCAGCAGGTCCACCGCGAAGCGCGCCCCGGCGAACCACTGGGTGAAATGCGGCTCCTCGCCGGCGCGCTCGGCATGGCGGAAGCGGCTGGGCACGGCCAGGTCGCGATAGACCAGCCCGGCGTTGGCGGTGAACACCATGTCCGGCAGGCCCGGCACATGCGGGATCAGTTCCACGTCGGCCGCATCGGCCACCAGCGCGTGCAGGTTCTCCCACTGGCGCTGCGCGCGGCCACGGTCGGCCTGGTCACGGTTGCCGGTCATCCAGGGGTTGATGTCGTAGTCCACCGAAAAGTGCGTGGGCGGGCACATCAGCACGCGCGGGCGGGGCGAAGTCGACATGGGCAAGCGTCTCGTGATTGGCGTTATGGCATCCTAGGCCGCGCGCAAACCAGCAAGAAGCGCGCAGATCGCCAGTCTTCGCCGGACTTCTGTCAAATCGATGACAGGCACTGGCGAATCGCCAAGCTTTACCCTTATCACCGGAGGCCCGCCATGGCCGAAGCCCTCGACGCCCTGGACCAGGATCTCATCGCCTTGTTACGGGCCGACAGCCGCACGCCCGCCGCGCTGCTGGCCAAGCAGCTCAAGGTCTCGCGCAGCACCGTGCAGAACCGCATCACCCGCCTGCAGCGCAGCGGTCTGCTGCTGGGTTTCACCATCCGCCTGGCCAACGAGGACGGCCTGCACGGCGTGCGCGCCATCACCCAGATCGAAGTCCGCGGCGGCGCCACCGACAAGGTCGTGGCCGCGCTGCGTCGCCTGCCGGAGGTGGTGAGCGTGTATTCCACCAACGGCCGCTGGGACCTGGTGGCCGAGGTGCGCACCGACGACCTGGCCGGCTTCGACCAGGCCCTGCGCCGCCTGCGCGACATCGAAGGCATCGCCGCCTCCGAGACCAGCCTGCTGCTGGCCGAACAGCGCTAGCGCGTTGCCTGGCGTCGCGGCCGCGACGCTTGGCTAGCCGCCGTAGAGCTTGGTCGCCGGCTGGAACAGCACCCAGCTGGTGGCGATGTACTTGTCGCCGCCCTGCGGACGGTTGCCGCGGTGGGTGTGGGTGAAGGCGGCCGGCGCGATCAGCAGGCTGCCGGCGCGCGGGACGATCCTGCGCCGCTGGTGGAAGAACTCGGTCTCGCCGGCGTGGAAGCCGTCGTTGAGGTATAGCGTCCACAGCAGGTGGCGGTGCAGGGTCTCGGCCTGCTTGTCCTTCGGGTACAGCTCGCAGTGCCAATAGGGGTAGCCGCCTTCGCCGGCGCGGTAGCGCTGCAGGTTGATCTGCCCCGGGCGGAACACCGCCATCATCAGGTCCGCCAGCGTGGCGTCGTCCATCGTCTCCAGGTCTTCGTAGCCGATGCGCCGCGTGCTGCCGCCCTGCGGGGTGTACTGCAGCATCACCGGCGCGATCAGCGCGAAGGGATAGGTGCGCAGGTATTCCTTGAGCCCGGTGAACACCGCCTGGTTCAGCGCCTGCTCCACGTCGGCCCAGCCGTGCTGGCCGCTGATGGCGATGTCGCTGGAGCGCTTGAGCTCGGGGAAGTGGCCGCCGCCGACCCGGCCCGGCGCTTCCTGGCCGCTGGCTTCGAAGCGGGCGACGATGGCCGCGCAGGTGTCGGCGGGGACGGCCCCGTCGATCACCGCGATGAGATCCTGTTCGTGCATGGCCCGCACGATAGCAGTGCTCAGCCGTCCGTCGCCTCGCCCAGCGCCGGCGTGCGCCAGCCGGCACGCACGCCCCACAGGTAGAACACCACGCCCACCACCGCCACCACGGCCAGGTCCATGCCGTAGCTCAGGTAGCCGTGGCCGCCGAAGGTGGTGCTGCCGCCCCAGGACAGCAGCGCCACCACCGGCAGGTAGACCAGCAGCCAGGCCGCGCCGCGCAGCTGGCGGCGCAGGTCCGGCCAGCCGCGGCGGTGCTGCGACCAGGCGTAGACCGGCAGGGCCACGGCCATCAGCAGGATGATCTCGCCGGTCAGCGGCCAGCGCGCCCAGTACAGCAGTTCGGTGGCCATGACGAAGGCCACGCCGGCCAGCAGCGGCAGGCCGGGCAGGCGCAGCGGACGCGGCAGGTCCGGCGCGCTGCGGCGCAGCGCCATCGCGCTGACCGGGCCGGTGAGGTAGGAGATGATCGTCGCCACCGAGATCACCGCCGCCAGCGTGCCCCAGCCGCGGAAGAAGAACAGGAACAGGTAGGACACCACCAGGTTCAGCCACATCGCCGGGCGCGGCACGCCCCAGCGCGGGTGCAGCCGGCCCAGCAGCGCCGGCAGGGTGCCGTTGCGCTCCATGCCGTAGATCATGCGCGAGGTGGTGGCGGTGTAGGTGATGCCGGTGCCGGAGGGGCTGATGAAGGCATCGGCGTAGAGCAGCATCGCCAGCCAGTGCAGGTTGACGAGGATCGCCAGCTCGGCGAACGGCGAGCGGAAGTCGATGCCGTGCCAGCCGGCCTTGGCCAGCAGGTCTGGCGGCACCGCGCCCAGGTAGGCCACCTGCAGGATCAGGTAGACCACCGTGGCCAGCGCGATCGAGCCGAGCACGGCGAAGGGGATGCTGCGGCCCGGGTTGCGCGCCTCGCCGGCCAGGTTCACCGGGCTCTGGAAGCCGTTGAAGCTGAAGACGATGCCGGCGGTGGCCACGGCGGTCAGCACCGCCGCCAGGTCCAGCGTGTCGCGCCCGCCGTGCACGCCGACCGAGAAGTTCTCCTGGTGGAAGCCGCTGGCGATCAGCGCCACGCCGGTGGCCGCCGGCACCACCAGCTTGAACACGGTGATGGCCGTGTTGGAGTGGGCGAACAGCTTGACGCTCCAGAAGTTCAGCAGGAAATACACCAGTACCAGCCCGGCGGCGATCAGCAGCCCGGGCTCGGCCAGTTCGCCCTGGCCGCCCGGCAGATGCGTGTACAGCGCCTGCGCCCAGGGATAGGGCCAGGACGCCATGTACTGGACCGAGGCCTCGGCCTCGACCGGGATCACCGAGACGATGGCGATCCAGTTGGCCCAGCCGGCGATGAAGCCCACCAGGGCGCCATGCGAGTAGTGGCTGTAGCGCACCATGCCGCCGGATTCGGGGAACATCGCGCCCAGCTCGGCGTAGGTCAGGGCGATGGTGGTGATGATCGCCGCGCCGAACACCCAGGCCCAGATCGCGCCCGGACCGGCCAGGCCCGCCGCGCGCCAGGCGCCGAACAGCCAGCCCGAGCCGATGATCGAGCCCAGGCCGGTGAGCATGAGCGCGAAGGGGCCGACATCGCGGCGCGGGGAAGCTGAAGCCATGGGACAAGCACCTGTTCGGACGCCGCCTGGACGCGGCCGGAAGCCCGGGATTGTCTCAGGAAGCTGACGCCGACGTCAGGTGGCGGTCATCCGCGGCCGCGGCGCCACGCCTTCAGTCGGCGTGATAGCGCTCGGCCGCCTCGACTTCCTCGCGCGAGCCTATGAAGACCGGCACGCGCTGGTGCAGCTGTTCGGGCGGCAGGTCCAGGATGCGGGCGCGGCCGGTGCTGGCCAGGCCGCCGGCCTGCTCGATCAGCAGGCCCATCGGGTTGGCCTCGTACATCAGGCGCAGCTTGCCGGCCTTGGTCGGGTCCTTGGTGTCGCGCGGATAGATGAAGATCCCGCCGCGCGTCAGGATGCGGTGCACGTCGGCCACCATCGAGGCGATCCAGCGCATGTTGAAATCCTTGCCGCGCGGCCCGTCCCGGCCGGCCAGCAGGTCGGCCACGTAGGCCTGCATCTGCGGTTCCCAGTGGCGCTGGTTGGACATGTTGACGGCGAATTCGGCGGTCTGCGCCGGCACCTGCATGCGCGGATGGGTCAGCACGAACAGGCCCTGCTCGCGGTCCAGGGTGAAGCCATGGGTGCCGTGGCCGGTGGTCAGCACCAGCATGGTCTGCGGCCCGTAGATGCAGTAGCCGGCGGCGACCTGGTCGCGGCCCGGCTGCAGGAAGTCGGCGTCGGTGGGCGCCTCGACATGGTCCTTCGGGCAGCGCAGCACCGAGAAGATGGTGCCCACCGAGACGTTGACGTCGATGTTGGAGCTGCCGTCCAGCGGGTCGAACAGCAGCAGGAATTCGCCGTGCGGATACTCGTCCGGCACCGGCATGGCATGGTCCATCTCCTCCGAGGCGCAGGCGGCCAGGTGGCCGCCCCAGGCGTTGGCCTCCAGCAGGATGTCGTTGCTGATCACGTCCAGCTTCTTCTGCGCCTCGCCCTGCACGTTGCCGGTGCCGGCCTCGCCCAGCACGCCGCCCAGCGCGCCCTTGCTCACCGCCACCGAGATGCTGGTGCAGGCGCGCACGACGACGGAAATCAGCTGGCGCAGTTCGGCGCTGATACGGCCGGCGCGCTGTTCTTCGACCAGGTAGCGGGTCAGGGTGACGGGCTGCATCGTGGCATGGACCTTCGGGCGACGTGGGGGCCGGCATTGTCGCCGCAATCGCGTGACCGGGGATATGTCGGCGACGAATCTTGTCGTCCGGCGACGCACCCGCCGTCGCGCTTGCTCCCTCCCTTTCGCGAAGCGAAGGGGAGGGCTGGGGAGGGGTGCCTTTGCCTTTGCTTTTGCTGTTACCTGCGGCAAGAAGCAACAGCAACACCAACCCCAACAGCAAAAGCCAACCCCTCCCCAGCCCTCCCCTGCTACGCAAGGGAGGGGGCAGAGGCGCGTCGCCCGCTCCTGACGCGCGACGCGGCGCGATGAGGATTCAAATCACGCGCAGCGTGATCGCCTTCAGCACCGCCCGGGTGCGATCGCGCGTGCCGAGCTTGTCCAGGATCACCGAGACGTAGTTCTTCACCGTGCCCTCGGCCAGGAACAGCGTGCGCGCGATCTCCTTGTTGGAATAGCCGCCGGCCAGCAGCCGCAGGATCGCCACCTCGCGCTCGTTGAACGGCTCGCGCGGCGCGTCCTGCTCGCGGTAGGCGTAGCGCGCGCGCACCGGCTCGGTGCTGACCGGCTGCAGCAGCGTGTCGCCGCCGGCCACGCGCACGATGGCATCGCGCAGATCCTCCGGCGCGGCGTCCTTGAGCAGGAAGCCCTGCGCGCCGGCTTCGGTGGCGCGCAGCAGCAGGTCGGCATCGTCGAAGGTGGTCAGCAGCAGCAGCGGGGTGGCATCGCCGGCCGCGCGCAGCCGGGTCAGGGCCTCGATGCCGTCCACCCCGGGCATGCGGATGTCGCTGAGCACCACGTCCACCGGTTGGGCGGCCAGGCGCTCGATCAGCTCGGCGCCATCGCTGACTTCGAACGCCACCGCGATGCCCTGCTGCTGCAGCAGCGCGCGCAGGCCGGCACGCACCAGCGCCTGATCGTCGGCCAGGGCCACGGTGATGGAAGCGATGTGATTCATGCGGGAATCCTGGCGGTCAGGCGCAATGCGCCGTGCGGGGTGAGGTCGATGTCCAGGCGGCCGTGCGCGGCGGCGATGCGCTCGCGCATGCCGGACAGGCCGTTGCCCTCGCGCAGGCGCGCGGCGCGCTGGCCGTTGTCCTCGATGCGCAGCAGCAGCGCCCCGCCCTCGCGCGCCAGCCGCACGTGCAGCGTGTCGGCATCGGTGTGGCGGGCGGTGTTGGTCAGGGCCTCCTGCACCACGCGCAGCAGGGTCTCGGCCAGGGCCGGGTCGGTGACGGTGGCGTCGGCGGCGATGTCCAGCGCCAGCGCCGGGCGCGGCAGCGGCGCGGCCAGCGCGCGCAGCGCGGTGTGCAGGTCCAGCCCGCGCGTGTCGCGCAGGGCCTGGACCACGCTGCGGATGTCGTCGAGCAGCTCGCTGGACAGCTGCTGGGCGATGCGCACCTCGCTGCGGTCGGCCAGGGCCGGGTCGCTCGCCAGCGCGCGCAGGTTGAGCTTCATCGCGGTGAGCTTGTGCCCGGCCACGTCGTGCAGCTCGCGCGCCACGCGCAGGCGCTCGGCATCGCGCGCGCTGTCGGCCAGCAGCGCGCGCGTGGCCAGCAGATCGGCATTGACCAGGGCCAGCGCGTCGCGCGTGCGTTCGGCATTGCGCGCGTAATAAGCCACCAGCGCCGAGAACGCCTGGAAGCTGGCGTAGATGACGACCATCAGCCACTGCCGCTTGACGCCCACCGCATCCAGCGTCAGGTACAGGCCGACGTTGATCGTCAGCCCGAAGACCAGCACCATCGCCGGCCGCCAGCACATGGCCGCGTGCGCCACCAGCATCACCAGCAGCACCGGCGCGGTGCCCGCGCGCGGCTCCAGGTAGACCAGCCACAGCGCCAGCGCCGCCTGCATGCACAGCGCCGCATCGCGCAGGACCGCATGGCCCTTGATCCAGTCGTAGGCGATGAACAGCGCGGCGAAGCCGCCCAGCAGCCACCAGCGCAGGGCGCCGCCGTCGGCCTCGAAGCCGAACGACAGCGTCACCGCGGCCATGGTGATCAGGCCGGCGATGTTGAGGGGCTCGAAGAACTCGCGCAGGGTCGGATGCATGGGCCGATGCTCGCCCGCCTCCGCGCAACCGGCAATGGGCGGGTGGCAAGTCGTGACTTCCGGCAGGTCCTGGTCATGACGACCGGCCATGCCCTGGATCCGATCCGGGGCCGATGCTGGATCCTCCTCTCGCAGACCGCCCCGGTGCCTCTCATGGCGACCACCATGCCCCGCCCACCCATGCCGACCGCCTCGCTGGTCTGCGTCCTGCTGGGCTTTCCGCTAGGGTCGTTCCTGGTGTCGCTGCTGCTGTTGTGGCGGCCGGCGATGGCGGCGGCACATTGGGACGCGCAGGCGGTCGTCTTCGCCGCCGCCGCATGCTGGTACGCGGCGCAGATCGCGTTGCTGCGCTTCATCCTGAGCAAAGCCGGCTGGTCCTGGCGGGACATCGGCTGGGGATTCGGCCAGCGCGGCACGGCCTGGCTGATCGCGGCCTACCTGGTCTTCGCGTTCGCGCTGGTTGGCGGCGTGGAATGGGCGCTGGCGCATGGTCCGGCGGCCGACCCGGCGCGGCTGTCCGATCTGGCGAACCTGGCGCCACGCACGCTGCAGGCGCGCCTGATCTACGTCGTGATGGGGCTGCTGGGAGGCCTGTGCGAAGAGCTGGTGTATCGCGGCTTCGCCTTGCAGGGGCTGCGCCGCCGCGGCGTGCCGATCGTGGTCGCGTGCGTGCTGGCCTCCCTGGTTTTCGTCGCCCAGCACGGGCTGAAGTCCGTCAGCCAGTTCGGGTGGTTCTTCACGTGGGGTCTGGTGTTCTGCGCGCTGTTCCTGCTCTGCCGGCGACTGTGGCCGGGGCTCATCCTGCACTGGCTGGTCATCCTGTCAGCACTGCCCGCCGTTCTACCGCATTGACCGAAGGAGAATCCGACGATGAGGCTCGATCTGTCGCAACTGCTGTTCTGGATCGCCTGCGCCGCATGGTGGGCGGTGGAGGTGTTCATCAGCCATCGGCGCCGCAGCCAGGACGATCCGGCGCGCGACGGCGGCACGCTGCGCATGCTGTGGACGGTGCTGTACGCGGCGATCGTCGTGGCCGTGGTGCTGAGCGTGCTGGGCATCGGCCGCTGGCCGCCGGGCTGGCGCCTGCCGCTGCTGTGGACCGGCACGGCGATGGTGGTCGGCGGGCTGGCGTTCCGGCTGTGGGCCATCGCGGTGCTGGGGCGGCAGTTCACCGTGGACGTGGGCATCCAGCCTGGCCATGCGCTGATCACCGCCGGGCCGTACCGCTGGCTGCGCCATCCGTCGTATACCGGCGCGCTGGCGTGCTTCTACGGCCTGGGCGTGGGGCTGGGCAGCTGGGCCTCGCTGGCGGTGATCGCGCTGGCGGTGACGGCGGCCTTCGCCCGCCGCATGCGGGTGGAGGAAGGGGTGCTGGCCCAGGCCTTCGGCCCCGCCTGGGACGCGCACGCGGGTCGGACGTGGAAGGTGCTGCCTTGGGTGTGGTGATTGGTCTGACCTTTAAACGGGTTATGCGCGCAAGTTGACAGAAACCAGGCAGAAGGCGCGTAATTCCAGCTGGGCCGACACATTTTGGTATGACCAATCGACGTGAGTCGCACAGCATGTGCGACCTGCGCCAGCGGCCCGTGCGACGGGCGATGGTGCCCGGCCGCGACCGGAGCCCGTGATGTCCCGCCCGCAACGTCTGCCTGCCGACGCCACGCCTGTCACCGCGAGCACGTCTCCGACGCGCGCGGCCGGACGCGTCCCCGACCGCGTGGCCGCCCAGCTGCGCGCACTGATCGACAGCCGCGGCCTCCAGCCCGGCGAGCGCCTGCCTGCCGAACGCGCGCTGGCCCTGGAACTGGCGGTCTCGCGCTCGGCCCTGCGCGAGGGCATTGCCCGGCTGGCCAGCCAGGGCCTGCTGGTCAGCCGGGTCGGCGGCGGCACCTACGTGTGCGCGCCGGGGCCGCTGGACGCGGCCATCGACGCGCAGCTGGCGCCGTACCTGCCGCTGTTCCAGGGCGATCCCGAATACCGCTTCGACGTGCTGGAGATCCGCCACGCGCTGGAGGGCGCCACCGCCTGGCACGCCGCGCAGCGCGCGACCGAGGCCGACCGCGCGCGCATCGCCGCGGCCTTCGACGCGATCATGGCTGCGCACGGACAGGGCGATGCGGCCCGCCAGGCCCAGGCCGACGCCGATTTCCACCTGGCCATCGCCGAGGCCTCGCACAACCTGGTGCTGCTGCAGGTGATGCGCGCGCTGTTCCGGCTGCTGCAGACCAACATCTCGCAGAACCGCGAGAAGCTCTACACCTCGCCGCAGACCTTCGAGCCGCTGCTGGCCCAGCACCGCGCGCTGAGGGACGCGGTGCTGGCCGGTGACGCCGAACGCGCGCGCCATGCCGCGCACGAGCACCTGGCCTTCGTGCACGGCTCGCTCAAGACCCTCGACGAGGACGAGGCGCGCCGCGCCCGCGCCTCGCGCCTCCCGCCGGACCGCCCGCTGCCATGATCATCGCCTCCTCCACCGATTACCGCGCCGCCGCGCAGCGCCGGCTGCCGCCGTTCCTGTTCCACTACGCCGACGGCGGCGCCTATGCCGAGCGCACGCTGGCGCGCAACGTGACGGACCTGGGCGAGATCGCGCTGCGCCAGCGCGTGCTCAAGGACATGTCGCGGCTGGACCTGTCGACCACGCTGTTCGGCGAGACCCTGGCCATGCCGGTGGTGCTGGGGCCGGTCGGCCTGACCGGCATGTTCGCCCGCCGTGGCGAGGTCCAGGCCGCGCAGGCCGCCGCGCGCAAGGGCATCCCCTTCACCCTGTCCACCGTGTCGGTGTGCCCGATCGAAGAAGTCGCGCCGACGCTGCCGCGGCCGATGTGGTTCCAGCTGTACGTGCTCAAGGACCGCGGCTTCATGCGCCACGCGCTGGAGCGCGCGCAGGCCGCCGGCGTCAGGACGCTGGTGTTCACCGTGGACATGCCGGTGCCCGGTGCGCGCTATCGCGACCTGCACTCGGGCATGAGCGGGCCGAACGCGGCGCTGCGCCGCTACTGGCAGTCGCTGACGCATCCACGCTGGGCCTGGGACGTGGGCCTGCATGGGCGTCCGCACGACCTGGGCAATGTCTCGCGCTACCTGGGCAAGCCGACCGGGCTGGAGGACTACATCGGCTGGCTGGCGGCCAATTTCGATCCGTCGATCTCGTGGAAGGACCTGGAGTGGATCCGCGAGTTCTGGAAGGGCCCGATGCTGATCAAGGGCATCCTGGATCCGGACGATGCGCGCGATGCGGTGCGCTTCGGCGCCGATGGCATCGTGGTGTCCAACCACGGCGGGCGCCAGCTCGACGGCGTGCTGTCCAGCGCACGCGCGCTGCCGGCCATCGCCGATGCGGTGAAGGGGCAGATCAAGCTGCTGGCCGACTCCGGCATCCGCACCGGCCTGGACGTGGTGCGCATGCTCGCCCTGGGCGCCGACGCGGTCCTGCTGGGCCGCGCGTGGCTCTATGCGCTGGCCGCCGCGGGCGGGGCGGGCGTCGAGCACCTGCTGGGCCTGATCGAGAAGGAAATGCGCGTGGCCATGACGCTCACCAGCACGCGCAGCATCGCCGACATGGGCCCGCACATGCTGGTGCCCGCCGACGCGCTGCCGGCCGACCGCCTGCCGTGAGCGCGCGCGGCGACGTGGCCCTGCTGGACACGCTGCGCGGCATCGTCGGCCGCCGCCACGTGCTGACCGACGACAAGCGCACGCGCCGCTTCCGCAAGGGCCAGCGCTTCGGCGAAGGGCCGGTGCTGGCGGTGGTCCAGCCGGGCACGCTGGTCGAGCAATGGCGCGTGCTGCAGGCCGCCGTGGCGGCCGATGTGATCGTGATCCTGCAGGCGGCCAACACCGGCCTGACGGGCGGTTCGACGCCCGATGGCGACGATTACGAACGCCCGGTCCTGCTGCTCAGCACGCTGCGCCTGACCGGGGTGCAGCTGATCAACGACGGCACCCAGGCGGTATGCCTGCCCGGGGCCACGCTGGATGCGCTGGAGCGCGCGCTGGCGCCGCTGGGGCGCGAGCCGCATTCGGTGATCGGCTCCTCCTGCATCGGCGCCTCGGTGCTGGGCGGGGTGTGCAACAACTCCGGCGGCGCGCTGGTGCGGCGCGGCCCGGCCTATACCGAGCTGGCCCTGTACGCGCAGCTGGGCGCCGACGGCGTGCTGCGGCTGGTGAACCACCTGGGCATCGCGCTGGGCGAAGACCCGGAAGAGATGCTCACGCGGCTCCAGGCCGGGCGCTACAGCGCCGCCGACATCGTCAACGACCCGTCCAGGGCCGCTTCCGACCACACCTATGCCGACCACGTCCGTGACGTGGACGCCGCCACGCCGGCGCGCTTCAACGCCGATCCGGCGCGGCTGCACGAGGCCTCGGGCTCGGCTGGCAAGCTGGCGCTGTTCGCCGTGCGCCTGGATACCTTCCCGAAGGAGGACACGGCGGTGTTCTACGTCGGCAGCAACGACCCGGACGATCTCACCGCCGTGCGCCGCCACCTGCTGACCGCGCTGCCGTCGCTTCCGGTGGCGGGCGAATACATCCACCGCGACGCCTACGACATCGGCGCGCGCTACGGCAAGGACACCTTCCTGCTGATCGACCGATTCGGCACCGCGCGCGTGCTCCGGGCATTCGCGCTGAAGAGCCGCGTCGATGCGTTCTTCGAGCGGCTGGGGCTGCACGGGGTCAGCGACCGCGCGCTGCAGCGCCTGGCCGGCCTGCTGCCGCCCCACCTGCCGCGGCGCATGACCGAGTTCCGCGCGCGTTTCGAGCACCACCTGCTGATCCGGGTGGCGCTGGACAGCGCCGAGGCGACCTGTGCCTTCCTGCGCGCGTATTTCGCCACACGCGAGGGCGACTGGTTCCAGTGCGATGCGGAGGAGGGCCGCAAGGCCTTCCTGCACCGCTTCGCCATCGCCGGCGCGGCGATCCGCTACCGCCAGGTGCACCGCGACCGCGTCGAGGACATCGTCGCCCTCGACATCGCCCTGCGCCGCGACGACCGCGACTGGGTCGAGACGCTGCCCGCGGACCTGGACGACCAGCTCATCGCCAAGCTCTACTACGGCCACTTCTTCTGCCACGTGTTCCACCAGGACTACATCGCGCGCAAGGGCAGCGATCCGCTGGCGATCGAGCATGCGATGTGGAAGCGCCTGGACGCGCGCGGCGCCGAGTACCCGGCCGAACACAACGTCGGCCACCTCTACCGCGCCAAGCCGGCGCTGGCCGCCTTCTACCGCCAGCTCGACCCGACCAACCGCTTCAACCCCGGCATCGGCCAGACGCCACGGGGGCGGGGGTGGGTGTAGGGGTGGGCGGAGATGGGTGGGGAGTGAGCTGGAGCGGCGTGTGGGCGAATCTGCGTGGCCATCCGCGCTTCGTTGCCTGCTTCCGACATTCAAGCACGATGCCCAACGCCGTCATTCCCGCGAAAGCGGGAATCCATGGACGTTGACGCTTCAGCGCGAAAGCCGCTGGATTCCCGCTTTCGCGGGAATGACGGTGAGACGGGTTTGCTGGCGGCTTGCAGTGCTCGCCTGGCCATGGCTCGCATCGATGCGAATGGCCGCTCGATGCGAGCGCTCATTCCATCTGATCTGCTCGGACGGCCCGGAAGCGACGTACCGGCGCAAGCAGTGCGCGTGGAGGAGTGAAAAGTGAGCCGGGCATCCACTCACTTTCCACTCCTGGCCTCCCCCATGCGCTACTAGCCCTTGACCACCTGAGCGATGGCCTGGGCGACGCGCTCCAGGTTGCCGGCGTTGAGCGCGGCCACGCAGATGCGGCCGGAGCCGATGGCGTAGATGGCGTGCTCCTCGCGCAGGCGATCCACCTGGTCCTTGGTCAGGCCCGAGTAGCTGAACATGCCGGCCTGCCTGGAGATGAAGTCGAAATCGCCGGCGCCGGCTTCGGCCAGCTTGCGCACCAGGCCCGCGCGCAGCGAGTGGATGCGCTCGCGCATGGCGGTGAGTTCGTCTTCCCACTCCGCGCGCAGCTCCGGGTTGTTCAGCACGCCGGCCACTAGGGCGGCGCCGTGCGTGGACGGGCTGGAGTAGATGGTGCGGATGATGCGCTTGACGTGCGACTGCACGGCCTTGGCCTGCTCGGCGGTGGCCGCCACGATCGACAGCGCGCCCACGCGCTCGCCGTACAGCGAGAACGACTTGGAGTACGAGCTGGCGACGATGAAGTCGCTGATACCCGCGTCGACGATCACCTGCAGCGCGGCCGCGTCCTCGCGGATGCCCTTGTCGAAGCCCTGGTAGGCCAGATCGATGAAGGGGAACAGGTCGCCCTCCTTCAGCACCTGCGCCACCTGCTTCCACTGCTCGACGGTGAGATCGGCGCCCGTCGGGTTGTGGCAGCACGCGTGCAGCAGCACGGTGGTCTTGGGCTTGAGCGCCTTCAGGTCGGCCAGCATGCCGGCGAAGTCCACCCCGTGGGTGGCCGCGTCGAAGTAGGTGTACTCGCCCACCTCGAAGCCGGCGGCCTCGAACACGGCGCGGTGGTTCTCCCACGAAGGCTTGCTCAGCGCCAGGGTGGCGTGCGGCAGCAGCTTGCGCAGGGTCTCGGCGCCCACGCGCAGCGCCCCGCTGCCGCCGACGGTCTGGGTGGTGGCCACGCGGCCGGCGGCCAGCAGCGGCGAATCCTTGCCGAACAGCAGCTCGCGCGTGGCCTGGGTGTAGGCCGGCAGGCCGTCGATCGGCAGGTAGCCGCGCGGCTTGGCTTCCAGCGCCAGGGCTTCCTCGACCTTGGCCACGGCCTTGAGCAGCGGGATGCGGCCGGTCTCGTCGTAGTAGATGCCCACGCCCAGGTTGACCTTGCCCGGGCGGGGATCGTGGTTGTAGGCCTCGGTCAGGCCCAGGATGGGATCGCCCGGGACCTGTTCAACGGATGCAAAAGAAGACACGGCGTGACTCGACATGGCGGGAGGAAGGGGACGCGACGCGGCGCGTTCCGCGTGTCGGCGGCGATGGCCCCCGGCGCGCGAAAGGGCGCCAATCGTAGCAGGCGCGGGCAAGCGCAGAGCGCGCAACGGCGCGGGTTTGTCCCATCCTGCGGTGGTTGCGGGCGACACCATTCAGCCGCGCGGCGCGATTGAAGCCGGCCTGGCCGGGGACCACACTGGGGGCTGCCCTGCCGGAGCCGCCCATGCATTTCCTGCTGCTCTATCAGACCGCCGCCGACTACCTGCAGCGCCGCCCGCTGCATCGGGCCGCCCATCTGGCCTATGCGCGCCAGGCGGTGGCGCGCGGGGAGCTGGTGCTGGGCGGCGCGGTCGGCGATCCGCCCGAGTCGGCGCTGCTGCTGTTCCAGGGGGAGGACGACAGCGCCGCGCGGCGTTTCGCCGAAGGCGATCCCTACGTGGTCGAGGGCATCGTCGCCAGCTGGACGGTGAGGCCGTGGACTACGGTGGTCGGCGCCGACGCGGCGCATCGCGTGCTGCTCGGTTGAGGGCGGCCCGGCATGGACACCGCGAATCTGCTGTGGGGGCTGCTGTTCGGCGCGATCGGGGGCGGCTACCTGGTGTACGGGGTGCGGCAGCGGGCGCTGGTGCCGGCGTTGTGTGGCTTGGCGTTGGGGGTGTTCACGTGGTTTGTGGATAGCGCCTGGGTGACGTTTGTGGTGGGGGTGGGGTTGATGGCGGTGCCGTACTTCGTGCGGTTCTGAGGGCGCGCTTGGCCGCACGCCTCTGCGCTTTGAGTTAAAAGCACGCGCCTGCGGCGCGCTTGATGCAAAGGCTTTCGCGCCTACGGGCGCGAGCTACTTTTGTCTTGTCAAAAGTAGCCAAAACCGCTTCTCGCCGGGCCCCGAAGAGGGGGTAAAACGCACGCCGACGCTGCGCGTCGGTCCCCTGCGCTCCTCGCGAAGCAGGGCATTTATCCCCTTTTAGGGACGGCGCCCAAACTCGCTTCGCTCGAACAGGGCGCCTCTTCGGCCCTGCTTCGCTGCGGTGCTCGGCGTGCTTTACGGCTCAGACAGGTAAAGCAACAGCAAAAGCAGAAGCTCTCGAGCAACAGCAACAGCAACAGCAACAGCAACAGCAACAGCAACAGCAACAGCAACAGCCGAAGCAGCCCTTTCAGATCGTCATTCCCGCGAACGCGGGAATCCAGGGACTTTGCTCTTGCACACTTGTCCCTGAGCGACGCCAACAGGGCAAACAACGAAGGTGGAACCTAAACCTTCCCCTCCGTCTGCAACGCCTCGAACTCCTCATCCGCGAACAGCCGCGAGCGCACCAGGAAGCGCACCCCCTCGCCGTTGTCCAGCGAGAACATCCCGCCACGCCCGGGCACCACATCGATGATCAGCTGCGTGCGCTTCCAGTACTCGAACTGCGAAGGACTGATGTAGAAATCCGCCCCGCCGATCTCCCCCAGCCGCACATCGCGATCGCCGACGATGAAGTCGCCGACCGGATAGCACATCGGCGAGGACCCATCGCAACAGCCGCCGGACTGGTGGAACAGCACCGGGCCGTGGCGGCTGCGCAGCCGCTCGATCAGCTGCAGGGCGGGCAGGGTGGCGATGACCTGGCGGGTGTCCATGGCGGGCTCCTGGTGGGTTGGGTGTGGGCGATCAGCCGTCGCCGCCCCAGGTCCAGCGTGCGCCGACCATGACGCCGCGGCCCGGGCCGGGTTCGTAGTAGCGGCCATTGCCTTCGTTGACGATGACCGAGCCGATGTAGCGTTGGTCCAGCGCGTTGTCCACGCGCACGAAGCCCTTCAACGCGCCGCTGGCGTAGCGCCAGCGATAGCCGGCCTCCAGGCCGAGCAGGAAGTACCCCGGCGCGCGTGCGGTCCCCGCGTCGTTGACGGTGACATCGCCCACGCCTTCGCCATCCAGCTGCGCGCTCCAGTCGCCGTGGCGCCAGCCCAGGGTCGCGTTGAGCTGGTTGCGCGCGGTGCCGGGGATGCGCGTGCCGGCGGTCACCAGGGTGGTGGGGTTGTTGCAGCCGGCGGCGGTGCAGATCGGGAAGCTGTCGCGGAAGGTCGCGTCCAGATAGGTGTAGGCCAGGTCCAGCGACCAGTCCTGCGCCAGCGGCAGGCCGGCGCTCAGCTCCACGCCCTGGCGGCGCGCGCTGCCGACGTTGCGGTAGCTGCTGCGCCCGCCGACGTTGCGGGCCACGGCCAGTTCGTCGTCGGTGTTGGCGCGGAACAGCGCCAGCTCGGCATGCGCGCCGGATTGCGCATGCCACTTGGCGCCCAGCTCGACGTTGCGGCTGATCGAGGGCTGCAGGTCGAAGGCCAGCCCCGCGCCGCCATCGGCGCGGTAGCCGATCTCGTTGAAGGTCGGCGTCTCGAAGCCGCGCCCGACCGACACATACACGCTCAGATCCTCGCGCGCGGCGAAGCTCAGGCCGGCCACCGGCGTGGTCTCCGAATAGGTGCGCCGGCCGCTGTCGTCCGGGTTGCCGGCGGTGACGTAGAAATCGTGCGAGGAAAAGCGCACCTGGCTGTGGCGCAGGCCGGCCAGCAGCGACAGGCGCGGCAGGAACTCCCAGTAGGCCTGCGCGTACTGGTCGAAGTTCTCCACCACATCGCGTTCGTTGCGGCGCAGCCGCCCGCGCACGCCCAGCGTGCTGCCGACGAAGTTTTCGTAACCGCGCCGCTGCTGGCGCTGCTTCTCGAAGTTGGTGCCGGCGGTGAACTCGAGCGGCCGCCCGGCCGCCTCGCCCTGCCACGACCAGCGCCCGTCGGCGCCGCCGTAGTCACTGTCCAGGTCGATCACGCCGCCGGCCTGCAGCGGGTTGGCCTGGGTCGCGGCGGGAATGGCCTGGTACTGCACCACCTTGCGGTTGCCGCTCCAGGCGGACACGCGCACGGTCTGCTGCGCGCTCAGCGGCAGGGTGTAGAGCGCGCCCAGCTGGTTCTGCTGCACCGACTTGCGGGTGTCGTACTGCTCGGCCTGCGGCGTGGCCTGGGTGCGGTCGGCGTCGACCTGCGCCTTGGTCAGGCCCAGCGGATCCTGCGCATCGCTGCGGAAGGCGTTGCCGACCAGGTCCAGCGTGCCGGCGTTGCCGAGGTCGAAGGTGAACTTGGCATTGCCCGAATCGCGGTCGGCCGCGCTGTGCTGGCGGTAGCCGTCGGTCATGAAGCGCTGCACCGCCACGTTGTAGCCCACCGCGCCGGCGGTGCCGCGCACGCGGGCTCCGGCGGTCCAGCTGTCGTCGCGGCCGTAGGTGCTCTGCACCGTGAGCTCGGGCGCCTGGGTCGGCGCGGCGCTCCACAGCTGGATCACCCCGCCGGAGGAATTGCCGTACAGCGCCGAGAACGGCCCGCGCAGCACGTCCACGCGGCCGCCGCCGAGCAGGTTGAAGTGCGAGACCTGGCCCTGGCCGTCGGGCATCGCCGCCGGGATGCCGTCGGCATACAGGCGGATGCCACGCACGCCGAAGGTGGTGCGCGCGCCGAAGCCGCGCACCGACAGCTGCGTGTCCTGGGCGTAGTTCTGTCGATCGCGCGCCAGCAGGCCAGGCACGCCCTGCAGCTCGTCGGACAGGTTGACGTCGTTGTGGCCGCCTTCGCCCAGGTCGATGCTGGACACCGAGGCGGGCACGCGGAAGGCGGGGACGCGCTCCAGGCGCGTGGTCACCACGATGCGGTCCAGGGTGAGCGCATCGGTCGGCGCGGCGGCCTGATCGGCCAGGGCGGGGGTGGAGACGGACAGCGCGGCCAGGCAGGCCACGTGCAGCGAAGCAGGGCGGAAACGGATCATCAACGTCGAAACATCGTGGGGAAGGGAGCGTGCGCCCCCGCGCGGCATGGGCCGCGCGCGTCCCGTGCGGGATCGCATGCCGGGCGCACGCGACAAGGAGAACACGCCCGCGGCCCGCAGGGGTGAAGATCCGCGCCTCCGACGCGGATCCTGGTCGCGCGCGCGGTGCGCAGGCATCGCCGTCTACGCCGCCATGTCCAGCACCACCCGGCCCTCGATCCGGCCGGCATGCATCCTGGCGAACACGTCGTTGATGTTGTCCAGGGTGTCGGTGCTCACGGTCGCGGCGACCTTGCCGGCCTGCGCGAACTCCAGCGACTCCTGCAGGTCCAGGCGCGTGCCGACGATCGAGCCGCGCACGGTCACGCCATTGAGGACCATGCCGAAGATGTCCAGCGGGAACTGGCCCGGCGGCAGGCCGTTGAGCGAGACGGTGCCGCCGCGGCGGACCATGCCGATGGCCTGCTCGAAGGCCTTGGGCGAGACCGCGGTGACCAGCGCGCCGTGCGCGCCGCCGATCTCCTTCTTCAGGTACGCCACCGGATCGGTGGTGCGCGCGTTGACCGTCACCGTCGCGCCCAGGCGCGTGGCCAGCGCCAGCTTGGCGTCGTCCACGTCCACCGCGGCCACGTTCAGCCCCATCGCCTTGGCGTACTGCACCGCCATGTGGCCCAGCCCGCCGATACCGGAGATCACCACCCAATTGCCGGGCCGGGTGTCGGTGACCTTCAGGCCCTTGTAGACAGTGACGCCGGCGCACAGGATCGGCGCGACCTCGACGAAGCCGACGTTCTTCGGCAGGTGGCCGACGTAGCCGGCATTGGCCAGCGCGTACTCGGCGAAGCCGCCGTTGACCGAGTAGCCGGTGTTCTGCTGCGCCTCGCACAGGGTTTCCCAGCCGCCCAGGCAGTGTTCGCAGTGGCCGCAGGCCGAGTACAGCCATGGGATGCCCACGCGGTCGCCTTCGCGGACGTGGGTGACGCCTTCGCCCACGGCCACGACATGGCCCACGCCCTCGTGGCCGGGGATGAAGGGCGGATTGGGCTTGACCGGCCAGTCGCCCTCGGCCGCGTGCAGGTCGGTATGGCACACGCCGCAGGCCTCGATCTTGACCAGGAGGTCGCCGGCCCTGGGCCGCGGCACGGTCACTTCCTCGATCACCAGCGGCTTGCCGAACTCGCGCACCACGGCGGCTTTCATCGTCTTGTTCATCGCGCTCACAACTCCTGTGGAAAAGGTCCCGGATCGCAGGCTAGGCCGGTGCGGCGGGACCCGCCTTGATCCGGGTCAATGTCCCGACCCGGCCCTTCGGCGGATGAAACAGGCGGCGCGCGCTCGGCATCGGCACGGCCGCCATGCCTTCGACTCAGCCGAAGACGAACTTGCCCTTCATCATCGTGGAGTGCCCCGGGAAGGAGCAGAAGAAGCTGTAGTCGCCGCCCTTGCTCAACTTGGAGGTGGCGAAGGTCACCGTGTCGCTTTGGCCGCCGCCGATCACCTTGGTATGGGCGATCACGCGCGCGTCGCCGGCCTTGAGGAAGCCGGCGGCCATGCCCGCCTTCATGCCATCGGCGTCGATGCCGGCCATGTCGGCGGTCCTGGCCAGCACCCAGTCGTGGCCCATCACGTTGGCGGCCAGCTTGCCGGTATGGGTCAGGGTCACGCTCACCTGGGTGCAGGCTGGGTCGATCCGGATCTCGGTCTTGTCGAACTTCATCGCATCGTCGCCGCTGATGGCGACCGCACAGGTCCTGGCGAACGCGGTCGGGGCCATGCAGGCCAGGCACAGCAAGACCAGGGTGGAAAACAGCTTGCGCATCGTCGGTGGTCCTCTTTTCTTGTGCGTAAGGGGGCTGGAGCGGTTCGCTCCAGGAGGGGCCCACACCGCGCGCATCCCCCGCGGATGCGCACGGTGCGGGGTGGAACGCCAGAAGCGCGGGCCGACCGGGATGAAAGGGATCCAGGTCGATCTCCCGTCGCCGGGCCACGGCCGCCACGCGCCAATCCGCGTCGCGGCGGCGCTGGCCTAAGGGTCGGTGCCGCGATAGACCAGCGGCTCCTTGGAGGCCTTGGCCTCGTCGAAGGTCAGCGGCTTGTCGCCGGCCGGATAGCCGTTCTCCTGCAGCAGGAAGGCCATGATGTCGGCGTAGGTGTCGTGGTCCAGGCTGGCCGGCTGGGTGGCGGGCATGTTCTGCGAGACGATGGTGAAGATGTCGCCCACGTGGAAGCCCGCCGCCGGGTTGGCGAAGTGCTTGCCCTTCAGCGCCGGCCCGGCGCGCCCGGCCAGCGTGTCGCCGTGGCACAGCGCGCAGTTGTCGGCGTAGTCCTGCTTGCCCTTCTCGGCCTGCGCGGCGGTGAACAGCTTGGGCGCATCGCCGGCCGGCGTGGTTGCGGCGGTCGCGGCCGCCGCGCCGCCGCCTGGCCCGTTCCAGGCCAGCTGCGCGCCACGCCTGAACATCGCCTGCGTGGTCGCGTTGGCCTGGGCCTTGCCGCTGCCCTGCGGCGTGGCCAGCACCGCGTAGGGATCCAGCAGCCTGCCCAGCGTGCCGTCGGCGCCGAGCGCGGCGACGCTGGCCTCGAAGGCCTGCGCGGCCGCGGCGTTGGCCGGGTCGTACAGGGCCACCAGGTTCCAGCGCGCATGCGGCTCGTCCAGCTCGGCATAGTCGAACGGCGCGGCGTCCTTGTGCGCGCTCAGCCAGCCGACCACCGCCGGACGCCACAGCATGGCGGCGCCGACCTTGTGCTGCTCCAGCGCCTCGATGGCGTCGTCGTTGGTCAGGTGCACGTCGGCCTGCAGCTTCGGGTAATCGGCGAAGTACAGGTTGGGCGTGGTCTGGTAGGTCACCGCGACCGGGCTGCCCGGCGGCAGCGTGGCCAGCGAGCGGGCCTGGCTGCCGCGCGGGGTGACCAGCACGAAGCCGGTGCGCCCGTAGGCGGCGGTGGCCTTGAGGCCCTCGGGCACGCCCGAGGCGCTGGCATCGACCGGGAAACCCAACACCAGCTGGCAGTCCTTGGCCGCCAGTTTGTTGAACTCCTTCAGGTCGAAGCCTTCATCGTCATCGCCGGTGCCGTCGAACGCATGCACCGACAAGGTGGTCTTCTGCTGCCTGGCCACGGCCGCGGCGATGGCCTTGTCCATCGCCGCGGTCGGGCTGGAGCTGTCCACGCAGACCGAGACGGCGGCCTGGGCGGCGCCGATGCCGCCGGCGCACAGCGCCAGCGACACGACGGAACGGAGGAGGGTGGGGTGCGGGGTGTGTTTCATGGCCTGGCTCCGGGTGCGAATGCTTACAGCGAGAACACGTACAGGTGGCCGCCGAGCGGGATGTTGCGGACCTTCGGGTCCTTGGCCATCTCGCCGCCCCAGATCGGCACGCCGCCGCCCCAGCCCGCGTACACGCCGACGTACTGCTTGCCGTTGACGGTCCAGGTGGAGGGCACGCCGAGCACGCCGGAGGCCATCTGCGGGCTCTTCCACAGGACCTTGCCGGTCTTGGCGTCGAACGCGTACAGGTAGCCATCGGCGCTGCCGGAGAACAGCAGGCCGCCGGCGGTGGTCAACATGCCGCCGTTCCACGGCAGCTCGGACGGGAAGTTCCAGACCTGCTTGCCGGTGTTCAGATCGATCGCCTGCACCGCGCCCCAGTGGTTGGGGAAGGCTGGGTCGCGCTTGACCAGGAAGGTCTCGCCCAGGAACGGCAGGCCGGCCTTGTAGCTGACCGCCGCGCCCTTCATGGTCATGCAGGTGTGCAGGGTCGGCACGTAGGCCATGTGCGTGTCGGGGCTGACCGAGATCGGCCACCAGTTCTTGCCGCCCAGGAAGCTGGGGCAGGTGAACACTTCCTTGTCCACGGTCGGGCGCATCGCCGGATCAGTGACCGGCTTGCCGTCCTTGAAGCCGCTGACCGAGGTGGCCGTGGCGAACTTCTCGGCATAGATCAGCTTGCCGTTGGTGCGGTCGATCGCATAGAACCAGCCGTTGCGGCTGGCGCTGACGATGGCCTTGTACTTCTTGCCCTTGTAGGTGATGTCGGTCAGCACCGTCTCGTTGGTGCCGTCGTAGTCCCAGGTGTCGTTGGGCGTGTACTGGTAATGCCACTTGATCTTGCCGTCGGCCGGGTTCACCGCGATGACCGAGTCGGTGTACAGATTGTCGCCCGGGCGCAGCGTGGCCAGCCACGGGCCGGGATTGCCCACGCCCCAGAACAGCGTGTCGGTGTCGGCGTCGTAGCTGCCGGTCAGCCAGGCCGCGCCGCCGCCGGTCTCGGCCGCGCCCTTGGGCCAGGTGTCACCGCCCGGCTCGCCCGGCAGCGGGATGGTGTGCAGCTTCCACACCTGCTTGCCGGTCTTGGCGTCCAGCGCCTCGATGAAGCCGCGCGCGCCGTACTCGCCGCCGGACACGCCCACGATCACCTTGCCTTTGACCACCAGCGGGGCCAGGGTCATCGCATAGCCCACATCGGGCGCGTTGAGCTGCTCGTTCCAGGCCACATCGCCGGTCTGCGCGTTCAGCGCGACCACGTGGTTGTCCAGGGTGGCCATGTAGACCTTGTCCTCGTACAGCGCCACGCCGCGATTGACCACGTCGCAGCAGATGGTCTTCAGGCCGACGTTGGACAGGTCGTGGGCGTACTCCCACAGCTTCTTGCCGGTGCTGGCCTGGAAGGCGATCAGGTGGTTCTTCGGCGTGGTGATGAACAGATAGTCGCCGTTGACGATCGGCGGGGCCTCGTGGCCCATGTCGAACTCGCTCTTCCAGTCCCAGGCCGGCTTGAGGTTGGCCACGTTGCCGCTGTCGATGGTCTTGAATGGCGCATAGCCGCGGCTGGTGTAGTCGCGGCGGTACATCAGCCAGCCGCTGTCGCTGGCGGCGGCCTTCAGGCGCGCGTCGGTCACCGGGGCATACGGGGCGTCGGCGGCGCTGGCCGCGCCGCTGCAGGCCAGCACGCTGGCCACGGCCAGCGCCTTGAGCGCCTGGGTGGTGGGACGATGGATGTGCATGTGTCGCTCTCCTGGGTAATGGGTTGCCTTGGGGATGCGGTGGACTAGAAGCGGTAGCGGGCCCCGACCCATCCACCGCGCGGGGCGCCCGGCCCCAGGAACCGGGGATCGGAATCCCCGGGGAAGACGTCGCCCGGCTCGCCCAACGTGCCGAAGCTGGCGTAGCGCTTGCCGGTGAGGTTCTCGATGCGCGCGCTCAGCTGCAGGCGCGGGGTCACGTCCCAGCGCGCGTGCAGGCCGAACAGCGCATAGCCGCCGAGCGGCGCGAGCTGGTTGGACTCGTCGCCGCGCAGGGACTGGCTGCTGCGGTACTGGCCATCGATGCCGATGCGCAGGGCCTGGCTCAGCGCGAACTCGACCCCGGCCTTGAGCTGGTGCCGCGACAGGCCCGGGATGCGATCGCCGCGCTGCACGGTGATCTGCCCGTCGGCGTCGGCCTGCGGGTTGTGGACCGCGTTCTCGGTGAACCCGTCCTGGTAGGTCGCATCCAGCCACACATAGCTGGCCGACCACTCCAACCGGTCGCCCGCCAGGCGGCCCTGCGCGGACAGCTCCAGGCCCTGGCGGCGGGTGTCGCCGACATTGGCGAAGAAGCCCTCGTTGGAGGTCGCCCCGCCGACGGCCTGGAACAGGATGTCGTCATGGCTGGTGGTGCGGAACACGCCGGCCTGCCACTGCACGCCGGCGCCGCGGCCGCGCAGTCCGGCCTCCCAGCTCTTGGCCACCACCTGGTCGAGCGGCGGATCGGCGACGAACTGGTTGGGCAGCTTGCACGGCGCGTCCTCGTCCGAGCAGGTCAGTTCCACCGGCGTGGGCGCGCGGGTGGACTCGCTGTAGCTGCCATAGGCGGTGAGCGAGGTGCTCAACTTCCAGGCCAGGCCCGCGGCCGGATTCAGGCGTGAGAACACGTGCTCGCCGTTGAGGTCCGGGTTCTCGCCCGAGCGATCGGCGATGCGCGTGCGGGTGTGGTTGTAGCGGGCCGAGAGGGTCAGCGCCAGCGCCTCGGTGAGGCTGAAGGTGTCGGTGGCGTACCAGGCGTAGGTGCGCGTGCTGGCGAACACGTCCAGTGCCTGATCGGGAATCTGCAGGCCAGCATCGCGCGAGGTGCTGCGGTCCTCCAGCAGCACCGCCGGCGCGACGATGCTGGAATAGCGCACGTTGCCGCTGAGCCAGTCGCCGCCGAGCACCAGCTGGTTGTCGTGGCCCCCGAGCGGGCGCGAGAACACCAGCTGCACGTTGCCGCCGTGCGCGCGCTGGCGGCGGTGGCCGATGTTGTTCACCGCATCGTAGTCGGAGGAGACCGGATCACCGTTCTGGTCGGTGACGAAGGTCGGCTGGCCCTGGTCGTCCTCGTCCTCGCACAAGAAAGCGGGATCGTCCTCGCAGGCTTCCGCGTCGCTGGTGTCGCCGTTGAACGAGCGCGTCCTGACCGTGCGCTGGTAGGCCATCGCGCTCAGCACCACGTCGTCGGCAATGTCGTAGCGGCCGTGCAGGCTGGCCTGGGTCAGGTCGTTCTGCGTCTGGTCCGGCGCGGTGAAGATGCTGGCGTAGTCGCGGCGCATGGCCTGGATCGACTGCGCGCCGTTGCCGGTGAGGTCGGTCCTGGCCTTGGCCAGGTCCAGATCCAGCGCGGCGCGTTCGCCGCGCCAGCCGAAATTGGCCATGTAATGGCGGGCGTGGGTGGGCGAGAGATCGCGCCAGCCCTGCTCGTACAGATGGTCGGCCAGCACGTAGTAGCCCAGCGTGCCGTTGTTGCCGCCGGACTCGACGCTGGCCACCTCGCGCCCGAACGAGCCGGCCTCATACGACAGCGCCGTGCCCGGATCGTCGAAGCCGTTCTTGGACCGCAGCACGATCGCCCCGCCCAGCGTGTTCAGACCGAACACCGGGTTGGCGCCGGTGACCACGTCCAGCCGGTCGATGCCCTGCTGCGGCAGCAGGTCCCAGTTGACCGTGTCGCCGAAGACCTCATTGACGCGCACGCCGTCCTGGTAGACCGCGATGCCCTGGGCGATGCCCAGCAGCGGCGAGCCGGTGAAGCCGCGGAACTGCACATCCGGCTGCAGCGGATTGCCCTGCACGCTGTTGAGGCTGATGCCGGCCACCTGGCGATCCATGGCCTCGGTCAGGTCGACCGAGGTCATGCGGTCCAGCTGGTCCGCATCCAGCCCGCGCACCGGATAGGGCGACTTGTCCGCCGGCAGCGTGGCATCGCCATTGGGCGTCACGCCGACCACGTCGAGCGTGGGCAGCGTGGTGATGCCGGGTGTGGCGGTGTCGGCGGCCAGCGCGGGCATGAGGGCAGGGCAGGCTCCAAGCAGGGCCAGCGCCAGCGCACGGCACAGCGCGCGCCGCGACGGCATCCGCTGGGCGGAAGAGGTCGAAGACGGGGTGCGAAGACGTGCAGCGGCCGGCACGTGCCGGACACCGCTTCGCCGCTGGTCGTCGTTGCAGACGGCCATATGGAGCTCCTTGAACGCGGTTGCAGAGGCTGCGGTGCGCCGGCCTGTGGTCAGGTCGGCGCACCGCGGCGATGGATCGCATCCCGACGCGGGGAGGTGCGATGCGATCCTTCCAACCGGTCAGAAGAAGCCGAGCTTCTTCGGCGAGTAGCTCACCAGCAGGTTCTTGGTCTGCTGGTAGTGGTCGAGCATCATCTTGTGCGTCTCGCGGCCGATGCCCGACTGCTTGTAGCCGCCGAAGGCCGCATGCGCCGGGTAGGCGTGATAGCAGTTGGTCCACACGCGGCCGGCCTGGATCGCGCGGCCCATGCGGTACAGGCGCGAGGCATCGCGGCTCCACACGCCGGCGCCCAGGCCGTAGAGCGTGTCGTTGGCGATGGCCAGCGCCTCGGCCTCGTCCTTGAAGGTCGTCACCGACACCACCGGCCCGAAGATCTCCTCCTGGAAGATGCGCATCTTGTTGTGGCCCTTGAACACGGTCGGCTTGACGTAGAAGCCGCCCTCCAGCTCGCCCGGCAGCTTGTTCTGCGCACCGCCGGTGAGCACTTCCGCGCCTTCCTGCTTGCCGATGTCGATGTAGGACAGGATCTTCTCCAGCTGCTCGCCGGAGGCCTGCGCGCCGATCATGGTGTTGGGGTCCAGCGGGTTGCCCTGCTTGATCGCCTCCACGCGGGCGATGACCTTCTCCATGAACTTCTCGTAGATCGATTCCTGGATCAGCGCGCGCGAGGGGCAGGTGCAGACCTCGCCCTGGTTGAAGGCGAACAGCACGAAGCCTTCCACCGCCTTGTCCAGGAAATCGTCGTCCTCGGCCATCACGTCGGCGAAGAAGATGTTGGGCGACTTGCCGCCCAGCTCCAGCGTCACCGGGATCAGGTTCTGCGAGGCGTACTGCATGATCAGCCGGCCGGTGGTGGTCTCGCCGGTGAAGGCGATCTTGGCGATGCGCGGGCTGGAGGCCAGCGGCTTGCCCGCTTCCAGGCCGAAGCCGTTGACCACGTTGAGCACGCCTGGCGGCAGCAGGTCGCCAATGACCTCCATCAGCACCAGGATCGAGGCCGGGGTCTGCTCGGCGGGCTTGAGCACCACGCAGTTGCCGGCGGCCAGCGCCGGGGACAGCTTCCAGCACGCCATCAGCAGCGGGAAGTTCCACGGGATGATCTGGCCGACCACGCCCAGCGGCTCGTGGAAGTGGTAGGCGATGGTGTCCTTGTCGATCTCCGAGATGCTGCCTTCCTGCGCGCGCAGCACGCCGGCGAAGTAGCGGAAGTGGTCGGCGCACAGCGGCACGTCGGCGTTGAGCGTCTCGCGGATCGGCTTGCCGTTGTCCCAGGTCTCCGCGTAGGCGAGCAGCTCGAGGTTGGCCTCGATGCGGTCGGCGATCTTCAGCAGGATGTTGGCGCGCTCGGTCGGGGAGGTGGCGCCCCAGGCGTCCTTGGCGGCATGCGCGGCGTCCAGCGCGGCGTCCACGTCCTGCGCGTTGGAGCGCGGGATCTGGGTGAAGGCCTTGCCGGTCACCGGCGTGATGTTGTCGAAATACTGGCCGCTCTTGGGCTCCACCCAGGCCCCGCCGATGAAGTTGGCGTAGCGCTTCTTGAAGATGGACTGCGGGTCGGTGGACATCGGCTTGGTGCTGGTGACGGCGTTCATGCGGGGTCTCCTGATGCTTCGGTGTGTGTCGCCCAATGGGTGTGCCCACCAGCGCAAGGCCGATGCCAAAAACGCGGTGCTGCGCCGCGTCACGCTGCCAGGCCGCGGCGCGCCGAGGTTCGTCCGCCGCGGCTGCTGCGGTGCATCACGCCTGCCCGTTGCAAGCGCCCGCGCGCTGTGATGTTTATTGGGACAGCGCGCCGTTGCGCTGTCGCAAAATGCGACACCTGAGGGAGTTGGGACATGGCACAGCCGCAGACCGCTTCGGATCGCGCCCTGGGCGCGGCGCGGCGCGCGTTCTTCGAACACGGCGGCGCGCCGGTGGGCAAGGTGCCCGACACCATCCTGCGCTCGTGGGTGCGCTGTCAGCGCCTGGGGCTGCCGGCGCAGGGCGCGCCGCAGATCGAGCCGGTCAGCGCCGCCCGCCTGCGCGAGCTGCGCGAGGGCCACGAGCGGCTGTGGCGCCTGGCGCGCGCCGAGCTGGAGCTGCTGTCCTCCGACGCGGCGGCCACCGGCAGCATCGTCATCCTCACCGATGAGGACGGCTGGATCCTCGATGCCGAGGGCAGCGCCAGCTTCCTCGACCGCGCCGGCCGCGTGGCGCTGATGCCCGGCGCCTGCTGGAACGAGGCCCAGGTCGGCACCAACGCCATCGGCACGGCCATCGTCGAGGGCCGCCCGGTGGTCGTGCACGGCGGCGAGCACTACCTGGCCCCGCACGGCATCCTCAGCTGCTCGGCCACGCCGATCTTCGACCCCTACGGCACGCGCATCGGCGTGCTGGACATCTCCGGCGATGCGCGGGTCTCGCACATGCACGCCCTGGGGCTGGCGCGGATGGCGGTGGCCAGCATCGAGCACCGCTACTTCGACGATGGCATCCCCGATGCCGAACTGCTGCGCCTGCACCGCGACCCGGCGCTGCTGGGCACCGCGCGCGAGGGCCTGCTGGCCTTCCGCAACGGCAAGCTGGTCGCTGCCAACCAGGCCGGCCTGCAGCTGTTCGGCCTGGAGCGTGGTGAACTGGGGCGCGCCTCGTACACCGGCCTGTTCGCCGACGCGCTCACGCGGCTACGCGACGACGGCGTGCTGCTGGACCGCCAGGGCCGCGCGCTGCACGGCCGCGTCGAGGACGGCCAGGCCCGTCCCCGTCGCCCCGCGGTGCGCCCGCCGATCACCGTCTCGGCCGCGGTCGACCCGCAGGCCAGCGACGCCCCGCTGTTCGATGCCGGGCAGGACGCCTGCCTGGCGCGGGCCCGGCGCGTGCTCGACGCCGGCCTGCCGGTGCTGGTGCAGGGCCAGACCGGCACCGGCAAGGAGGTCTTCGCGCGCGAGCTGCACCGCCGCTGCGCACGCGCCGGCCGGCCGTTCGTGGCGGTCAACTGCGCGGCCCTGCCCGAAGGCCTGATCGAGGCCGAACTGTTCGGCTACGAGGACGGCGCCTTCACCGGCGCGCGCAAGCACGGCAACCCCGGCCTGCTGCGCCAGGCCGACGGCGGCGTGCTGTTCCTGGACGAGATCGGCGACATGCCGCTGGCGCTGCAGCCGCGGCTGCTGCGCGTGCTGCAGGAGCGCGAACTGTTGCCGCTGGGCGGCGGCAAGCCGGTCAAGCTGGACTTCGCGCTGATCTGCGCCACCCATCGCGAGCTGGACGAGGCCATCGCCGAGGGCCGCTTCCGCCCCGACCTGTACTACCGCATCGCCCACCACACCGTGCGCATCCCCGCGCTGGCCGAACACGGCGACCGCGCTGGGCTGGTGCGCGCGCTCTGGCAGCGCCTGGGCCAGGGCCGGCGCCTGACCGACGAGGCCCATGCCCTGCTGGCCAGCTACGCCTGGCCCGGCAACCTGCGCCAGCTCAGCGCCTGCCTGCGCACCCTGGTGGCACTCAGCGAACCGGGCGAGACCATCGGCGCGGACATGCTGCCGTCCTACCTGCACATCCAGCGCCCCGCACTGACCGCCGCGGCGCCCGCGCCTGTCGCGCCGGCGGCGGCGCAGGACCTGGACGCGCTGGCCGAAGCGGCGATGCGCCAGGCCCTGGCCGACTGCGACGGCAACGTCACCCGCGCCGCGCGCAAGCTCGGCATCAGCCGCAGCACCCTCTATCGCCGCCTCGGCGAGGAACTGCGCGACACCACGCACTGACGGCCTGGAGGCCGGCGGACATGACCTGGGCCGCTGCGCGGCTGCTAGACTGCGCCGGTCGAAATGGCAGCGCTTGGTCTGGGTAGGCCCAAGCCCTTTTCTCTCCGCGAGGAAAGCTCTGGCCACACCGTCGCGGTGTGCGCCCCCGACAGTCCCGCGCCCTTGTGCGCTTGCGGGCCTGTTCGGTGCCATCGCGCGCGATCCGGTTCCATCAGGCCCCCTGCAGGAGTCGAATCGATGCGCTTTTCCGATATCCCCACGCGCCGCGTGCTCGTCTATCTCGCCAACGGCGTCCAGGGCGGCGCCGTCGTGCGGGCCGCGCTCGCGCGCGGCTTCGCCGTGCGCGCCATGGTGCGCAGGCGTGCCCACACCGTGTGGTCGTCCGTCAGCGGCGTCGAAACCGTCGAGGCGGATCTCGACGACCTGGACGCCTTGCGCGCCGCCAGCGTCGGCGTGGATGCCGCGGTGCTGCAGATTCCCACCGGCCCGTCCGACACCATGGTGGCGCAGGCGCGGCGCGCGGCACAGGCGACCGTCGCGGCCGGCGTGCGCGCGGTGGTGCTGAAGCTCGCCAGCGCGAGCCGCCCCGCGCCCTGCGCCGAACCGAGCTTCGTTGGCAATGCGCGGGTGGAAGCGGCGCTGCGCGAGGCGGGGCTGTCGTTTGCGTGCGTGCGCCCGACGATGTACCTGGACAACCTGCTCAAGCCTTCGGTACGCAGGGACATCGTCGAGGACGGCGTGTTCTCACCCCCGATCGCGGCCACCCAGCGCATCGCCTGGACCTCGGTCGACGACTGCGCACGCGCCGCCGTCGCCTTGCTGGGAAGCGGCGCAACGGGCGACTACCGGATCGGCGGCGCGCGCGACCTGGACGGGCCCGCGCTGGCGGCCTGCGTGAGCGAGGGTCTGGGCCGGCCTGTCGCCTACCGGGCGCAGCCGGTCGACGCGTTCGAACGGGAGGTGGAGGCCGCCATGGGTGCCGGCATGGGCGCGCGGATCGCGTCCAAGTTCCGCTACTTCGCTTCCTTTCCGCACCAGGCCGACGCGATGCTCACCGGGCCGGGTCCGTACCCCTTCCCGCTGGCGGAGCTCGAACGCACCGACGTCACGGCCTGGGTGCGGCGTCACCGCGCCGCCTTCCTGGTGGATTAGCGCCGGCGATCAGCCCGGCGTCGACCGACATGAATCGCCGTCCGGATCGCTGCCGGGTCGCCTCAGGCGGCCGTGGCCTGCTGCCCGGCCTGGCGTCGCAGCATCGCGTCCATCAGGGCGCGCATGCGGGCGAGGTCGCGCTGGGCGGTCTCCAGCACGCGCGGCTCGTTCGCTTCCAGCACGCGCTGGGCCGCATCGGCCACGTCGTGCAGCACGGCCGCCGCGTCGATGTCCAGGAAGATGCGCAGGCTGCGCACATGGCGTTGCAAGGCCTGCTGCAGCGCCAGGTTGGCGCTGCCGGCGCAGGCGGCGATCGCGTCCAGGGTCAGGTCCAGCTGGGCCAGTTCGTCGAACAGCTCATCGGCATTGGGGCGCATCGGTCGTTTCCGGCAAGATCCCCTGTTCAGAACGGGAACGGGGTTCACAGGATCCTCCGGTCAGCACCGTGAACACCGGGTTAGGGCGGCCGGGGAGCGAGTTTCCGCGTCAGCCGGCGTCCAGCAATCGCAGACCGTCCGGTGTCACGCGCGCCTGGAGCGCCAGGTAGTCGCGCACCCGCCGGTGCGGCGTCTGGAGCGGATGCGCGTGCGCGGCCTCGATCACCAGCACGTCCGCGCCCGCCGCCTCGGCCGCGGCGATGCCGGCCGGCGCGTCCTCGAACACCAGGCAGTCTTCGGCGGCCACGCCCAGCCGCGCGGCCGCCAGGCGATAGCCGGCCGGATCGGGCTTGCCGTGGGCCACATCCTCGGCGGTGACCGTCACCGCCGGCAGCGGCAGGCCGGCCGCCTGCATCCGCCGCAGCGCAAGCGCGCGCGGCGCCGAGGTCACCACCGCCCAGCGCGCCGGCGGCAGGCCGGCGATGAACGCGGCCGCGCCGGCGATGGGCGCGACACCTTCGACATCGGCGATCTCATCGCGCGTGATGCCTTCCGCCTCGGTCTGCGCATCCACGCCCGGCAGGTCGAGGCCGGCGATGGTGTCGATGGCCCGCGCGCCGTGGATGGTCGGCACGAACGTGGCCGGGTCCAAGCCATGCCGCAGCGCCCAGCGCGTCCACACGCGCTCGGCGGCGGCGATCGAAGTCAGCAGCGTGCCATCCATGTCGAACAGGAAGGCGTGGTAAAGCGCAGAGGGATTCAAGAAGCACAACCGAAGCGACGCGGGGGGCCACCAGCCTATCGCCTCACCCGCAGGCCACGCGCGAAGGCGCGCGCGACCCGACACGTTGTTCGCGCCTCTCCCACAGCGCGAGATGCGCCAGTCCCAACCCGTGCAAGAAAGGGAGGGGGCCAAAAGCGCGCGCGGTGCGAGGAGTGGACGGCGCTGCCACGTGCGAGGTGCAGCAGCGCCCAAGATCCGCTCCTCCCCTTTGCGCGCAGCGCAAGGGGGAGGCTGGGAGGGGGTGCTTTTCGCGGTGAATCTCCGGCGACCGAGGCTTCGCGCGAAGAGCGACCCCTCCCCCTCAGTCGCTAGCCGCGACTTCGAGCTCCCCTCCGCCTGCGGCGAAAGGGAGGGGGCCAAAAGCTTTTCTCAGCGCGCTGGTGCCTGCGCCGTCTGCCAGGCCATCCAGTCCACTGCCAGACGCGGCCAGGACGCCAGGGGCAGGCCCTGGATGCGGCGCACGCCGAAGCCGTGGCCGCCTTTGGGGAAGACGTGCAGCTCGCTGGACACGCCGGCACCGAGCAGCGCCTGTTCGTACACCAGCGTGTTCTGCACGGGCACCACGTCGTCGTCCTGCGCGGCCAGCAGGAAGGTCGGCGGCGTGCGCGCGCTCACGCGGTTCTGCATCGAGTAGTCATGCACCAGCTGCGCATCCGGATGCGGCCCCAGCAGGCGCTTGCGCGAGCCGGTATGGCCGATGGCATTGCCCATGTCGATCACCGGATAGATCAGCAGCGCGAAATCCGGCCGCGCGCTGAGGCGGTCGACGGCATCCACCGGCGCGTACACCGCATCCTCGAAACGCGTGGACAGACTGGCCGCGACATGGCCACCGGCCGAGAAGCCCATCACCCCCACGCGCGCCGGGTCCAGGCCGTCCGCCTTCGCGTGCGCCCGGATCAGCCGCAGCGCGCGCTGTGCATCGGCCAGCGGCGCATCGCGGCCATCGACATGGCCCTCGTCCGGCAGCCGGTAGCGCAGCACGAACAGGGTGATGCCCGCCTGCTCGGCGAACGCCGGCACCAGCGAGGTGCCCTCGTTGTCGATCACGATGTGCGCATAGCCGCCGCCGGGCACCACCAGCAGCGCGCTGCCGTTCGGATGCGCCGGCCGGTAGACGACCATGTACGGCGCGCGGATGCCGCGGATGGAGCGGTCCGGCACCGCCGGATCATCGCTGTGGTCGACGATGGTCGGCTGCGCCGGTGCGCCTTCCGAGCCCGGCCCGGTGCCGCCCGGCCACAGCAGGATCCGATGGCTGAGCTCTTCGGGGGTTTCGGCCGAAGGCCGCTCGGCGGCCTGCGCCGACACCGCCACGGCCAGCAACAGCAGCACCTGCACCCAACGCATCGCGATTCCCTTGCCGAATGGATCAGGCCCGGATGCTACGCCCGCGGATGGCGAGCTGTGGTACAGGCGTGACACGCGAGGCGGCGCTCAAGGCGTGGCCTTCAACGCCTTCCACTCCTGCGAATCCAGCCGATAGCGGAACTGGGCCGCGTCGGTGGGATGGAATTCGGCGCCGCTGAGCAGGAACACGAACTGCTGGCCGGTGACCGAGGCCTTCATGTCGCCGAGCGTCATGATCCAGCCGGGCCATTCTTGGATCACCAGCACCGCGGGCACGCGCACCGCATTGGTCTGCATGACGTCCTCGACATGCACGCGATAACGGATGACGTTGGCGAACCCCGGACCCGTGCGCCCCTCCAGATCGATGACCGGCCGTCCCTGCCCATCGAGCATGTCCACCTCGACGATGCGGCCGACGATGACGTGATCGGACTTGGCCAGGATCTCGGACAGCGGCCGGGGGGCGATCGAGGTCGCATCGGCCGCGCCACCGCAGCACAGCGCCAGCAGCAGCATCCATCGCTTCATCGCCACGCCCTCCGGGACCGATGCGGCGAGCTTAGCGCGGCGACATCTTCCCCGCGTCGCCGCGCCTCACACGTCCCCGCCATCGGCCCAGCCCTCACCGGTGCCGCGCTGGAACACGCGATCCCGGTCCAGCACGCGCCCGGCGGGCAGCGCCTCGGCATGCTCGAGCTCGGCGTAGAGCGGGGTGAAGTCCGGCGCGGTGGCCTGGATCAGCTGTTCGAAGCTGTCGATGACGAAGTAGGTCTTCTGGTAGTCGTCGATGCGGTAGCGCGTGCGCATCACCCGCGTCAGGTCGAAGCCGATCCGGTTGGGCGCGGCCGACTCCAGGCAGTACAGCGACTCGCCCTTCGACGAGACGATGCCGGCGCCATAGATGCGCAGTCCCTGCGGCGTGTCGATCAGGCCGAACTCCACCGTGTACCAGTACAGCCGGGTCAGGTTGACCAGCGCCTGCGGGCCGATGCCATGCGCCTTGACCCCGCCGCGCCCGTAAGCCTGCATGTAGTCGGCGAACAGCGGGTTCATCAGCAGCGGCACGTGGCCGAACAGGTCGTGGAACAGGTCCGGTTCGGCGATGTAGTCGATCTGCTCGGGGCGGCGGATCCACCAGGTCACCGGGAAGCGCCGGTGCGCCAGGTGCTCGAAGAAGTCCAGCTCCGGCAGCAGGCCCTCCACGCCGACCAGCTGCCAGCCGGTGGCCGCGCCCAGCACCACGTTGAGGTCGTCGAAGCGCGGGATCTCGTCCGCGCTCAGGCCCATCGCATCCTGCGCGGCGAGGAACTCGTCGCAGGCGCGGCCCACCAGCAGCGCGCGCTGGCGTTCGAACAGCTGGCCCCAGGTCTGGTGATCGGCGGCGCTATAGCTGGCCCAGGGCTGCTCGACCAGGGCCGTGGTGTAGACCGGGACATAGCCCTTGTCGGTGAGCTGGTTCTCGACGCGGCGCGGTACGGTGTCCATGGCGGTCTCCTGCGGGCGGCAACGGCAGGCTCCCACGCTACCGGCAAGCGCGCGCAATGGGCTTGCGAAAGTTGCAGGATCTGGCCTCCAGGGCGCAATCTTGTTGCGTCATTTCATGTTGCGACGCGACAAATGGACGTCACAAGCCCGCTCGACCGCACGGATCTACGCCTGCTGGCCCTGCTGCAGACCGACGGCCGCGCCAGCAACGCCGAACTGGCCGCGCGCATCAACCTGTCGCCCTCGGCCTGCCTGCGTCGCACCCAACGCCTGGAGGCGGCCGGGATCATCACCGGCTACGGTGCCAGGCTGGAGGCGCGGGCGCTGGGCCTGGGCCTGCAGGCCTTCGTGCGCGTCCAGCTGGCCCAGCACGACCAGCCGGCGATCGAGCGCTTCGCTGCCGCCGTGTCCAGCTGGGACGAGGTGGTCGCCTGCCACGCGCTGACCGGCGACATGGACTATCTGCTGCACGTCCTGGTGCGCGACCTGGACCACTTCTCGCGCTTCCTGCTGGATCGGCTGCTGGCCCAGGCCGGCGTGGCCGACGTCAACTCCAGCTTCGTCCTGCGCACCGTCAAGGATGCCGCCGGCATCCCCCTGCCCACCGCCTGACCGGAACCGACCATGCACGCCACCACGTTGACCGCCCTGCAGCCGTTCGTCCCGGGCGGCGCGGATTTCGCCGCCAGCCGGCGCCTGTTCGCCGCACTGGATTTCGTCGAGGACTGGGAGGCCGGCGATGTGTGCGGATTCCGCAGCGGCCCGGTGTCCTTCATCCTGCAGGACTTCCACGACGACCATGTCGCCCAGAACCTGATGCTGCGCGTGGTCGTGCCCGACGTGGACGCGTGGTGGACCGAAATGGCGGGGCGCGGGCTGGAGCAGCGCTTTCCCGGCTTCCGCCTGGGCGCCCCGACCGACTTTCCCTGGGGCCGCGAAGTGCACATGATCGACCTGGCCGGCGTGTGCTGGCATATCGCCAGCGACTGACCCACCGCCATGCTCAAACTGCTCGGCAAGCCGTCCTCGATCAACGTGCGCAAGGTGCTGTGGCTGGCGGCCGAGCTGGACCTGGCGCTGGCGCACGACGCGATGGACGGCCCCGGCGCTGCGGACGCGCTGCGTGCGCTCAATCCCAACGGGCTGGTGCCGGTGCTGATCGACGGCACCGCGGTGCTGTGGGAATCCAACACCGTCTGCCGCTATCTGGCCGCGCGCCAGCGGCGCCACGACCTGCTGCCGGTCGATCCCCTGGCGCGGGCGCGGGTGGAACAGTGGATGGACTGGCAGGCCACCGAGCTCAACGGCGCATGGCGTCCGGCGTTCATGGCGCTGGTGCGGCGCGCGCCGCTGACCCAGGACGCCAATGCGGTGGACGCCAGCATCGCGGCCTGGAACCGGCTGATGGGCCTGCTGGACGCGCAGCTGGCCACGACCGGCGCCTTCGTCGCCGGCGCGGACTTCACCCTGGCCGACATCGTGCTGGGGCTGTCGGCCAACCGCTGGCGGATGACGCCGATGACGCGCCCGGAGCTGCCTGCCGTGGATGCCTGGATCGCACGCCTGGAGACGCGGGCCGGCTATCGTGCCCACGGCGGCAACGGCATTCCCTGAAGAAGCTTGAGGACACCCATGGCAACCGACGCGGACTTCATCGACTACGTGCACGCCCAGGCCGGGCTGGGCGCGGCGCTGGCATCGAAGAAGATGTTCGGCGAGTACGCGCTGTACCTGGACGACAAGGTGGTCGCGCTGGTGTGCGACAACCAGGTCTTCCTCAAGCCGACCGCGCCCGGCCGCGGCCTGCTGCACGAGGTGATCGAACAGCCGCCGTACCCGGGCGCCAAGCCGCACTACCTGCTGGCCGATGCGCTGGAGGACACCGACGCGCTGCAGCGCCTGCTGCGCGCCACTGCCGACGCCCTGCCCCTGCCCAAGCCGAAGGCCAAACAGGCGTCCGCGAAGAAAGCCGCGGCCAAGAACGCGCCCGCCAGGAAGCCGCCGCGCAGCTGACCGCCCCGCCTCCCGGCACTGGCTACCATCGCCGCCATCCTTCGCTGGCGAGGCATCCCGCATGAATGGCCCCAGTCCCGACGATCCGCATCCGATGCGGGGTTTTCCGCAGGTGTGCTTCATCCGCAACACCGTGCGCAATCCGCTGATCGAGGTCGGCGAGTACACCTACTACGACGACCCGGAAGACTCCGAAGGCTTCGAGCGCAACGTGCTCTACCACTTCCCCTTCATCGGCGACCGCCTGGTGATCGGCAGGTTCTGCGCGATCGCGCGCGGCGCGAAGTTCATCATGAACGGCGCCAACCACAAGCTGTCCGGCATCTCGACCTATCCGTTCCAGATCTTCGGCCACGGCTGGGACGCGGTGATGCCGCGGCCGGGCGAGTTGCCGTACAAGGGCGACACCGTGATCGGCCATGACGTGTGGATCGGCTACGAGGCGCTGGTCATGCCGGGCGTGCGCATCGGCAACGGCGCGATCGTCTCGGCGCGCGCGGTAGTCACCGCCGACGTGCCGGCCTACACCATCGTCGGCGGCAACCCCGCGCGGCCGATCAAGGCGCGCTTCGCGCCTGAGCAGGTCGCCCGGCTGGAGGCCATCGCCTGGTGGGACTGGCCGGTCGCGCACATCACCGCGCACCTGGACAGGATCGTCGCCGGCGATATCGACGCGCTGGAACGCGTCGCGCCCGCGCACGACTGACCACGCGCGGCGCCGCACAGGACACGACGCGCGCCGCGTCCGCCGAGGACGGCACCGAACGCAAACGGGCCGCCTGCTTTGCGGCAGGCGGCCCGTCGGGTCAAGCGTCGAGGCGGCTTACTTGCCCAGCTTGGCCAGCGCGTCGTTGAAGGTCTTGCTCGGGCGCATGGCGGCGGCGCACTTGGCCAGGTCCGGGTGGTAGTAGCCGCCGATGTCCTGCGGACGGCCCTGGGCGCCGTTGAGCTCGGCCACGATGGTGGCTTCCTCCTCGGCCAGCGCCTTGGCCAGCGGGGCGAACTTGGCCTTCAACTCGGCATGTTCGTCCTGCGCGGCCAGGGCCTGGGCCCAGTACATCGCCAGGTAGAAGTGGCTGCCGCGGTTGTCGATCTCGCCGACCTTGCGCGCCGGCGACTTGTTGCTGTCCAGGAACTGGCCGTTGGCCACGTCCAGCGCCTTGGCCAGGGTCAGCGCCGCGGCGTTGTCGTAGGTCTGGCCCAGGTGCTCCAGCGAGGCGGCCAGCGCCAGGAATTCGCCCAGCGAATCCCAGCGCAGGTAGCCCTCCTCCACGAACTGCTGCACGTGCTTGGGCGCGCTGCCGCCGGCGCCGGTCTCGAACAGGCCGCCGCCGGCCATCAGCGGCACGATGGAGAGCATCTTGGCGCTGGTGCCGAGCTCCATGATCGGGAACAGGTCGGTGAGGTAGTCGCGCAGCACGTTGCCGGTGACGGAAATGGTGTCCTCGCCCTTGCGGATGCGTTCCAGCGACAGCGCGGTGGCCTCCACCGGCGAGAGGATGCGGATGTCCAGGCCAGTGGTGTCGTGGTCCTTGAGGTACTGCTCGACCTTGGCGATCAGCTGCGCGTCGTGCGCGCGCTGCGGATCCAGCCAGAACACCGCCGGCGTGCCGCTCAGGCGCGCGCGGGTGACGGCCAGCTTGACCCAGTCCTGGATCGGCGCGTCCTTGGTCTGGCACATGCGCCACACATCGCCGGCTTCCACCGCGTGTTCGAACACCGTCGCGCCGGCATCGTCGGTCACCACCACCTTGCCGTCGCCGGGGATGACGAAGGTCTTGTCGTGGCTGCCGTATTCCTCGGCCTTCTGCGCCATCAGGCCGACGTTGGGCACGCTGCCCATGGTGGCCGGGTCGAACGCGCCATGCGCCTTGCAGTCCTCGATCACGGCCTGATAGACGCCGGCATAGCTGCGGTCGGGGATGACCGCCTTGGTGTCCTGCAGCTCGCCCTTGGCGTTCCACATCTTGCCGCTGTCGCGGATCATCGCCGGCATCGAGGCGTCGATGATGACGTCGCTGGGCACGTGCAGGTTGGTGATGCCTTTGTCGGAGTTGACCATCGCCAGCGCCGGGCGCTTGGCGTACTCGGCCTCCACGTCGGCCTTGATCGCCTCGGCCTGGTCGGCGGGCAGTTTGCCGATCACCGCGTACAGGTCGCCGATGCCGTTGTTGGGGTCGAAGCCCACCGACTTGAGCGCCTCGCCGTGCTTGGCCAGCACGTCCTTGTAGAACTCGCCCACCACGATGCCGAACAGCACCGGGTCGGAGACCTTCATCATCGTGGCCTTCAGGTGCACCGAGAACAGCACGCCCTGGGCCTTGGCGTCCTCGATCTGCGCATCGATGAAGCTGGCCAGCGCCTTGCGGCTGAGCACCGAGGCATCGACCACCTCGCCTTGCTTCACCGCCACCTTGTCCTTGAGCACCGTGCTGCCGCCATCGGCGCCGACGAAGGTGATCTTGAGCGCGCCGGCCGCGCCCAGCGTGGCCGAACGCTCGCTGCCGTAGAAGTCGCCGGACTCCATGTGCGCCACATGGGTCTTCGAATCGGACGACCACTTGCCCATGCGGTGCGGATGCTTGCGGGCGTAGTTCTTCACCGACAGCGGCGCGCGGCGGTCGGAGTTGCCCTCGCGCAGCACCGGGTTGACCGCGCTGCCCTTGACCCGGTCGTAGCGCGCCTTGGCGTCCTTCTCCGCGTCGGTCTTCGGCTCGTCCGGGTAGGCCGGCAGCGGATAGCCCTGGTCCTGCAGCTCCTTGATCGCGGCCTTGAGCTGCGGCACCGAGGCGGAGATGTTGGGCAGCTTGATGATGTTGGCTTCGGGCGTGGTGGCCAGTTCGCCCAGTTCGGTCAGGTCGTCGGAGACCTTCTGCGCATCGCTCAGCAGGTCGGGGAACTGCGCCAGGATGCGCCCGGCCAGCGAGATGTCGCGGGTCTCGACCACGATGCCGGCGGTGTCGGTGTAGGCGTCGACGATGGGCAGGAACGACTGCGTGGCCAGGAACGGGGCCTCGTCGGTCAGCGTGTACAGGATCTTGGGCGTGCTGGACATTGCGGGCGTTGTCTCTCTTGCAGTGACAGGGCAGCAGGCGCGCCGGGCGGCCTGCACGGGTGACGCCGCCGGTGGCGAGGCGGCCCGGGCATGAGGCGGGGGCAGCGGCTGGCGGCGACCGAGCGCGCCATTGTCGCCCCCCGGGCAGGGCAGGGCAAAGCGCCGCACCCGACACGCGGGCACCGCAGTGTTCCGGCAGCCGGGACGAGCGCGTTGGTTGGGTGGGTGGGAGCGGCCCTGGCGGCGGCTGGGCTTTCCCGACAGAGCCCCATCGCCGCCATGGCGGCTCCCACGCAGGCGCAGCCTTCTACAATAGGCCGATGAACATGCCCAATCCTGCCGTCCGCCTGAAGAACGCCTGGCGTTCCAGCCATCCGTGGATCTTCCAGAAGCTGGTGGACAAGCCGCCGCAGAAGCCCAAGCCGGGCACCATCGTCGATGTGTTCGGCGTGGACGGCGACTGGGTGGGGCGTGGCTTCTACAACGGTCATTCGCGCATCGCCGTGCGCATCCTGGAGACCGACCCGGACGTGCAGGTCGATGCGGCCTGGTTCCACGACAAGATCGCCCAGGCCGTGTCCCTGCGCCGCGAGGTGCTCAGGCTGGACGAGACCACCGACGCCTGGCGCGTGGTCCACAGTGAAGGCGATGGCCTGTCCGGCCTGGTGGTGGACCGCTATGGCGACCTGATCGTGGTGGAGTTCTTTGCCGCCGGCATGTTCCGCCACCGCGAGTGGATCTTCGACGCGCTGCGCGCGCAGTTCCCGGGCTGCCGCTTCCACAGCTTCGCCGACGAGCACGTGCAGAAGCAGGAGAGCTTCGATTTCCACAGCACCTCGGGCACCGAGAGCGAGGTCATCACCGAGTACGGCGTGAAGTTCCGCGCCGACCCGGCCGGCGCGCACAAGACCGGCTTCTTCGCCGACCAGCGCGAGAACCGCCAGTGGCTGAGCCAGCACGTGGCAGGCAAGACCGTGCTCGACCTGTGCTGCAACACTGGCGGCTTCGCTGTGTACGCCGCCGCGCGCGGGGCCAGCGAGGTGCTGGGCGTGGACATCGACCAGGACGTGATCGCCATCGCCAAGGGCAATGCGCGCCTGAACAACGTCAAGCCCAAGTTCGTGCAGGCCGACATCTTTCCGTACCTGCGCGATGCGGCCGCGCGCGGCGATGCCTACGATGTGGTGATCCTGGACCCGGCCAAGATGACGCGCGACCGCGAGCAGGTCATCGCCGCGCTGAAGAAGTACCTGGACATGAACAAGCTCGCGCTGGGCGTGGTCAAGCCCGGCGGGCTGTTCGCCACGTTCTCGTGCACCGGGCTGGTGAGCGAGGAGCAGTTCCTGGACATGCTGCGGCGCGCGGCCTACTTTTCCGGCCGCACCATCCAGATCCTCAAGGTCGCCGGCGCCGGCCCGGACCATCCCTTCATGGCCCACGTGCAGGAATCGCGCTACCTCAAGGCGGTGTTCTGCCGGGTGTTCTAGCGGTGCGGGCCCAAGCGCCTCAGGCCTTGGGCCACTGCCGGAAGACCACGCACACCGTGCTCGGATCGAGCATCGCGAGTTCGAGCGCGCTGCGCGCTGTCGCAAGACGATCGAGGGCTTGTTACCCGCTATCCGCTCAAGGTCGGGAGCGCGACGCGCGCATCCTCACGCCGCAGCACGACGGACGACAGCACGTTCCTGATTGACGCCGGGTAGGACCCCGAACAGAATCCGGATGTTGCTCCTGACAGGGCGTGTGCGAGTCGTCAGGAACCGGAACGACACAGGGAGGCGGCGTGGATATCGACGAGTTCTGGAAGCTGATGGGGCGTGTCGATCTGGCGGCACTGGAAGCTGGAGACGAGGACGAAGCGCTGAGTTCAGTCGGCTCGGCCCTGGCCGCAATGGACGTCACGCGCATAGCGGGCTTCCAGGAGCAGCTTGCTCAGGTTCTCTTTGCAATCGATGGCGAAAGCTACGTAAGAAATGCCGGAGACTCCGGCACGTCCGACGACGGTTTTCTCTATGTCAGGTGCTATGTGGTCGCACGCGGCGAGCGCTACTACGTCCGTGTGAAAGCCAAACCCGAGAACATGCCGAAATCCATCGACCAATGGTGCGAGTCGCTTCTCTACGTCGCTTCGAACGCCTGGGCTGCAAGGACAGGTGGCGATCCGGAAGACTGGGAATTCGAGGCAAGCGTCAGCTATGAGTCGGGAAGCAATGAATCGTTGTGGGGAGCGACCGATGCCTGACGAGCGATCCAGGCCGAACTCCCCTCGCGGGTCGGATTGATTCAAGCGTGAGGCGGCAATAAGGACAATGCCCGCGAGTTGGAGCGCAGGCCTGCCGCGGCGCGCGGCAACGATGCGTCGCCCGCGCTTGAGTTTCTGCTGAGCGAGGGCGCCAACGTCTGGGCCGAGGTCCGCGGGGCCTTCTGACCCAGGCCAACGGCCTGGGCCGTCAGGGCTTCGGCCACTGCCGGAAGACCACGCACACCGTGCTCGGATCGAGCATCGCGAATTCGAGCGCGCCCCACGGCCGCTGCCGCACCGTGGGCAGGTTGGGATGCAGTCGCTGCGGCGCGCGCGCGGCCAGTTCGGCATGCACCGCGGCGATGTCATCGACCTCGATGGCCAGTTCGGGCCGGTCCCTGGCCGCCCATTCGGCGTTCTCCACCAGATAGGCCTTGGCCCTGTCGCGTGCCACCACCGCCATGTCCGCGTCCTGGTACAGCACCGTAAAGCCCAGCGCATCGGCGAAGAAGGCCAGGCCGTCCTCCAGCCGCGCGTAGAAGATCTTCGGGATCAGGTTGTGGAACGTCATCGCGCTGCGCCCGCTGGCGGCCGGGCGCTCACTGCGTCAGCCGCGTCGGCTCCTGGGCCGGTGCCGGGTGTTGCGGCGCGGCCAGCGCCTGCGCGGCGTTGGCGCGTTCGATCCGCTGGAGCGACTCGCCCAGCGGCGTCTGCACGGCCTGGCTGGCATCGATCCACGCGCGGTGCTGGGCGGGATCCTGCAGGTGTCCCTGGACCAGGAACACCTTGGCCTGCGCGCCGTCGCCGCCGAGCATCACGTGGTCGGCGCGGCTGATGCCCTGCTCCTTGGCCAGCGCCAGCAGGCTGTGGCTCATGCGGTCGGCGTCATCGCCGCGGGCCAGGCCCTGCGCGGCCACGCCGGCCTGGATCTGCTTGAACAGCGCGTGGTCGGGATGGTCTGGCCGCGCGGGCCCTTCGCGCGTGGCCTCGACCATCGGCCCGGGCACGCCCTGGAAGACGATGGGCACGTGGGTGAAGGTGGTGGCGGTGTGGTCGAAGCGGTGCGTGGTGGGCGGCTGCGTGCTGGAATCCCGATACGGCATGGGCGAGGTGTTGCTGCCCAGGTTGAGTCCGTTCTGCTCCATCAGCTTCTCGGACAGATGCAGCTGTTTCAGGTTCATCTGCAGCGGCGCCTTGCCATCGCCATAGGCGCGCTCGGACTGCACGATCACACCCGTGCCCCAGGCCCCGTAGTAGTTGGCGTAGTCGGAGTTGCCGTGGTGCCCCAGCCGCGCCTGGGCGGGCGGGTGATCGAAGTAGTTGCGGCCCATGCCCTCGATGTTGGACGCCGTCGGCTGCATGTGCAGATCCTTGTCCAGGGTGAGGTTGGGCTTGGCGGCGTAGTGGTAGTTGGGCGGCGTGCCGGTGCGGTCGATGAAATCCCCCGCGCGGAAGGGGTTGGCCTTATAGACGTCTTCCAGCGTCGCCTTGGGCTTGTCGTGCTGGACCCGGCTGACCAGCGCGTTCCAGCCGGCGACCTCCGCGCCGGCCTCGTCGCGGCGATTGGCCGCGATCAGGGCACCGAGCGCGGCCGTGTAGTCGTGCACCGGCCCCTTGCTCTGCGCCACGTGTTTGGCGGCGTCGATGAAGGCCTGGGTGGCCTGTCCGGTCGCGGCGTGGTTGAAGCCATGCTGCAGCTCGTGCCCCAGCACGAAGGTGGGTTCGCCGGCGTCGAAGGGCACGCCCTTGGGCGGGCTGGTCAGCATCGACAGGGGCAGGCGCATCTCCTTGGCCGCGCCGTTGTACTCGCCGCCGGCATGGGTGCCCGCCGGCAGCGGCACGATGTGCTTGAGGTGGCCCTTCTGGACGGCGTCGTTGATCTGGTTCACCAACGCCGGCGAATGGTTGATCACGCTGGCGAGGTTGGCGGCCTGGTCGGCGGTGACGCCCGGCCGCTTGGCGAACGCATCCACCAGGGCCTGTGCTTCCTTGGTCAGTGGCATGTCGGCACTCCCTGGCCGTTAGGGGATGGTCACCGTGCGCACGCAGCGGTGTTCGGCGGCGCCGTCCGACTCGCCCTGCGGATAGACGCTCACCCGCAGGCCCGGCCGGTCGAACCACTCCTTGACCAGGCGCCCGTGCTCGGCGTTGTACGGCGTGCGGGTGAAACCCAGCGCCTCGAGCCGGCTGGCGAAGGCGTCGTAGTCCATCTGGCAGATCGGCGTCATCGGCGCATCGGCCGCCGATGGCGTGAAGTTGAACGCGAACTTGGCGGCGTCCGGTGACGTGGCGTCCAGCTCGATGGTGTACGACCACGGGGCATCGATCGCGGCGCCGACGCCGTACTGCGCGCTGCCATCGCGCGCGCGCTCCAGGTCAACGCCCATGGCCTGGCCGACGCGCGCCGGCGTCAGGTCCGAAAGCGCATGACTGCCCTCGATCAGCGCGAGCACGCGTTGCAGGACCTGGGCCGCATCCTGCGTCGATGCGGCGGGGGCGGATGGTGTGGCGGTGGTCACGGCGGGCTCCTCCTTGGAAGGCGCGGACATCGAGGCCTGCGAACAGGCGGGCAGTGTCGCGCAGGCCGCCAGCAGGGGGATGATCGAATGGGCAAGGCGCATGTGGTGGGCAGTCCTCACGCAGCAGGGAATCGCTGCTGGCCCCAGGTGGCGTCCAGCCAGGCGAGAGGCCGAGTGAAGCACCTCGCCCCCCGCGACGCAACCCGGCGGATCAGGTCCCGTCGCGCCGCGGCGGGAGGCGTGGCGGTTTGATCGTTATGATCGCGGCCTTCCTTCCGTTTCCCGAGCGTCCCATGAACGCGTGCCTGCGCTGCATGATCCTGGCCTTGTCGCTCATCGCCGGGCACGCCGGCGCGGTCGAGTTCACCCAGGCCGAACTGGCTCGCGCCAGCGCGCTGCAGCAGCGCCTGCTGACGCTGGATTCACACCTGGATACGCCGGCCAATTTCCCGCGGCCGGACTTCGACATCCTCGCTGCGCATCCGGGCAACGCGCTCTCGCAGGTGGACCTGCCGCGCATGCAGGCGGGCGCGCTGGACGGCGGCTTCTGGGCCATCTACACCGACCAGGGCGATCACAGCGCCGGGGCGCACTTGCACGACCGCGACGCCGGCCTCGCGCGCCTGTCGCAGATCCGCGAGATGCTCGCCGCGCACCCGCGCCAGTTCGCCGAGGCGACCACGCCGGCCGATGCGGCGCGCATCAAGGGCGAAGGCCGCCGCGTGGTCTACATCAGCATGGAGAACGCCAGCCCGCTGGTGGCCGACCCCACGCTGCTGTCGTTCTACTACGCCCAGGGCCTGCGCCTGATGAGCACGGTGCATTTCATCAACAACGAGTTCGCCGATTCGGCCACCGACCCCAAGGGGCCGGAATGGCATGGTCTGAGCCCGGCGGGCCGGCAGCTGGTGCAGGCCGCGCAGAAGCTCGGCATCGTCATCGACCAGTCGCATGCCTCGGACGAGGTGTTCGACCAGCTGATCGCGCTCTCGCCGGTGCCGATCCTGCTGTCGCACAGCGGCGCGCGCGCCGTGCACGACCATCCGCGCAACATCGACGACGCGCGCCTGAAGGTGCTGGCCGCGCACGGCGGCGTGATCCAGATGAACTCCTACCAGGGCTATCTCATCGACACCGCCGCCTCGCCCGCGCGCAAGGCCGCCGAACAGGCGCTGCAGGAGCGGTACGGCGGCGAGGCCGGCATGAAGACCGCCGACGGTGTGCGCCTGGCGGCCGACCTGAAGGCGCTGGATGCCAAGTACCCGGTCAGGCACGCCACGCTGGACGACTTCTTCGCCCACCTGGACCACGTCCTCAAGCTGATCGGCCCGGAACACGTGGGCATCGGCATGGACTGGGACGGGGGCGGCGGGTTGCCCGGCATGGAGGATGTGTCCGACCTGCCCAAGATCACCGCCTGGCTGCTGCGCAAGGGCTATAGCGAACAGCAGATCGCCGATATCTGGAGCGGCAACGTCCTGCGCGTGATGCAGCAGGCGCAGGATTGGGCGGCCAGGCAGCCCAAGCCCTAGCGCGCTGGCCCCCCGACACGACCGCACAGGACAAGGACGCATTGCCGATGTCGCCGACGCTGATCCCGCCCATGGCCGCGCATGTCGCGCTGGCCGCCCTGCTCTACGTCGCCCTGACCGTGGCCCGCGCACCGGCGGTGTGGGGCGTCGGCCGCCGCCCCGATGGCGGCGACCCCTTCGCGCAGCTGGAGCCGCGCATCAGCGCCAACCTCTCCAACCAGTTCGAGTGGCCGCTGTTCTTCCACGTGGCCTGCGTGCTGCTGCTGATGCAGGGCGCGACCGGACCGCTGATGGTCGGCCTGGCGTGGCTGTTCGTCGCCGGGCGCGTGCTGCACAGCCTCGTGCAGATCTTCATCCCCAACCTGCGCCTGCGCGGGCTGGTGTTCACGGTGAACTTCCTGGCGGTGCTGGCGCTGTGGGCCGCGCTGGTCGCCCGTTCGCTGCAATTCGTCTGACGCCTCGCCCGCCCCGGGACCATGGATCGCACGCTTCGATGGCAATGGTTGCTCCGGCCCCTGTTCTGGGCGCTGACGGTGGCGGCCGCGTCGATCGTCGGCCTGTTCCTGTGGGCCGCCGCGCCGCTGGTCCTCACCCTCGCAAGGGGCGAGGCACGGCGCGCTGTGGTTCTTCGGCGCGGGCGCTCCCGTGCTGGCCGCGGCCGGCGCGTACCTACTGGTGGCGGCATGCATTGTCGTGCGTCGTCGGACAAGGAAGGCACATGACGCCAGGGCGGATCGCTAGCCAGCCGCTCCCACAGAAACCCGATCAAGGAACCCGAACCATGCTCCGCCTCCTGCTGCTCGTACTGCTTGCCGCGCCTTTCAGCGCCGGCGCGATCGTCATCCGCGATGACGTCGACGACGCGAAGTATCGCGTGCCGGCGTCGGAGTTCGCGGCGCTGGTCGATCTGCCCGGCGAAGGGCACGGCGTCCTGATCGCGCCGCAGTGGGTCGTCACCGCGGGGCACGCCGTCATGTGGCAGACCCGGATCAAGCAGGTGACGCTCAATGGAATCCCCCGCGACGTCGAGCGCCTCGTGGTCCATCCCGGCTACAGGAAGCCGTCGCAGCAGCTGCTCGACCAGGCGCTGGCGACCTGGGACTGGACCTTGTTCAGGGTGCTGCTCTCGTCCTCGGACGACATCGCCCTGCTCAAGCTGGCCCAGCCCGTCACCGACGTCACGCCGGTGGCGATCAACGAAGACGCCGATGAGTTCGGCCAGGTCGTCAAGGTGCTGGGAGCCGGCGCCACGGGAAACGGCGTCACCGGTTATGAATTCAGCGATTCGCATCGCACCACGCTCCGCCGCGCGTTCAACAAGATCACCAGCGCCGACGGTCGCTGGCTTTGCTACACCTTCGACCCGCCGGCGCAGGGGCTGCCGCTCGAAGGCGGCACGGGAAGTGGCGACAGCGGCGGGCCCGTCCTGCTCCAGGCCGGCAACGATTGGCGCCTGGCCGGACTGACGTCATGGTCGGACCCGCAGAGCACCAACAGGACGCCTGGGCGGTATGGCCAAATCACGTGCAATGTGCGCCTGCGCCATTACCAGGACTGGATCAACGGCGTCATCGCCGGAGCGGTTCAGGCCGGCCCGCACCCAGGCGCGTCCTGACCCGCACGCCGCTTGCCAGGGTCGACGGGCGCGCTTTGACGCACGATGGCGGTCCTTGCCCTGCGATGCCTGCGCCTTGCCACAGGAGCGCATATGCGGACGCGGCGGACATATTCGCGCCGCCGCGTGATGGCTGGCGCCGACGAGACGAGAAAAATCGCGCTTACCGGGCGGCGTGATCTTGACGGCGCCAACTCCCCAGCCGAACAATCGGCGCGCTGCTCCGGATGGAGTCAACGCGGTGTCCGCCTCATGAAAGCCCGTCAAGTCTTCATCGCAGGCCTGCTGGCTTGCGCCGCCTTTTCAAGCGCAGCAAGCGGCCCCGATCTCACCCAGGACGACGCGGCCCTCATCCGCCACATCAAGGCCACCAACGAGGTGTTCGCCAAAGTGCTCGGGCCCTGCACCGCAGACACGCTGTCGCGGGGTAAGGCGGGCAAGTTCACCTACAGCGGCACCTGCCAGATCAATCCGCTGCCCGACAACAGCGATTGCGGCAGCTACAAGGTCACGGCGACTGGTACCGTGGACACCAAGACCTGGGCCACCGTCAGGGATCTCCGCCTTGCGTTGCAGTGCTCAGCGTGAGTCTGATCAAGCGTCTCTTTTCCAAGCCAGACACACTTGCCGCCTCTTCGAAACTCGACGCAGACTTGCGCTCTATCCTCAGCGTGGAGCCTGAGATTACGCTGCTGACGGAGCCCCAGGAGCTTCTCGTTCGGCATCAACGCCGGGATCCTTCCCATGAAGTACAAACTCATTGACGCCATGGCTCACAACTGGAGCCACTCGTTCATGAGCGGCACCAACTACGTGTTCAATGACTTTGTCTTCAATGACATGTATCAGCTCGCCCGCGATCGGCCAGGGGAGAAGGTCACGATCACCTGGATCCCGACTCCATCGGATGAATTGCCTGGGCTCACCACGCGGATTCAAGAGTCGCTGAAGCACTACCGCGAAGCATTGCCCAAGCATCTTCTGCGGCATCAAATTGAGGTGGGCGCTATCTCCCAGATGCGTACCGAAGTATATCTTGCCGAAAATCTTCAGGTGCACATCAGGTCATACGTGCTGGACGATCGCGGAAAGGAACATGTGCAGCTGGTGTGGCCCTAGCAGCAAACAGCCGATAACCTTCGGGGCGGGGGCGAACGCTACAAGGGGCATATGGTCGTCATCAGGCAACACGGAAGAAGCGGCGACCTTTTCGACATGGCAAGCTTCCTCAGCTATCGCCGGCCGAAGTTGAGGGTTTCAGTGGAGGCGGCCAGGGCGTGCTCTGTGTAGTGCAACGTCGAAAAACGCATCTGAGCCGAGGCCGCTCCGCGGTCAGGCCGCAACCTAGGTACAGGCTGACTACAGACATGGCCGCAATCTTTGAATTCACCTGCTCCTGTTGTGGAAAGCGGCATGAGGGGTCACCGAGTTTTGGATACAAGGCGCCGATGTACTACGACGTACTCTCGGGGCAAGACAAACAATCGCTCGCCACACTCACCGATGACCTGTGCGAGATAGCGAGCCATGAAGGAACCGACTACTTCGCCCGCGTTGCCCTGGAGTTGCCGATCCAAGGCGTGGAAGAGCCCTTTCTCTGGGGTGTATGCGTTTCGCTCAGCAGAGAGAGTTTTGAGCGATACACATCCACGTGGGGAGAGCACGACGAGTCTGACAGCTACTTCGGCTGGTTCAGCAATCGCCTTCCCTACTATCCGGACACGATCAACCTCAAGACGAACGTTCGACCTCGGAATGGTGGATTAAGGCCTTACCTAGAGTTGGCGCCAAGTGCCCATCCGCTCGCTATCCACTACTCTGAAGGCCTTTCCATCCAGGAGGCGCAAAGGATCGCAGAGAAGGTGATGCATGGAGGCAACTAGGAACTCTTGGGACCGAATCCGTTCTTGATAGCGCCTAGCAGGTCATTCGATCCGAGTTGCCTCGCGGCGAAGAGTGGATTCAGTATCGATTTCAGGAGAGTTGCGCCGTGAACTGGAAGCTCGTAGTGAGCCATGCATGCGCACTACTTCTTGCTGGAGCAGTCGCCGGAATTCTGGAGATCCAGCCTGAGTCGCGGGCGCTTCGCCATGTGGTGGCGTCGTATCTAGTGAACGCTGCCGCACTTTTTCTGGTGTTGGCCGGCATCTATGCGAACCTGGCATATCGCACTTCTTCAGGACCTTGGTTTCACGCCATCGCTGCGGCGATGCTAAGCGAGCTGGCCGTCCGAGGATTGCTTCTGCTCTTTTCCGTTGATTCGCTTGGTTCTCCATTGTCCTTGGTGGTCTTCGACTATGTGATGTCTCTGTCGGCCCTTCTGTTGGGGACGTTCGCCGGCTTGCGTCTGCGTCAAACGTGCAGGGTCGCGGTGGAGCAGCCTCACTGCGTGAGTCGCCTTGACTGTCTCGAGCAGTTGGTGTCGTTGCGCGGGTGATCGAGCGCGCATTCGGAAGGGTCACCCCCGCGGGAAGCCTGCTTCTGAGGCCTATCTGCTCGCGGCCTTTGTCGGCCGGCGCCTTGCCGCCGAGGGCGCTCACGAACGGGGGCAGCGTGCGGCGGCCGGCTCTGCGGCGCGCTACGAATCCGTCGTTTCGTTCTGCGCCGGGGCCTGACATGTCGCCAAGCCGACGCGCTATGGTCGGCTGCCGGGCCAATCCGTTCCCGGACCCCGGGAGCATCGTGTGACCAAAACCATCACCATCAGCCTGCCCGTCGCCGATCTGGAGGCATCCAAGGCGTTCTACACGGCCGTCGGCTTCACGCCCAGTGCGAAGTTCGCCGATCCCACGGCGGCGCTGATGGAGTGGAGCGAGACCATCAGCGTGATGCTGCTGACCCATGCGCGCTGGGCGACGTTCACCACGCGGCCGATTCCGCCGAGCACCTCGAGCGAGGTGGCGTTGAACATCTCCTGCGCCTCGCGCGAGGCGGTCGACGCGATGGCCGAGGCGGCCGGCCGTCATGGCGGCACGACCGACATCAATCCGGTCGAGGACCACGGCACCATGTACGGCCGCGATTTCTGCGACCCGGATGGCCATGTCTGGGGCGCGATGTGGATGGACGCGGGCGACGCGCAGGACGAAGACGCGCCTGCGGCAGATTGATCGCCGGCGCGTCGTCGGCCGATCCCATGGCGCGATGGCTCCATCGCGCCGAAGACGCGCGGTTGGCGCAGCCGCGCCGCGACGTGCTCAGCCGCGCGGCGCGTCCCGTGTCAGCGGGTAGCCGGAGAACGGCTTGACCTCGTCCATCAGGAAGTGGGAGACGATCTTCTCCACGCCGTAGTCGCCGCCCAGCAGGCCGCGCGCGATGTCCTTCCAGTGGTGCACGTCGTGCACGATCACGCGCAGCAGGTAGTCGTAGGAGCCGGAGACGCGGCTGGCCTCGACCACCTCGGGCATGTCCAGGATCCGGCGGTCGAACTCGGTGAACTCGTCCAGGGCGTGCTGCTTGAAGGTGACCTGCGCCAGCACGATGGTCGCCGAGCGGATCCGGTCCACCGCCACGTGGGCGCGGTAGCCGCGGATCAGGCCGCGCTGCTCCAGCGCCCGCACCCGCGCCAGGCAGGCGCTGGGCGACAGCGCCACCCGGTCGGCCAGGGCCTGGTTGGTGATCCGTGCATCCTGCTGCAGCACATCCAGGATCTTCAGGTCGGTACGATCGGGCGGTTTGACTGACATGACGGGGCTCTTGGCGCGTTGGGGTGCTCGGCCGCGCTGCACGATGTGCGCAATTGGCGGGCCGGGACTGCAGATCCTGCGTTATTGCCGATGTTAACCCGCCGTTCCTGCGGCGTGCGCGGAATAAATTCCTTTCCAGATCAATTGATTGAGGGCGCGAAGCGCCCCGTGGTTTCTGCTGGACGCGGTCCGGAATTTCACCTACTACTGATCCCGAGCAGGAATGCGCTGCCGCGCGATGGGGAGGTCGCGCGGGCCACCAGGGGACACCGGAGGTTTCCGCCAACCCGCCAACCGTCCAAAGGGGACCGTCCGCCATGAAGTCGTTGCCGACCACCGCTCTCTCCCGCGCCGTGCGCGCCGCCTGTCTGCTCGGCATCGCCACGGCCGGCGCCGCGCCGGCCTTCGCCCAGGACAGCGCCGGCGCGCCCGCGACGCAGGCCAAGGATCTCAGCACCGTCGTGGTCACTGCCGGCAAGCGCAACGAATCGGTGCGCGAGATCGCCGGCTCGGTCAGCGCCATCACCGCGACTGAACTGGACGCGCTGGGCGCGCAGAGCCTGTCCGACTACATCCAGCGCACGCCGGGCGTGGTGTTCAACAGCTACCAGCCGGGCGTGTCGCAGGTGGTGATGCGCGGCATCGCCACCAGCGCGGGCAACGTGCAGGGCCAGACCACCACCGGCTTCTTCCTCAACGAGGTGCCGCTGACCGAGCCGGGCTGGACCATCGTGGTGCCGGACATCGACACCTTCGACCTCAACCGCGTCGAGGTGCTGCGCGGTCCGCAGGGCACGCTGTTCGGGTCGGCTTCGATGGGTGGCGCGATCAACTACATCGCCAACCTGGCCGATGCCAGCGGCTTCGACGCGGCGGCCGAGGCCACCGTCAGCCAGACCAGGAACGCCGATGTCGGCTTCGGCGCCAAGGCGATGGTCAACGTGCCGGTCAAGCAGGACCTGCTGGCGTTCCGCGCCGTGGCCCAGTACCGCGACGATCCGGGCTACCTGGACAACATCGGCACCGGCAAGCAGGGCGCCAACACCACCAAGCTGGCCGGCGGCCGCTTCTCTGCGGTGCTGACCCCGGCCGCGGGAACCACGCTGTCGTGGCTGAGCCTGCTGCAGAACACCGACTCGGACGACAACGCCTACCAGATCAAGGGCCTGGCCGACCTGACCCGCAAGACCGCCGTGCCCGAGTACACCGACACCAAGGTCGCCGTGCACAGCCTGCGCCTGGACCAGGACCTGGACGGCATGACGCTGACCGCGCTGCTGGCCTACCAGAAGAAGAAGCAGGACTGGCGCTTCGACTACACGCCCATCCGCGGCGCCTACAACGCCGATCTGGACCTGGACCTGACCAGCCCGCTGTCGATCTATTCCGGCGGCGAAAGCACCGGCAAGAGCCTCGAGGTCCGCCTGGCCTCGGACACGGGCAGCCGCTTCGAGTGGCTGGTCGGCGGCATGTACTTCGACACCAGCAAGGATCTGTACGAGACCATCGGCGCCGACGGCGCGGCCGCGGCCTTCGACAACTCCTCGCTGTACGGGCCGGGCGCGGGCGCGGTGATCGCGCCGGACGGCCGCATCTTCAATGCGTTCTACACGCATCTGTCCGGCTCGGAGGCGGCGCTGTTCGGCGAAGGATCGTTCTCCTTTACTCCGGAGTGGAAGCTCACGCTCGGCGGTCGCCTGTTCCGCACCAAGGTCGACTCCACCGCCACCCAGGTCGGCTTCTCCACCTATCCGGGCAATCCCATCGTCACGCCGTCGCAGACCAAGGAGAACGGCTTCAATCCCAAGGTCTCGCTGTCCTACACGCCCAACGACAGGGTGATGTTCTACGGCCTGGTCTCCGAAGGGTTCCGCTTCGGCACGCCCAACACCAGCGGGCTGAGCGCCTACCCGATGCCGTCCGGCTCCAAGTCCGACAGCCTGGTCAACTACGAGCTGGGCACGCGCACCAGCTGGGCCGATGGCCGCTTCCTGCTCGACGCCACCGCGTTCTACGTGGACTGGAAGGACATCCAGCTGCGCCTGCAGACGCCGGACTTCTACAACTACGCGGCCAACGGCGGCAAGGCGTACAGCCGCGGCATCGAGCTGTCCACCCGCTGGCGTCCGACCGACCAGTTCGAATGGGCCGGCAGCGTGACCTGGCAGCATGCGCGCCTGGACCAGGACCTGTTCATCCTCTACGCCGGCACCGCGCCGGCCGGCTCGCAACTGCCGGGCTCGGCCGACTGGTCGATCAACAACACGCTGCGCTACCGCTTCGATGCGGCCTACGACCCCACCCTGTCGCTTTCGCACCAGTACCTGTCCAAGGGCATCAGCGACCTCAACTCGGCCGTGCCGGGCGCGACGCCGAACGTGCAGGGCAACTACAACCTGTTCGACCTGCGCTACAGCATGACCTTCGGCGGCACCGAGGTCAGCCTGTGGGGCACCAACCTGACCGACAAGCGCGGCGTCACCCGCGAGGTCGCCGAGGTCAACGGCATCGGCCAGGGCATCGTGCGTCCGCGCACCGTCGGCATGACGGTGCACTGGAAGTACTGAGCCGCCAGCAGGCCGATGCGGCGCCGTGCTGCGGCGCATCGGCCCGGATCGCATCGATGCGCCGCCTGAGCCTCCGCGCCATGTCCGTCTCCTTCGCCGTCGATGCGCGCGCCGGGACACGCATGCTCCATGACACCCAGGATCCCCAACATGGCTGACGCTTTCCCACCGCTGGACCGCTGGCGCCAAGCGCTGCACCGCAAGTCGATCGACGTGGTGGTGGCCGATACCGAACGCGCCGGCCTGCAGCGCAAGCTCGGCGCCGGCAGTCTGCTGATCCTCGGCATCGCCAACATCCTCGGCGCCGGCATCTATGTGATGACCGGCGAGGCCGCGGCCAGCTTCGCCGGGCCGGCGGTGCTGCTGTCCTTCGTGCTCGCCGCGCTGGCCTGCGGCTTCACCGGGCTGTGCTATGCCGAGCTGGCGTCGGTGATCCCGGTGTCCGGCTCGGCCTACAGCTATTGCTACGTGACCCTGGGCGAGGGCTGCGCCTGGGCGCTGGGCTGGATGGTGATCCTGGAATACGTGCTGTCGGCCTCGGCGGTGGCGGCGGGCTTCGCCGGATATCTCACCAGCCTGCTCGGCGACATCGGCGTGCACGTGCCGGCGTGGCTGGCCACCTCCACCATCACCGCGCTGCAGCAGGGCGGCCATACCGTGCTGGCCAACAGCGGCGGCATCAACCTGGTGGCCGCGCTGGCGGTGCTGGCGGCGGCCTGCGTGCTGATCGCCGGCGTCAGTCAGTCGGCGCTGGTCAATGCGGTGCTGGTGGTCATCAAGGTGGGCGTGCTGGTGTCCTTCATCGCGGTCGGGGCGCGCTACGTGGACAGCGCGCACTGGCAGCCGTTCCTGCCGGCCAACGAAGGCGGCTTCGCCTACGGCTGGCCGGGCGTGCTGCGCGCGGCGGCGATGCTGTTCTTCGCCTACCTGGGCTTCGAGACCGTATCGATGGCGGCCTCGGAGACGCGCAATCCGCGCCGCGATGTGCCTTTCGGCATCCTCGGCTCGCTGGTGGTGTGCACGCTGCTGTACGTCGCCGCCGGCGCGGTGCTGACCGGGATCGTGCCGTTCCGCGAGCTGGGCGTGCCCGATCCGGTCGCGCTGGCGGTGGATCGCATGGGCTGGCCGTGGTTCGCGGTGCTGATCAAGATCGGCGCGCTCACCGGCCTGGGCTCGGTGCTGCTGGCCAACGGCTATGGCGTCTCGCGCGTGGCGGTGAACATCGGCCGCGACGGCCTGCTGCCGGGGCTGTTCGCGCGCGTGCACCGCACCCGCCGCACGCCGTGGCTGGGCAATCTCACCTTCGGCGTGATCGCCGCGGTGCTGGCGGCGCTGCTGCCGATCGGCGTGCTCGGCGACCTGATCTGCCTCGGCATCGCCTCGGCCTTCATCGTGGTGTGCATCGCGGTGATGTGGCTGCGTTCGGTGCGGCCGGAGCTGCGCGGCGGCTTCCGCGTGCCGCTGGGCGGGGTGTGGATCGGCAAGGCCTGGATCGGCACCGTGCCGGTGCTGGGCATCGTGCTGTGCCTGACGATGATGGCGCCGGTGCTGGGCGACATGGTCCAGCAGGTGCGTCGCGGCGATCCCCTGGCGGCGCTGATCCTGGCCGGCTATGTCCTGGCCGGCGCGTTCATCTACTTCTTCTATGGCCAGCGCCACGCGCGGCGCCTGGCGCATGCCGCCGTGCGCGCATCGGAATCCTGATGTCCTTCCCGCAAGTTCCCCTGTCCCAGGCGCTGTCGCTGGGACGTCTCGACGCGCACGACCAGGCGGCGCTGCTGGCGCGCGGCGAACTCTCGCCGGCCGAGCTGACCGCCGCGGCCATCGTCCGTGCGCAGCACTTCGAGCCGACGCTCGCCGCGCTGAGCCACACCGACTTCGCGCGCGCGCTGGCGCAGGCTGCCGCGCTCTCGCGTCCCGACGCCGACGCGCCGATGCGCGGCGTGCCGTGGCTGCCGAAGGACTCGCTGCGCGTGATCGGCATGCCCACCCGCGGCGGTTCGCGCAGCCGCAGTAGCGTGCCGGCCCGCGACCAGCACGCCTTTGCGCAGCGCTGCGCCGAGGCGGGGCTGGTCGCGCTGGGCAAGAGCGCGATGCCGGAATTCGGCCTGATGGGCGTGACCGAACCGCTGCTCGGTCCGGTCACGCGCAATCCCTGGTCGCTGGCGCATTCGCCCGGCGGCTCCAGTGGCGGCGCCGGCGCGGCGCTGGCCGCGGGCGTGGTGCCGCTGGCGCAGGGCAGCGATGGCGCCGGGTCGATCCGCATCCCTGCTTCGGCCTGTGGCGTGGTCGGCCTCAAGCCCGGCCGTGGCACCACCGTGCGCGTGCGTTCGCGCCATCCGATCGAGGACCTGATCGTCGCCGACAGTCTGATGTCGCGCAGCGTGCGCGACACCGCCTGGGCCTTCGCCGCGCTGCATCCGGATCGCCCGGCGCCGGTCACCGCGCCGCTGGCGCGTCCGCTGCGCATCGGGCTGGCGGCCGAGACGCTGCAGGGCGTGGCGCCCGAGGCGCAGGTCGCCGCGGCGCTGGCGCAGGCGGTGGCGCTGTGCGAGGCGCTGGGGCATCGCGTCGAGGTCGCCTCGCTGCCGCTGCGCGGCGCGCAGGTGTTCGAGGCGGCGATGACGCTGTGGTCGCACCTGGGCGCCGATGCGCTGGAACTGGCTGAAGTCGCCTTCGGCGCGGCCGAGGCGCGCACGGCGCTGGAGCCGTTTACCGTCGGCCTGTCCGACTGGAACCGCGCCCACTGCGGCGTGGCCGAGCTGGAGCGGGCCTACGCGGTGCTGGCCGCGCTGCCCGGCGCCTTCAATGCCTTCCACGCGCGCTACGACGTGCTGCTGACCCCGACCCTGCGCGCGCCGCCGCCACGCCTGGGCACCTTCGCGCCCGATGGCGACTTCGCTGCGGTGTTCGCCGGCATGTTCGACTGGATGGGCTACACGCCGCTGCAGAACCTGGCCGGCACCCCGGCCATCAGCCTGCCGCTGGCCCACGGCGAGGATGGCCTGCCGATCGGCGTGCAGTTCGCCGCCGATCGCGGCCAGGAACCGCTGCTGCTGGCCTTGGCCCTGCAGCTCGAATCGGCCGCGCCCTGGCGCGACCGCTGGCCGCCGGTGTCGGTGGCCGCCTCTGAATCCGGCAAGGACACACACTGATGGGACATGCCCGCGACAGCCGTTTCGCCGCGCGCGACAGCAACGACCTGCTGCGCCTGCTCGCCACCCAGCCGCTGGCCTGGCTGGTGTCGGCCGGCGGCGAGGACGCCTGCTTCAGCCCGCTGCCGCTGCGCGCGCAGCTGGACGAGGCGGGCGAATTGGTCGGCCTGATGGGCCACCTGGCCAGGCGCAATCCGCACGTCGCGCGCCTGGCGCGCGATCCGCAGGCCACCGCGCTGGTGCTGGGCCCGCAGGCCTACGTCTCGCCGAGCTGGCTGGACGATCGCACCCAGGCGCCGACCTGGAACTACGCCGCAGCGGTGTTCCAGCTGGAGGTGACCTTAAGCGAAGCGCCGCAGGACATCGCGGCAGAACTCGACGCCTTGGTCACGCAGATGGAAGCCGGGCGCGCGCGTGCCTGGGCGCTGGAGGAGATGGGCGAGCGCTATGCACGGCTGGCGCTCGGGGTGACCGCGCTGCGCGGCCGCATCGTGGCCCGGCATTCGACCTTCAAGCTGGGCCAGGACGAGGCCCGCCACGACTTCGCCCAGATCCTGGCCGGACTGAGCGCCGGCGGCGAGGACACGCTGGTGGCGTGGATGCGCGACTTCGCCGAGCGCGAACACGGAGGCGCCGCATGAGTGCCTCGCTGGATGCGCTGGATCCGCAGCTGCGCCGCTTCGTCGAGGACGTGTGCGAGGAGGGCGCGCGCCTGCGCGCAGGCCGCGCGCTGGACTGGCCGCAGCGACGCGAGATCGCCGCGCGGGTGCGCGCGCCCTGGTGCGCGGGTGGCCCGGCGATGCGGCACGTCGAAGACCACGGGCTGGAAGCCGAAGGCCAGGCCTTCCGCGTGCGCGTGCTGCGCCCGGACACGGCACCGAAGGTCGCGCCGGCCCTGTTCTACATCCACGGCGGCGGCTGGTGCATGTTCAGCATCGACACGCACGATCGGCTGCTGCGCAGCTATGCGCACGAGGCGGGCGTGGTGGTGGTGGCGATCGATTACGCGCTCTCGCCCGAGCATCGCTATCCGCTGGCGCTGCGGCAGTGCGTGGTCGCGTTGGCCTGGCTGCGTGAGCAGGCCGGCACGCTCGGGATCGACGCCGGGCAGCTGGCGCTGGGCGGCGATTCGGCCGGCGGCAATCTGGCCGTCGCCACCGCGCTGCGGCTGCGCCAGGCGCAGGCCTTGTCCGGCGTGCGGGCCCTGCTGCTCAATTACGGGGCCTTCGACACGCGGATCTCCGCCGCCGCGGCGCGCCTGGGCACCCCGGAGGACCTGCTGACCGTGGCCGAGATGGAAGAATTCTGGACCAGCTACCTCGGCCCCGACGCGATGACCAACGACGACCCCCTGGCGCAGCCGCTGCGCGCAGACCTGCACGGCCTGCCGCCGGCGCTGCTGCTCTACGGCGACCGTGACGTGCTGGGCGAACAGAGCGTCCTCATGGCCCAGCGCCTGCGCGAGGCCGGCGGCCAGGTCGAGCTGCGCCGCTACCTGGGCGCGCCGCACAGCTTCGTCGAGGCCATGGCCGTGTCCGAGCAGGCGCGCGCGGCGGTGGCCACGGGCGCGGCCTGGCTGCGCCGCCATCTGGTGTCTTCCTCGCAGGAGAGCGTTGCATGAAGCGGATCGTGTTGAGCCGCCTGTTGGCCGCGTGCTGCGGCATGGGCGCGGTGTCCGCGGGGGCGCAGACGCCCACGGCCCCGCATCTGCCGACGCCGGCCGACTTCGTCGCGCTGGCGCAGGTGGGCGATCCGCAGATCAGCCCGGACGGCGCGCGCATCGCCTACGGCGTGGCCACGCCGCAGGGCGATGGCAAGCCCGCGCACCGCCAGCTGCAGCTGATCGCCGCGACCGGCAAGGCCGTGCCCCGTCCGCTGGACGGCGCGGGCGAGGCCGATGACAGCGCGCCGCAGTGGTCGGCCGACGGTTGCCAGCTCCTGTTCCTGTCCGATCGCGCCTTGCCCGGCGCCGAGGGGGCGCCCAAGCCCGCGGCGACGCAGGTCTGGCGCGTGGATGCCGAAGGCCGCCAGGCCAGGGCGCTGACCCGCGCGGCCAGCGACGTCGCCAGCTTCGCGCTGTCGGCCGATGGCACACAGCTGGCCTACCTGGCGGTCGATCCGCCCTCGCCGGCCATGCAGGCGCGCATCGCCGCCAAGGACGATGCGGTCGAGGTCGATCGTCCGCGCCTGTTCAAGCGCCTGTGGGTGCAGGACCTGGCCGGCGGTGAGGCGCGCGTGCTGAGCCCGCCCGGCCTGCAGGTGCAGGACGTGGCCTGGGCGCCGGACGGCCGCACGCTGGCGCTGCGCGTGTCCGACGACACCACGCTGAGCGGTTACTGGTACCAGTCGCGCGTGGTGCTGCTGTCGCTGGCCGATGGCACGCTGAGCCCGCCGCTGGAGCCGATGGCCTCCGCGTTCCCGCTGCAGTTCTCGCCCGACGGGACCCGGCTGCTGTACGGCCGCATCGCGCCTTACGGCATGGTGGCCACCGTGTACGCGCATGAGCTGGCCAGCGGCAGGCGCGTGGCGCTGGCCGAGGACTGGCCCGGCACGCTGTGGCTGGCGCGCTGGCAGGACAGCCGCACGCTGATCGCGCAGGGGCTGCACGGCGTGCGCGGCGAATTCCTGCGCGTCGATGCCGCCACCGGCGCGTGGCGCACGCTGGCCACGCCGCAGATCGCCTATCCCAGCTTCAGCACGGCGCGCACGGGCCGCACCGCCTTCATCGGCCTGCGCGACGCCCAGCCGGCCGAGGTGTGGACCCTGGACGGCGGCACATTAGACGCGCGCACCGACACCAATCCGCAGGTCGCCGGCTGGGCGCATGGCCAGGTGCGCGAACTGGCGTGGACGTCCTCGAAGGACGGCCGCCGCATCACCGGCGTGCTGCTCACTCCGCCCGGCTGGAAGGCCGGCACGCCGCTGCCCACGCTGGTGCAGGTGCATGGCGGCCCGGCCGAAGCCTGGTGGTCGGGCTGGATGGGCTCTTGGCACGACTGGGCGCAGCTGTTGTCCACGCGCGGCTATGCCGTGTTCCTGCCCAATCCGCGCGGCTCGGAAGGCCAGGGACACGCCTTCACCGAACTGGCCCGCCACGACTGGGGCGGCGCCGACTTCCAGGATCTGCTCGACGGCGTGGACATGCTCGAACGCGAGGGCGTGATCGACCCGCAGCGCTTGGGCATCGGCGGCTGGAGCTACGGCGGCTACATGTCGGCCTGGGCGGTGACCCAGTCCAGGCGCTTCAAGACCGCGATCGTCGGCGCGGGGGTGATCGACATCGGCGCGGCGGCGCTGACCACCGACGTGCCGACCTACGCGCCGGGCTACTTCGGCGACCCGGTGAGCAACCGCGCCGAGTACGACGCGCATTCGCCGATCCGCTACGTGGACCGGGTGAGCGCGCCGGTGCTGATCCTGCATGGCGAGGCCGACGCGCGCGTGCCGCTGAGCCAGGGACAGATGTTCTATCGCGCGCTGAAGTTCCATGGCACACCGGTGGAGATGGTGACCTATCCGCGCGGGCCGCACTGGTTCACCGAGCAGGCCGCCGGCCGCGATGTCCAGCAGCGCGTGCTGGACTGGCTGGACACGCACCTGCGCTGAGGGTCAGCGCGCTGGCGCCCAGGTGAAGGTGGCCAGGGTGCGCGCGGGCAGGGCGGCGTGGAAGCCGACCGCGCCGTCGCGCACCGAGAACGTGCGCGGCGCGTCGGCGCTGTTGGTGACCACCAGCACGCGGCCACCGTCGGCGTTGACGAAGGCCACGTTGTCCACGCCGTCCACCTCGCCGCTGGAGTCCACGCGCCGCGCGCCGGGCCGCACGAAGCGGCTGGCGTGGGCCAGCGCGTAGTACTCGTCTGTACGCGTGACCGCGCCGCTGCGGGTGTCGACGTCGACCACGCCGCGGCAAGTGTCGCAGCCGCCGGCATGCGGGCCGCCGTCCTGGTCCAGCACCAGGTTCCAGAACAGCACGCCGCGCGCGCCGTGGCGCACCGATTCGATGATCAGGCGCCGCGCCTGCAGCGTCAGCCCGCCGCTGCGCAGCGGCTCCCAGTCGCCGCCCGAACACTCGGTCAGGTAGACGTCCTTGTCGGGGAAGGCCTGCCGCACCCTGGACTGCGCGTCAGGCGTGCCGCCGTAGCAATGCCAGGCCACCGCCGCGATGTAGCGGTTGGCCTTGGCATCGCGCAGCACGGCCAGCGGTTCCTCGGGCTTGTCCCAGTTGTGGTCCCAGTCGAACAGCAGCGGCGCCGCCTCGCCGCGCGCCGCCAGCAGCGGGCCGAGGTGCTCGCCGATGAAGAGCGCCCGCGCCGGCGCGTTAAGGCGCATGCCGGGATAGTCCTTGGGCTCGAAGTCCGGCTCGTTCTGCACGGTCAGCGCCCAGATCGGGATGCCCTGCTGCGCGTAGGCGTCGACATAGCGCAGCAGGTAGCGGGCGAACGCGTCGTAGGCCGCCGGGTCCAGCGTGCCGCGCACCAGGCTGCGGTTGGACTTCATCCACGCCGGCGCGCTCCAGGGCGAGGCCATGACCTTGAGCTGCGGATTGATCGCCAGGGCCGCGCGCGTCACCGGCACCACATCGCCCAGGTTGGGCGCGATGGAGAAGCGCGCCAGCCGCGGATCGGGCGCATCGCCCGGCGTGTCGTCCAGCGAGTAGTGGCGGCGCGAGAAGTCCGAGGCGCCGATGGTCAGCCGGGTGAAGCCCAGGCCCAGCCCGCCGTCCTGGCGACCGAACAGCTCTTGCAGCAGCGCCTCGCGCGCGGACGCCGGCAGCTGCTGCAGCACCTGCGCGGAGGCGTCGGTGATCGAGGCGCCGAAGCCGACCATCGCCTGGCGCGGCGCATCGGCATGGACCTCGATCGCGATCGGCAGCGCGGCCGGCGCGTCCAGCGCGACGGGCGCCATCGGCGCCAGCGCCTGGCGATGATCGTGCGTGGTCAGCCACGCCTGCACCTGCGGCGATGGCGTCTGCCCGGAGGCGCCGGCGCACAAGGCGAAGGCGAGGAACAGGCCGGGCAGGCCTGTGCGAAACGACTGCCGGTTCATGCCGCGCGGCCTCATCGACGGCCCCACAACCTGCCTCAAGCCCGCGCCAATGACATGCTGCGCCGCGCAAGATCCGCGCCGCGTGGTGTGTGCCGAGGGCGGTCTGACGTGGCGGACATGCAATCGATTGCTTCAAGGGCTGCAATCGATTGACACGCTTCGGCAGATGGCCGTATCACGGCGCCTGTCAGACGCCTGGGAGGGCAATCAGATGACGTCCACTCCATCACGGGGGCCGTGTGCCTCCATCCGTCGCATGCCCGTCGTTCGCCGCCTCGCCAGCGCCTGCTGCCTGGCCCTGCTGGCGCTGCAGGCGCAGGCGCAGGCGCAGCAGACCGATCCTGGCCCGGTAAGCGAGGCGCAGGACGCCAAGACCCTGGACAGCGTCAAGGTCACCGGCATCCGCGCGGCGATCGCCAACGCGGTCGAGAAGAAGGCCGAGGCGACCTCGATCGTGGAGACCATCTCGGCCGAGGACCTGGGCAAGCTGCCCGATGTGTCCATCGCCGATTCGATCTCGCGCCTGCCCGGCCTGGCCACCCAGCGCGTGGACGGCCGCGCCCAGGTGATCAACATCCGCGGCATGTCCGAGCAGTTCGCCGGCACCCTGCTCAACGGGCGCGAACAGGTCAGCACCGGCGACAGCCGTGGCGTGGAGTTCGACCAGTATCCGTCCGAGCTGATCAACGCGGTCACCGTCTACAAGACCCCGGACGCGGCGCTGATCGGCCAGGGCCTGTCCGGCACGGTCGATCTGCAGACCATCCGCCCGCTGGACCTGTCCGAGCGCCGCATCGTGTTCGGCGGGCAGGGCGAGTACAACTCGCTGGGCAAGCTCAGCGACGATGGCAAGGAGCGCGGCTATCGCGCCAGCGCCTCCTACGTGGACCAGTTCGCGGGCGACACCATCGGCGTGGCCCTGGGCGTGGCGCGGCTCAACTCGCCCTTCCAAGAGCAGCACTACAAGTCGTGGTGGTGGGCGGACCTGGACGGCGTGGACTGGGGCGACCCGCCCCAGGCCGGGCGCCCGGCCAACGCGATCACGCTGGAAGGCGCCGAGGGCTGGATCAAGTCGCGCGACCTCCAGCGCGATGGCGTGATGGGCGTGTTCGAGTTCAAGCCCAACGACCGCTTCCACTCGATCCTGGACCTGTACTACTCCAAGTTCGACCAGGACGAGGTGATGCACGGGACGATGTGGAACAACGACCCGTGGTTCGTCGGCGAGAACGGGCAGGGCGTGAGCTTCTCCAACGCCACCACCACCGACAAGGACGGCCGTCCGGTGGTGACCAGCGGCACCTTGAACAACGTGCAGCCGCTGGTGCGCAACGACAGCAACCGACGCCAGGACAAGCTGTTCTCGGTCGGCTGGAACAACGTCTTCAAGCTCGGCCAGGCCAGCACGCTCACCGCCGACCTCAGCTACTCGCGCGCCAAGCGCGACCAGTCCGCGCTGGAGCTGTACGCCGGGCGCCTGGACGGGCAGTCGATCGACTTCGACCTGAAGACCTCGCCGGGCTATTCGCAGTTCGCCCTGCCCGACATGGCCGATCCCAACGCCGTCTATCTGTGGGATCCGCAGCATTACAACCACGACGGGCGCCTGGAGAACTCCCGGCAGAAGGACACCATCAAGGCCGGCCGCTTCAACTTCAACCACGAGCTGGACAACGCCGTGGTGCGCAGCGTCGATGTGGGCGTCAACCTCAACAAGCGCACCAAGGAGAAGTCGGCCGAGGTGTATTTCGCCTTCCTGCCGGGCGAAGTGCCGCAGCGGGTCGATCCTTCGCTGCTGGACGCGCCGGTGTCGCTGGACTTCACCGGCATGGGCGATGTCATGGCGTTCAACCCGTGGGCGCTGATGGACCGCTACTACGACGTGGTGCTGAGCGAATCCAACGACGACCAGCGCAAGGACTTCACCGTCGAGGAGAAGGTCAATACCTACTACGTGCGCGCCAACCTCGACATGGACCTGACCGACCGCATCCGCGTGCGCGGCAACGCGGGCATGCAATACATCACCACCGACCAGTCCTCCACCGGCTTCAACGCCTCCAACACCTCGCAGATCACCCCGCTGACGCTGGGCACGCAGTACAGCGACTTCCTGCCCAGCGTGAACCTGATCTTCGACTTCGGCGAAGGCTGGCTGATCCGCGCCTCGGCGGCCAAGGTGATGATGCGCCCGCCGATCAACTACCTCAGCGCCGATGCCGGCGCCGGGGTGATCGACAGCGGCGCCGAGGCCGGCCGCTGGTCGGGCAGCGGCGGCAACCCGCGGCTGGAGCCGTACCGGGCGATGGCCTTCGACCTGTCCTTCGAGAAGTACTTCGGCGAGGGCAGCTACGTCGGCCTGGCCCTGTTCCGCAAGAACCTGCAGACCTACATCTACCGCCAGAACCTGACCTGGGACTTCAGCGGCTACACGCCCGATCCGGACGGCACCCAGCCGATCTCCAACATCGGCAACTTCAACACCTGGGCCAACGGCAAGGGCGGCTACATGCGCGGCGCCGAGCTGTCCACCGCGCTGTCGGGCGGCCTGATCAGCGATGCGCTGTCCGGCTTCGGCACCCAGCTCAACATCAGCTACACGGCCTCCTCGATCGATCCGGACCCCAACGACAACACGCCCGGCACCGACACCATCCCGGGCCTGTCCAAGATCGTGGCCAACGCCACGGTGTACTACGAACAGCACGGCTTCTCGGCGCGCCTGAGCCAGCGCTACCGCGACGGCTACCGCGGCGAGTACAGCGCCCTGTTCGGCCAGCGCCAGTACCGCAACACGCTCAGCGAGCGCACGCTGGACTTCCAGCTCAGCTACGCCTTCCCCAAGGGCAGCGCGCTGGAGGGCCTGACCCTGATCGGCCAGGTCAACAACCTCACCGACGAACCGTTCCGGACCGAGGTCAGCGAGAGCACCGGCACCGGGCTGTTCTTCCCCGAGGAGTACACCAAGTACGGCCGCCAGTACCTGCTCGGCTTCCGCTACGAGCTGTAGGCGCCCCGGTAGCCAGTGATGGGTGTGGGAGCCGCCACGGCGGCGATGGGGCTCTACCGGGAAAGCCCAATCGCCGCCGTGGCGGCTCCTACCCACACAGGCGGCAGCGCGGTTCATGCAACACTGCTTGAATCGCTGACAGAATCGTCAGCGTGCTGTCAGGAAGGCGTTGGGACGCGGTGGACACACTGGCGCCGTACCTTTCGACAGGACCGCCGCATGAGCATCGCTCCCGCCACCTACCACGACGCCATGAAACTGCTGATCATCGAGGACGAGCCCAAGACCGCCGGCTACCTGACCCGGGGCCTGGGCGAGCAGGGCTACAGCGTCGATCACGCCGCCAACGGCGTGGACGGCCTGCACCTGGCCCTGACCGGCGACTACGACGCCATCGTGCTGGACGTGATGCTGCCGGGCATGGACGGGCTGCAGGTGATGCAGTCCCTGCGCGCCCAGCGCGACACGCCTGTGATCATGCTCACCGCGCGCGACCAGGTCGACGACCGCCTGCGCGGCCTGGGCGCGGGCGCCGACGACTACCTGATCAAGCCGTTCTCCTTCCTGGAGCTGCTCGCGCGCGTGCAGGCCATCACCCGCCGCGGCCGCGCCCACGAGTCCACCCAGATCCAGGTCGGCGACCTGCACATCGATCTGCTCGCCCGCCGCGCCACCCGCCGTGGCCGCCGCCTGAACCTGTCGGCCAAGGAGTTCGCGCTGCTGGCCGCGCTGGCGCGCCGCCGCTCGCAGATCCTGTCCAAGACCGTGATCACCGAGACGGTGTGGGACATCAACTTCGACACCAACACCAACGTGGTGGAAGTGGCGATCAAGCGCCTGCGCGCCAAGCTGGAGTATCCGGGCGAGACCAAGCTGCTGCACACCGTGCGCGGCATGGGCTACGTGCTGGAGCAGCGCGAGGGCGAGGTGGCATGACCACCCGCTCCATCGCGGCGCGGCTGGCCCTGATGTTCGGGCTGGCGGCCACGGTGGTGCTGGCGGTGCTGGCTGTCTCGCTGTTCCTGTTCCAGTCCTACGAGCTGCAGCGCAACCAGCGCGAGCAGCTCAGCGCGCGGCTGATGCTGGTCGAGCGCCTGGCCCAGCGCGCCAACGACGCCGAGCACTGGTCGTACTTCCGCGAGAAGCTGGCCGACTTCACGCCCGAGGACGGCAGCCTGTACTTCCTGGCCGACAGCGCGGACCCGCGCTTCCGGGTGGGCAACGGCTTCCTGGACCGGGCCAGCTTCGATGCGCATGGCGAAGGCTTCGGCAGCGCCTCGCTGCCCAACGGCCAGCGCTACATCACCCTGACCCACGCCCTGCCGGCGATGGGCGAGCGCCCGGCGGTGCAGCTGATGGTCGCCGCCGGCCGGCGCGACGTGGAGGCCGCCGAGTGGCTGCAGGCCGTGGGCATCGTGGTGCTGTGCGTGGTCGCCATCGGCCTGGTGTCCGGGCTGGGCTGGTGGATCGCCCGCCGCGGCCTGGCGCCGGTGGACCGGCTGAGCGAACACGCCCGCCGCCTCGACGTGCGCGACGTCACCCTGCGCCTGCCCGCCAACGACCTGCCGACCGAGCTGGATGGCCTGGTGGTCTCGCTCAACGAGGCCCTGACCCGGCTGCAGCGCGCCTACGAACAGCTCAACGCCTTCAACGCCGATGTGGCCCATGAACTGCGCACGCCGCTGGGCAACCTGATCGGCGAGACCCAGGTGACGCTCTCGCGCGCCCGCACGGCCGAGGAGATGGAGGCCACGCTGCAGTCCAACCTGGAAGAGCTCGAACGCCTGCGCAACATCGTCAACTCGATGCTGTTCCTGGCCCGCGCCGACCGCGGCGAGACCGCGCGCGACCTGGTCGAGGTCTCGCTCAACGAGGCCACCACGCACGCGGCCGAGTTCATGGAAATGCTGATGGAAGACGCCGGCCTGGAGCTGCGCATCCGCGGCGATGCCCGCGCCTGCGTGGAGCAGTCGCTGTACGCGCGCGCCATCACCAACCTGCTGGACAACGCGCTGCGCCATGGCACGGCCGGCAGCGCGGTGGACGTGGACATCGCCGAGGGGGCCGACGCGGTGACGGTGACCGTGCGCAACCAGGCCGCGCCGATCCCGCCGGAGAAGCTGGCGCATCTGTTCGACCGGTTCTACCGTGCCGACCCCTCGCGCACCGGCAGCGACCAGAGCCACGGCCTGGGCCTGGCCATCGTCAAGGCGGTCGCGCAGCTGCACGGCGGCAGCGTGTTCGCGCAGTCGCGCGGGGGCGAGGTCGCCATCGGCCTGCGCCTGCCGCGCGTGACCCCGCCCGCGCCGACCCGCGTCGAGAAGCCCGGCCGCGCCGGGCGCGAACCCGCGCAGCTGCCGCAACCCTCGCACTGACCGGCGCGTTTAAAGTGCACGGGTCGGCCCCTGGGCCGCCGTGCCGAAGGACCGCGTCGCCCGCCATGGTCGCCTCCCTGCTGTCCACGCTCCTGGCCGCCGCCGCGGCCACCGCGCCGGCCGCGCGCACCGTCACCGTGCAGACGCAGGTGCCGGCCCACTGCCTGGCCCTGTACCAGGACGCGCCGCACGGCAGCCATCTGCTGGTCTCGGCCGACACCTTGCAGGCGCTAGCCGAGGAGCGCGGCGACGGCCTGCCGCTGGATGCGCGCATGGTGCGGATCATGGGCAAGCGCGCCAAGGCGGTGCTGGCCGCGGCCAAGGACCAGCCGGCCGATGCGCAGGGCTGCCAGCCGGTGTCGCTGGCACCGCTGCACGATGCCGGCTACGTCGCCATCCCCCTGATCGAGGCCGGCCGCGTGGCGGTGTGGTCGGCGCAGTCAAATGCGTTGGCGGCCACGCTGCGCATCCGCCAGGACAGCTGCGGCCTCGACGCCCCGGCCGGCGGCTTCAGTGCCAGCATCGACGGCGAGGCCACCGCCTTCTTCGCCATGATCACCTGTGTGACTTGAGCGCGGATCTCGCGCTCAAGCGTCCCCTTGCAGGCTCCAAGGTGGGAGCCGCCATGGCGGCGATGGGACCTTCCCGGTAGCGCCACATCGCCGCCATGGCGGCTCTCACCAGACGCGCGCTTTCGCTCCGAGGCCTGCCGGCACGGACGCTCAATCCGCGCGCGCCGGCGCCTGCAGGCGCTGCGCCAGCAGCGCGTGCAGCTGGCGCACGGCGGGCGAGAACTGGCGCCGGTGCGGGCACACCAGCAGGATCGGGAAGGGTTCGCCGAACTGCGGCAGCAGCCACTCCAGCCGGCCGGCGGCGATGTCGCGATGCACGTCCAGCCACGACTTGTAGGCGATGCCGTGGCCGGCCAGCGCCCACTGCCGGGTCACATCGGCGTTGTTGCTGAGCAGCTGGCCGCGCACCTGGACCACCTGGCGCTGGCCGTCCACGTCGAAGTTCCAGCGGTCGTAGGCGCGGCCGCCGAGCATGTACAGCACCGCCTCGTGCTCGCGCAGGTCCTCCAGGCGGGCGGGTCGCCCGCGCCTGGCGATGTACTGCGGCGAGGCCACCAGCACGTGGCGGTTGTCGGGCAGCAGCGGCAGGGTCACGTAGCGCGCGTCGTCGAAGCGCCCCTGCCGCACGGCCGCGTCCACCGGCTCGCGGAACACGTCGGTGACCTGGTCGGACAGCAGCAGCTGCACGCTCAGCCTGGGGTGGGCGGCATGGAAGTCGTCCAGCCAGGGCAGCAGGATGTTGCGGCCCAGGTCGGAGGGCGCGGCCAGGCGCAGGGTGCCGGACAGCGGGGCGTCGTCGCCGCGCAGGCGCTCGCGGCCCTGGCGCAGGGTGTCGAGCACCTCGCGCGCGGTTTCCAGGTACTGCTCGCCCTCGGCGGTCAGGCGCAGGGCGCGCGTGGTGCGCACGAACAGGCGCAGGTCCAGCTCGCGCTCCAGCCGCTTGATCGCCGCGCTGGCCTGGCCGGGCAGCAGGCCGGCCTCGCGCGCGGCCGCCGAGAAGCTGCCCAGCGCCGCGGTGCGCACGAACAGCGCCAGGTCGTCGAGCCGGACCATTTTCTCTCCTGCAGTGAAAGTGATGCTCGATTCTGCCGGTTAACACGGCAAAACGCGCGGAGCAAGATGGGCGCCTGTCCCCACTTCACGGAGCTTCCCCATGAAAGCCGTCGCCTATCTCCAGGCTGGCCTGCCCATCGACGACCCGGCCGCGCTGGTCGATGTCGACCTGCCCCAGCCCGTGCCGGGCCCGCGCGACCTGCTGGTCAAGGTCCACGCCGTGTCGGTCAACCCGGTCGACACCAAGGTGCGCCATCGCGCGCAGGTGACCGAGCCGCGCGTGCTCGGCTGGGACGCGGTCGGCACGGTCGAGGCGGTGGGCGAGGCGGTGACCCTGTTCAAGCCGGGCGAGGTCGTCTACTACGCCGGGTCGATCAACCGCCCCGGCAGCAACGCCGAATACCAGCTGGTGGACGAGCGCATCGTCGCGCGCAAGCCGGCCAGCCTGGACGATGCCCAGGCCGCCGCGCTGCCGCTGACCGCCATCACCGCCTGGGAGCTGCTGTTCGACCGCCTGCGCATCCCGGAGGGCCAGGGCGAAGGCCAGGTGCTGCTGGTCACCGGCGCGGCCGGCGGCGTGGGCTCGATCCTGGTGCAGCTGGCGCGCAAGCTGACCGCACTGACCGTGGTCGGCACCGCCTCGCGCCCCGAGACCCAGGCCTGGGTGCGCGACCTGGGCGCGCACCACGTCATCGACCACAGCCAGCCGCTGGGTCCGCAGCTGCAGGCGCTGGGCATCGAACAGGTCCAGCACGTGGCCAGCCTCACCCACACCGGCAGCTATTACGAGCAGTTCATCGAGCTGCTAGCGCCGCAGGGCCAGCTGGCGCTGATCGACGACCTGCCCTCGCTCGATGCGATGCCGCTCAAGCCCAAGAGCCTCTCGCTGCACTGGGAGTCCATGTTCACCCGCTCGGTGTTCCAGACCCCGGACATGCAGGCCCAGCACGACCTGCTCACCCGCGTGGCCGCGCTGATCGATGCAGGCACCCTGCGCACCACCTTCGGCGAGCACTACGGGACCCTCAACGCCGCCAACCTGCGCCGCGCCCATGCCCTGATCGAAAGCGGCAAGGCCAAGGGCAAGCTGGTGCTGGAAGGCTTCGACTGAGGCCGGCGACGCCTCGCGCTCCGCGTGTCCGGGCCAGCGCCTGCCGCGCGCGCAGCGCACGCGGCATACTCGCGGCCCACGCAGGCAACCGACGAGCCATGAACGCGCAGGCGCCACACCCCGCACAGGATTACCGCGCCACGATGGCGGCGCGCATCGGCGTGGGCGTGCTGGTGGCGCTGCTGCTGGCGCTGTGCGCGGCCGGCGCGCGCGCCGGCAGCCTCGGCCTGATGGTGTGCGCGCTGGTGCCCGCCGGGCTGCTGGTGGCCGGCCTGTGGCGGCTGCGGCTGACCCTGGACGCCACCTCGCTGCAGGTCCGCACCCTGTTCGGCGTGCGCCGCATCGCGCTGGCGCAGGTCGCGCGCGCCTGGCTGTCGGCGCCGCGTGGGATCTGGTCCTACGGCCGCGCGGTGCCCATGCTCGGGCTCGCGCCGCGCCAGGGGCCGCCGCTGGTGATCGGCCTGCAGGCGCTGCCGCATGCGGCGCTAGTCGAACTGGGCCGCCGCCTGGTGCCCTACGGCGTGCGCATCGAGGTGGCCGACACGCCCGCCGCGCGCCGCCTGGCGCGCCGCATCTGGCAGCTGCCCAAGCGGTAGGCAGCTCCTGAGGCGCGCCGGCGCAATGCCTGAGACCGGCGGCCGATACACTGCGCGCCATGCAAGCCGACACCCTGATCCTGGGCGTACTGATCGCCGTCGTCCTCCTGCTGCAACTGGTCCTGTTGCTGCGCCGCGGCCAGCACGGCGCGCTGGAACAGGCCCTGCGCGAGGAGCAGCGCAGCGGCCGCAGCGAACTGCGCGAACAGCTCGACGGCCTGGCGCGCCAGCAGGATGCGCGGCTGGACCTGTTCGCCCGCAACCTCACCGACCTGTCCACCCGCACCGACACGCGCCTGGACCAGCTGCGCGAGGCGCTGGGCGAGGACGCGCGCAAGGCCCGCGCCGAGGGCGGCGAGGCCCAGCAGCGCACCGCCGAACTGCTCGGCGCGCGCCTGCAGGACATGCGCACCCAGCTGGATACCTTCGGCCGCCAGCAGGAGGCGCGCATCGTCGCCTTCGGCCAGCAGCTGGCCGAGCTGATCGCCCGCAGCGACACGCACATGGCCGCGCTGCGCGAGCAGCTGGCCGAGGACAGCCGCAAGGCGCGCAGCGAGAGCGGCGAATCGCTGGGCCGCTTCAACGAGCAGCTCGGCCTGCGCCTGACCGAGCTGACCCAGCGCAACGAGGCGCGCATCGGCGAGATGCGCGCCACGCTGGACCAGCAGCTGCAGCGCCTGCAGGCCGATAACGCGGCCCGGCTCGAGCAGATGCGCGTGACCGTGGACGAGAAGCTGCAGGGCACGCTCAACGAGCGCCTGGATGCCTCCTTCAAGCTCGTCTCCGAGCGGCTGGAGCAGGTGCAGCGCGGCCTGGGCGAGATGCAGCAGCTGGCCACCGGCGTGGGCGATCTCAAGCGCGTGCTGACCAACGTCAAGTCGCGCGGCGGCTGGGGCGAGGTGCAGCTGGAGAGCATCCTCGAGCAGACGCTTACCGCCGAGCAGTACCAGCGCGGGGTCAAGCTGCGCGAGGACGGCAACGAGATGGTCGACTTCGCGGTGCGCCTGCCCGGGCGCGGCGCGCAGGACGCGCCGGTGTGGCTGCCGCTGGATTCCAAGTTCCCGCACGAGGACTACGAGAAGCTGCTCAACGCGCAGGAGGCCGGCGATGCCGAGGCCGTGCGCGCCACCGGCGCGCAGCTGGAGCGCGCCATCCGCGTGCAGGCCCGGTCCATCTGCGAGAAGTACATCGTGCCGCCGCGCACGACCGATTTCGCGGTGATGTTCCTGCCCACCGAGGGGCTGTACGCCGAGGTGATCCGCCGCCCCGGCCTGGTCGATCTGCTGCAGCGCGAGCACCGCGTGGTGATCGCCGGCCCGACCACGGTGACCGCGCTGCTCAACAGCCTGCAGATGGGCTTCCGCACCCTGGCCATCGAGCAGCGCTCCAGCGAGGTGTGGGCGCTGCTGGGCGCGGTGAAGGGCGAGTTCGGCAAGTTCGCCGGCATCCTGGAGAAGGCCGAGAAGCAGATCCACACCGTCGGCAAGAGCCTGGGCGATGCCAGCCGCAAGACCCGCACCATCGAGCGCAAGCTGCGCGGCGTGGAAACGCTGGCCGGCGCGCAGTCGCAGGCGCTGCTGGGCGAGGACCTGATCGGCGACGCCGACGAGGGCACCGCTGCGGGCGGCGAGGACGAAGAAGCCTGAGCACGCGGCCGGGTGTCTGGCAGCGCGTGCGCCGACACCCGTGGGAGTGCGACCTCGCGTCTGCGGCGATAGCCGCGCTCAGGCGCCGCCACGCAGGCTCCCTCGCGTAAAAACGCATGATCTCGTCGTTCCCCTGGACGCGGGAGCCCAGTGACATGCTCGGCAAAGCAGCAAAGGCGCTGGATTCCCGCGTTCGCGGGAATGACGGTGACGGTTTCGTCGGGCGTTCCCGCGCTTGCAAGGCCGTTCCGGATTCATGGCCGGGACGTGTCCATCCTTCCGGCGCGCCCGTTGCGCGCCGCGGCGTCGTCCGCGCCGCCATCAGATGCCGCCCCTGCGATGCCCCTCACGTTTCCGGAACGGCAGCGCGCGTAGGGTCCATAGCCTGCGACTGGGTGCGTCCGGCATGTGGCGCAAATCAGGAACTGGATCGATGGCGCAGCCGCACGTGGCAATGTTCTCGTTCACCCTTGGCGCGAACAACAGCATTGGGCCCGCCGAACTGCGCGAGCTCTGGGCCCGGGCCAGCGGGGTGAACGCCGTCCACGTCGGGCGGCGCCTGCAGCCCTACGGCGATGAGCGTCCCACCTATACGTTGTATGGCCCGCAGAGTCTGACCGGTGTGCATGAGGTCGGCCGGCGCCTGTGCGCGCTGCTCGAGGCGCGGCATCTCAATGCCAGAGTCGTGACGCTCTGTGGCACCGCCGGTGTCTGATTCCGGGCAAGAGGCTCCCCATTCCGAAGTTCCTGCGGCGCCGGGCGCGCCGCCAGCGTCGCGGACGCACACGCCCGACCGCCGCTATTACCGCTTCGTCCGCGCCAACACCAACGCGGAGCGGATGATGCGCGAAGTCATCGGCACGCTCGAGGAGCTGGGCCTGCTCGGCCATACCGTGTCCATCGGCGCCATCCACGGCCCGCCCCGCATCGATGCGGCGGGCACCTGCGCACTGGTCGTCAGCGTGCGCGCCTACCCGGACTGGCTGCTGGCCGCGGCGCCCCTGCTCGACCGGCGCGGCCTGGTCGCCCGGGTGCGGGACGACGACACGGAAGTCCACATGCCCCCGGGCGTGGCGGAAGCCGGCGTTAACATTTCCAGCCTAGACTAGCGGCCCGTTCCTCCCTCCCAGTGCGAGCCTGCGCCGATGACCAGCCTGTACGACATTCCCCTCACCACCATCGACGGCCAGCCGGCCACGCTCGGCGACTACCGCGGCAAGGTGCTGCTGGTGGTCAACGTCGCGTCCAAGTGCGGCCTGACGCCGCAGTACGCCGGGCTTGAGGCGCTGTACCGCGACAAGCACGAGGCCGGTCTGGAGGTGCTCGGCTTCCCGGCCAACAACTTCAAGGAGCAGGAGCCGGGCAGCGATGCGGAGATCGCCAGCTTCTGCAGCACCGAGTACGACGTGACCTTCCCGCTGTTCTCCAAGATCTCGGTGGCCGGCAACAGCGTGCATCCGCTGTACCAGGCGCTGGTCAACGCCCAGCCGGTCGCCATCGGCGAAGGCCCGCTGCGCGAGAAGCTCAAGGGCCTGGACATCAAGGTCAATCCGGCGCCGGGCGTGCTGTGGAACTTCGAGAAGTTCCTGATCGGGCGCGATGGTCGCGTCGTGGCGCGCTTCTCTCCGGATGTGCCGGCCGACGACGCGCGACTGCGCGAGGCCGTGGACGCGGCGCTGGCCGTCTGACCGCCAACGCCCCCGGTGCAAACGAAGAAGGCCGCCTGCGAGGGCGGCCTTCTTCGTTGACGCGGGCTGCGACTCAGCGCGCGTTGGGCATGATGGTGGGGATGGCGTCCATCGGCACGGTCGGATTGTCGTCGTCGTCGCGCAGGTAGGCCGGCAGGTCGTCGTTGGCGTGCCCCTTGCGGCGGCTGCGCTCGCCTTCGTCGCTGATCTGGTAGTTGCGCCGCTGCAGCCAGCCGTCGCGGAACAGCGCGTATTCGTCCACCGCGCCTTCGCGGATGGAATCCAGCGACATCAGCTGGGTGCGCACGTCGACCAGCTGCAGGCCCTGCAGGAAGATGCGGGCCTTGTCGTTCTCCACGCGCTGCACCGGCGAGAGCGGCGCATCGCCGACCAGGCCGAAGGTGTCGCGCACCGTGCGCGGGCCGAACAGCGGCAGCTCGAGGTAACGCGACTGGCGCCAGCCCCACACGCCCAGGGTCTGGCCGAAGTCCTCGCTGGTGTTGGGCACCTGGTCGCGGGTGGCCACGTCCATCACGCCGCCGACGCCGGCGGTGGTGTTGATCAGGAACCGCCCCAGCGCATCCCAGGCCTCGCCCGGCTTGCCCTGCAGCAGGCTGTTGACCACCGTCAGCGGCTGGCCGAGGTTGTCGAAGAAGTTGTGCACGCCGTTGCGCACCGGGCGCGGCACCACCTTGACGTAGGCGGTGGCCAGCGGCTTGGCCACGTTGCGGTCGACCACGTTGTTGAAGGCGTGGACCTTGCGGTTCCACTTCTCCCACGGGTCGTAGCTGGGCGGCGCGCCTTCGGCGGGCGGCGGCAGCGTGGGATCGGCGACCGGGTCGTAGGACGAGGTGCCGTAGATGGCGCCGTAGTCACCCTCGGCGCTGGTCGGCGGCGCACTGGTCGCGGCGGCGGGCGGTGCCGCGGCCGGCTCGGCGGCCTGTGTGGCGGGTGCCGGCGGTGGCGGTTCGACCGCCGGTGCGGTGGCGGGCGGCGGCGGCACCGTGGTGCCGGCCGAAGGCGCCGTCGGCTTGGCGGCATTGGACGCGCAGCCGACCAGCAGCAGGCCGGTCAGCAGCGGAGACAGCAGGTGCAAGGTCTTCATTTCCTGAGATCCCTCTGGGGGCGGGCCGACGCGGTGTCGGCGCCGGTCAATCAAGCGGGCTGGTAATCCAGCGCCGGTGTCAGGCGATACGCGGCGCACAGCTCGGCCAGGCCGGGCGCGGCGCCTTCCACGGTGACCGCGCCGCTGCCTGCGGCACGCAGGCGCGCGGCCAGCGCCACCAGCAGCGCCAGGCCGGCACTGTCCAGCGCCGACACGGCCGACACGTCCAGCCGCTGCGCGCCGTCCAGCGCGCGCTGCGCGGCCGGCCACAGCGCCTGCGCGGCGGCACGGTCCAGCGCCCCGGTGAAGATCAGGGCCGGACCGTCGCGTCGGACTGCCGCGTCACTCATGTCCGCGGTCAACGCTGGCCGGTATCGCCGGAGGCCTGCAGGCGGCCAGCGCGCAGGTCGGCGGTGACCTGGGCGATGGACTTCTGCCGCAGCGGGCCGTCGAACTGGTTCTTGAAGGTCTGCACGTAGGAAATGCCCTCGATCATCACGTCGAAGACCTTCCACTGGCCGCCGACGTTGCGCAGCAGGTAGTCCACCGGCACCGGGTCGCCGCTCTCGCGCAGCATCTCGCTGGACACGCGCACGCCCTTGCCGTTGGGCAGCGGGGTCTCGGACTTGATCCGTACGCGCAGGCGCGAGTTGAAATCCAGCAGCGACTGGCCGTAGCGCGCGGTCAGGTTGTCGGCCAGCGCATCGGCGAAGGCGCTGACATCGGCATCCGAGGCGCCGCGGCCGTGCACGCCCAGCACCAGGCGCGCGGCGTAGTTGCCGTCGAAGGCGGTGTTGAACTCGTTCTTGATGAACGCCTTCAGCGCCGCCGGGTTGGACTTGAACTCGGCCCGGCGCTGTTCCAGCGTGGTCAGCACGCGGGTGGACTGGCTCAGCACCACTGCGCTGGCCGAGCCCTGCGCGGGCGCGGCGGCCGCGGCGGAGGCCTGGGCCAGGGCGACGGTCGGGGCGGCGGCGGCCAGGACGGCGGCCAGGGCGAGGGTGATGGTGGAACGCTTCATGGGGTGTCTCCCTTGGGGGCGGTGGCGGCCGGCGCAGGCGCCGGGCTGGCCGCGGAATCGTCGCCAGCGGGCTTGCCACCGCCGCTGAACATGTATTTGCCGACCAGCTGCAGCAGGTCCACCGCCGGCTGGGTGTAGGTGATCTCGTCACCGGCCTTGAGCACGTCCGGGTCGCCGCCCGGCGACAGGCCGATGTAGTTCTCGCCCAGCAGGCCGCTGGTGAAGATGCCGGCCGAGGTGTCGGCCGGCAGGGCCTTGTACTGGCCGTCGATGCGCAGGGTCACCACCGAGTCGAACGTCTTGGGATCCAGCGCGATGTTGGCGACCTGGCCGACCACCACCCCGCCGATCTTCACCGGCGCCTGCACCCGCAGCTGGCCCAGGTTGGTGAAGCGGGCCTTGAGGTCGTAGCCGCCTCCGCCGAAGCCGAAGGAGCGGTTGGTCGAGGCCAGCGCCAGCACCAGCAGCGAGGCCAGTGCCAGCAGCAGGAAGGCGCCGACGGCAAATTCGAGTCGTGGTCCGCGTGCGGCCATGGTCATTTCACCTGTGTGCTGAACGAGGCAACGACGTGGATCGCAGCCTGATTTTCGTTGAATCCCCGCATGCGGATGTGCGGGCGCGTGCGAGGACTCGCGTGGAGGCGTGCGGGCGCTGGCGCAGAAGGCGCGTCATTGGAACAGCATCGCCGAGAGGATGAAGTTGAGCATCAGCACCAGCAGCGAGCCGTTGACCACCGCGCGGGTGGTGGCCACCGAGGTGCCCTCGATGGTCGGCTCGGCGTTGAAGCCCACGTAGGCGGCCACCAGCGCGGCCACGCCGCCGAAGATCGCCGACTTGAGCAGGGCCACGCCGAAGTCGTCCCAGACATCCACGCTGCCCTGCAGCGCCGACCAGAACGTGCCGTTGTCCAGGCCCAGCACCTTGACCGCCTCGAACCAGCTGGCGCTAATCGCCAGCGAGCAGAAGAACCCGGTCAGCAGCGGCACGGTCAGCACCGCCGCCCAGAAGCGCGGCGCCACCGCCTTGGCCACCGGATCGATGGCCATCAGCTCCAGCGCCTTGATCTGGTCGGTGGCGCGCATCAGGCCCAGCTCGGCGGCGATCGAGCTGCCGGCGCGGCCGATGAACAGCAGCGCGGTCAGCACCGGGCCCAGCTCGCGGTACAGCGACAGGCCCAGCAGCGTGGACAGCGCATCGGAGGCGCCGAAGGTGGTGAGCGTGCGATAGCCCTGCAGGGTCAGCACCAGGCCCACGAACGCGCCGCCGACGGCGATGATCGGCAGCGAACGCGCGCCGATCTTGTAGATCTCGCGCGTCAGCTCGGCCCAGAAGTCGCGCGTGGGCACCGAGGCGCGCAGCACCGAGAGCGAGAACAGCCCGGCGGCACCCAGCGAGCGGATGGAAGTGGCGAAGGCCATCAGGCAGGTCCTATGCGGCCCGCGCCGAGGCGGCGCTGTCGAAGGGGATGGGGCCGTCGGGCGCGCCGCGCAGGAACTGGCGCACCAGCGGATCCTCGCTGGCCTCCAGCTGCGCCGGCGTGCCGGAGAACACCAGCCTGCCGTTGGCGATCACCACGGCCTGGTCGCAGACAGGCAGGGTCTCGTGCACGTGGTGGCTGACGATGACGCTGGTCAGGCCCAGCGAATGATTGAGCCGGCCAATCAGCGACATGATCACGCCCGAGGCGATCGGGTCCAGCCCGGTCAGCGGCTCGTCGTAGATCATCAGTGGCGGGTCCAGCGCCAGCGCGCGGGCCAGGGCCACGCGCCGGGCCATGCCGCCGGACAACTCGCGCGGATACAGCCCGCCGGTGGCGCGCAGGCCGACCGCGTTGAGCTTCAGGTCGACCAGCTGGTCGACGAGCGCGCCCGGCAGCGCGGTATGCGTGCGCAGCGGCAGGGCGACGTTCTCGGCCACGGTCAGGTCGGTCAGCAGGCCGTTGCCCTGCAGCAGCACGCCGAGGTTCTTGCGCAGCTCCAGCAGCGCGCGCGCGCTGCGCGGGATCGGCTGGCCGAACAGCGCCACCGTGCCGGCCGCCGGCACCAGCTCGCCGGTCAGCGCCGCCAGCAGCGTGGACTTGCCGCTGCCCGAGGGGCCGAGCACGGCGGTGATGCTGCCCTTGGGCACCACCAGGTCCAGACCGGAGAGGATCGTGCGCCCACCGCGATCCAGGCGGACCGCATCGAACTTCGCAGCAGGAGCGTGGGAATGCGGCATGCGATCGTCTGGCGGAGCGGGAGGAGGGCGGAATGCGAAAAATCGGTTAAGCATGGCCTGCACGGACTGAATGCCACCATGACTGCACCGGCCAGTTCAAAAATTGTAGCTCGACCGCGCTATGCCTTGCACGTGGCGCCCGTCTCCGCTGTCGCAACGCTGCGTGACAAGAGCGACATGCGGCCAACCTCGCAGGTCCGCTCGAGGTCGCGTCCATCAGTGGCGCCATGAGCCCCTGGTGACGAGCGAAAAGTCTTCGGTCGCTGCCTGAAAACGGCAGCCGATCTCCAGCCGCCCAGGCGGGATCCGGCGCGTCCGCCGCGCCAGGTGTGCGTTTCAAGAGAGCGCGCGTTGCGGCTTGTCGATCGCCCGGGATCGGGACCGCGGCCCGGCCCGCGGTCGCGACCATCGTGGCGCTTGTGCGCATCGCCCGGGCACGCGACGATGCCGCCAGGACCTGTCGAGCACGGAATCAACAATGGAACTGTTGAGCTTGGAGCACTTCGCCGGAAGCGTGAACGAGACGTTCGCGGCGCAATTGAACGACGGCGAAGTGGCGTTCGTGCTGGTCGAAGCGCGGCCACTGCCGGCGCCCGCCGCGGCCCGGCGCGCCCCGTTCTCGCTGCTGTTCCGCAATGGCTCGTCGTTCCTGTTTCCGCAGCAGACCTACCAGATGCGCCATCCGCGCCTGGGCGAGATCGGGATCTTCCTGGTGCCGGTGGCGCGCGAGCGCGACGGATTCCTGTATCAGGCGGTCTTCAACTGACGGTGGCCGGCGAGCCTGCGCCATCGGCGCTCCAGCGCATCGCCAGGTGGGTCTGGCCGGCCTCGGCGGGGATGAAACCCAGTCGCGCGTAAAGCCGCTGCGCTGCCGCATTGGCATGCATCACGTGCAGCGTCAGCGCCTGCCCGGCGGCGCTTGCCAGTGCCTGCGCATGGACGACCAACGCGGTGCCGATGCCTTGCCCCCGCCAGGCCGGCAACAGGCTGATGTCGACCAGCACGTGCGGGGCACGGCTGCGGTCCAGGTAGAGCCGACCCAGTGCTCCATGCGCGGTTTCTGCGATCAGGAAGTCGGCGTCACCGAAATGGCGCAGATAGTGCGCGTGCTGCAGGGCGAACTGCTGGTCGAGGAAGGCACGCTTGGCCATCTCAGGCCACGGCACGCCGGCGAGTTCGGTGCTGCGCGTACTGGCGTAGAGCGTGCGCAGCCAGTCCAGGTCGGCGGCCCGCGCCGCGCGCAGGCCGATGCCGCGCGCCTCCAGCGACGCCGGCGCGGCGAAGGTCGCCACACGCTGCGGGAACTCCTGCGACGGTCCGGGCGCGGCGGACATCCGCGCCTCAGTTGAAGACCGGGTAGTCGCCCTGCAGCGCGATGCAGAAGTTGACCGCCAGATACGGCTGCCGGTTCTCGTGCGCCTGGCCGGTGCCCGTGGGCACCAGCATGGTCGGGGAGAACTGCCTGTCTGGCGCGACCGCCAGGAACGGGCGCTCGGTGTTCACGTTGAGCGACGACAGGGCCACACCGCTGGCCGGTGTACCGGTCTTCTTGGTGGCGTCCGCCTGCGAGAAGGCATTGATGCCATGCTGGTGCATTGGAATCTGCGTGCTCTGCAGGCTCACCGAGGGCGAGCCGAAGTTGCTGCCCAGCGTGTGCGGAGTCAGGCCCGGACCCGCGCCTTGCTGACAGGCCGAGCGTGCGGCGAAGTTCGGCAGTTGGAACGTGCTGCTGCCGTTGCCGCCATAGGCCACGCCGAGCAGGGAGTACAGCACGGTGTTCTGCGTGATCGGTAGCGTGGCGCCGTTGCAGAGCGCCCAGCCATACGGGTTGTAGTCGAAGCCGAACAGCTGGATTTCGCCGACGTAGGGTTCGGTCATGAGTGGACTCCTCCAATGGAGCAGATGGCGAGCGCAGGGATGTTGGTGCGGCGCACGGGCTCAGGCCTGCTGCGGGAAGATGCCGGTGGTGGCGATGCAGTACTGCACCGTCAGCGTCGGCATGAGGTTGTCGTGCGGCTGGCTGCCACCGGCGAACGAAGTGCTCTGCGTGGACATCGCCACCATCGTGGCGCCGGTGACGTCGCTGGCATAGAACACACTGCCGTTGACCGCGCCCGGCAGCAGTCCGGAAGGTGCGGTGGCGGTCGCGGCGGCGGTCGTGGCCATGGCGGTGTGCGCGTGTGCTGGCATCTGCAGGTCGGTCAGTGTCACCGTCTCGGTGCCGGCCTTCTGAGCCAGGACGTAGTTGCTCAGGCCCGGCCCCTGGCCCTGGTGGATCGGCAGGCGGCCGCGCAGGTCCGGCACGCCGAAGGTGCTGGTGCCATCGCCGCCGTAAGCGGTGCCGAGCAGGACATACAACGGTTCGTAATCGGCGATTTGCAACAGCGAGCCATCGCATGCCTGCCAGCCCTGAGGCGTGCGACCGAAGCCGAACATGCGGATTTCGCCGATGAATGGGGTGCCCATGGTGCGTCCTTGTCGATGAGACGTGATGCGCGCGACTGCAGGCCGCGCGCCGGGATCCGGCCGAGCCTAGCTGCGCGAGGGAAAGATGCCCGACAGCGCGATGCAGAAATTGATCGTGGTGTACGGCTGCAGGTTCGGATGCGCCTGGCCGCCGCCGCTGTTGGCGACAGTGGACGGCGAGAGCGGTACCGTCGCGCCGGGGGCTGCATACAACGCATGCGCTGTTCCCGGACCGGGGCTGACGACGTTGTTGGCGAACAGGCGTCCGGTCGGCACGCGGTTGTCGCCGTTCCCGCTACTGCAGTCCATCAGATGGGTGTGGGCGGGCAGATTGGCCGCCACCAGCGACACCGTTTCCGCGCCCGCGGCCTGCCCCATCGGCGCCGCGGGTGGCTGCCAGCCTGGATCGGCGGAAGGCCCGTAGCCCATCGGCGCGCGTCCACGCATGTCGGGCAAGCCAAAAGTGGTCTTGCCATCGCCGCCAAAGCGCGTGCCGAGCAGACTAAACAACGCCTGGTTCTGATTGATGGGCAGCAACTGCCCGTTGCATTGCGCAAAATACTTAGGCGCAAAAGAAAAGCCAGTCATCATGATCTGGCCGATGAAAAACTCGCTCATGCGGATATCCCTTCCCCGAGTGATGACGCCGCAACGACGAGCTTCGTCGACGACGCGCGCCGTATTAAGTGACCAGAGTCGGTCGACATGCAAGTGCCTATTGCATGAATAGGGGGGTTAGAAACACTTAATGCTTTACGCGGTCGCGGATTTACTGTTTCAATGCGCGCGCAACGCGTGGGCAAGATCTGGTTCGGATCTGATATTCCGCGTCGCCCGAGGCGCCAGGACCGGCGCCGGCGCCCATGGGGTGGCGCGTTTCTGGGGATGGGGACATGGCTACGAATTGCACCGCTCCGGGTGGAGTGCGCCTGGTGTTGCGTTGGTTGTTGGCGCTGGTGCTGGTTGCGGCGCCTCACGTCGCGCTCGCCGCCTATTGCCCGACGCCGCAAACCGCGACGATCAACTCCGGCGCCTCGGTGACGTTCGACGTCAGCAGCTGCGACGGGCCGAGCAACTTTGGAATACAGGTCGGCTCGCAGCCCGCGCACGGTAGCCTCTTCGCGCCAGGTCAAAACGCTGACAGCAGCGAGTACGTGACATATACCAACAACGGGGACGGAGTGAATTCGGACTCCTTCTACCTGGAAGATGAAGACAACAACCGGATCGTCTTCAATATCACCATCAATCCGGTGCGCACCGCCGGCATCGCGGTCTCGCCGTCCAGCGCCAACGAGGACAGCGGCACCACGTTCCTCTATACGGTGACCCTGAGCCAGGCCAGCAGCACACCGACCACGGTGAATCTGACGCGAGCCGGCACCGCCACGACCGGCACCGACTACACCGGCGCGGTCGGCATCGTCACGGTGCCGGCCAACGCCATCTCCGCCAGCTTCCAGATCACGCCGGTCGCCGACAACACGGTGGAGTCGGACGAGACGGTGATCTTCCAGGTGGCCAACGGTAGCGGCTACACGATCGGCAACCCGTCCAGCGCCACCGCCACCATCGTCAACGACGACTACCCGTCGGCCACCATTGCGGTGTCGCCGGGCAGTGTCACCGAGAACGGCAGCGCCAACCTCGTCTACACCGTCTCCCTGAGCCAGCCGGCGCCCTCTGCGCTCTCGATCGGCTTCAACGTCGGCGGTACCGCCACCGCCGGCACGGACTACGCCACGGTCAACGCGCCGCTGGTCATCCCGGCCGGCCAGACCACCGGCACCATCACCATCGATCCCACCCCCGACACCACCGTGGAACCGGACGAGACGGTGGCGATCAGCCTCAACGCGGGCCTCGGCTACACGGTAGGCTCGCCGTCCAGCGCCACCGGCACCATCCTCAACGACGACCAGCCGGCGCTGTCGATCAACGACGTCTCGCAGAACGAAGGCAGCGCCGGCATCACCAATTTCACCTTCACCGTCTCGCTGAGCCAGCCGGCCGGGACCGGCGGGGTCAGCTTCGACATCGCCACCGCCAATGGCACCGCGACCGCGGGCAGCGACTACATCGCCGCCAGTGTGGCCGGGCTGACCATCCCGGCCGGCAGCAGCACCGCCACCTTCACCGTGCAGGTCAACGGCGACACGCTCAACGAACCCGACGAAACCTTCTTCGTCAACGCCACCAATGTCAGCGGCGCCACGGTCGCCGACGGGCAGGGCCGGGGCACGATCGTCAACGACGACGCGGTGCCTACGCTGTCGATCGGCGACGCCGGCGTCACCGAGGGCAACAGCGGGGTCACCACGGCGACCTTCACCGTCGGCCTCAGCGCGGCCAGCGGGCAGACCGTCACGGTCAACTATGCGACCGCCGACGGGACCGCCAACGCCGGCAGCGACTACGTCGCCCGCTCAGGCACGCTGACCTTCGCGCCCGGCACCACCGCACAGACGGTGTCGGTGACCATCAACGGCGATACCGCCGTCGAGCCGGACGAGACGTTCACCGTGGCCCTGTCCGGTGCCAGCAACGCCAGCATCGCCCGCGCCACCGGCATCGGCACGATTCTCAACGACGATGCGGTCGTCACGGTCGCGCCGGCCTCGCTGCCGGCCGCGACCGCTGGCAGCGGCTACAGCCAGACCCTGCTCGCCAGCGGGGGCGTCGCGCCGTACACCTTCTCGGTCAGCGGCGGTGCGCTGCCGCCCGGATTGAGCCTGAGCAGCGCCGGCGTGCTGTCCGGCACGCCCACGGCCAGCGGCAGTTTCAACTTCACCGTGTCCGCCTTCGACAGCGGGACGCCCACCGCCGGCAGTCGTGGCTACACGCTGACCGTGGCGTCGCCGTCGTTGACGCTGCCGGCGACGACCCTGCCCAACGGCACCGCCGGCCAGGCCTACGGCGCGGCGATCAACCCGGCCAGCGGCGGCATCGCGCCTTACGCCTATACGGTCAGCGCCGGCGCATTGCCGGCGGGCCTCACCGTCAACAGCGCGAGCGGTGCGCTGAGCGGAACGCCGACCGTGGCCGGCAACTTCAGCTTCACCCTGACCGCGACCGACAGCACCTCCGGGACCCCTGGACAGGTCACGCGCAGCTATACGCTGGCAATCGTCACGCCGACCTTGACGGTCGTTCCGCCCACCCTGCCGCCCGGGACCGCGGGCAGCGCCTACAGCCAGACCCTGAGCGCCAGTGGCGGCACCGCGCCCTACAGCTATGCGCTCAGCTCCGGTGCCTTGCCTGCGGGCCTGACCTTGAGCAGCGCGGGGACCTTGGCCGGCACGCCGACCGTGGCGGGCAGCTTCACCTTCGTCGTCGGCGTCACCGATGCCGGCGGCTTCGGCGGCGCGCAGGCCTACACCCTGTCCATCGCCGCGCCGACCCTGGCCATCACCCCGCCGACGCTGCCGGCGGCAGCCATCGGCGCCAGCTACAGCCAGACGCTGAGCACCGGCGGCGGCACTGCGCCGTACACCTACACGCTCAGCGCTGGCGCACTGCCGGCCGGTTTGGGCCTGAGCGCGGGCGGTGTGTTGTCCGGGACACCGACCGCCGCCGGCAGCTTCGCCTTCACCGTGAGCGTGACCGACGCCGGCGGCTTCGGCGCGGCGCAGGCGTTCACCCTGACGGTCGCGTCGCCGACCCTGACCCTGGCGCCGCCGACGCTGCCGTCCGGCACCGCGGGCAGCGCTTACAGCCAGGCCCTGAGCACCAGCGGCGGCGCCGCACCCTACAGCTACAGCATCACCAGCGGCAGCCTGCCGACGGGGTTGAGCCTGAGTGCCGGCGGTGTGCTCTCCGGCACGCCGACCGTGGCCGGGAGCTTCGTGTTCACCGTCCAGGTCACCGACAGCACTGCCGGCGTCGCCGCCCAGACCAGCCGCAGCTACACGCTGACCCTGGCCGCGCCGACGTTGGTCATCGCGCCGCCGACGCTGCCGGCGGCCGCGATCGGTGCCAGCTACCGTCAGGCGCTGAGCACCAGTGGGGGTGCCGCGCCGTACACCTACACGCTCGGCGGCGGCAGCTTGCCGAGCGGTATCAGCCTGAGCGCCGCGGGCGTGCTGTCCGGGACGCCTGCGGCGGCCGGCAGCTTCGCCTTCACCGTGAGCGTGACCGACGCGGGCGGTTTCTCCGCGGCGCAGGCGTTCACCCTGGACGTCGCGTCACCGACGCTGGTCCTCACACCGCCGACGCTGCCGGCCGGCACCGCCGGCACCGCCTACAGCCAGGCGCTCAGCACCAGCGGCGGCACCGCCCCTTACAGCTACAGCCTCGCCAGTGGCGCCCTGCCCGCCGGGCTGAGCCTGAGTCCGGCGGGCACGCTGTCCGGTACACCGACACAGGCGGGCAGCTTCGTCTTCAGCGTGACTGTCGCCGACAGCACCGCCGGTGTGGCTGGCCAGGCCAGCCGCAGCTATACGCTGAGCATCGCCGCGCCGACCCTGACCATCGGTCAGCCGACGCTGCCGCCCGGCACTGCGGGTACCGCCTACCGCCAGGTCCTGAGCGTCAGCGGCGGCGCCGCGCCGTACGCCTACAGCGTGGCCACCGGCGCATTGCCCGCCGGACTGAGCCTGACCACGGCGGGCGTGCTCTCGGGAACGCCGAGTGCGGCGGGCAGTTTCGCTTTCAGCATCCAGGTGAGCGACGCCAACGGGTTCTCGGCCTCGCAGGCCTACACCCTCGCCATCGCCTCGGCGGTGCCGCCGCCGGTGGCGGTGAACGACAGCGGCGCCACGCTGGTGGACACGCCGCTGACGCTGGAGGTGACCCGCAACGACAGCGGCAGTATCGACAGCATCGCCGTGGCCAGCGCGCCCGGTCACGGCACGGCGACGGTCGACGGCGTGCGCCTGGTGTACACGCCGGCGCCCGGCTATGTGGGCACCGACAGCGTGCGCTACACCGCGATTGGCGCGGGCGGCAGCTCAGCGCCGGCGACCGTCACCCTCACCGTGAACGCCCGTCCGGTCGCGGCGTCGGCGACGGTGCCCGCGGTGATGGGGCAGACCCAGACCGTGGAGCTCACCCGCAACGCCACGGGCGGGCCTTTCGTGGCGGCCGCGGTGGTGGCGGTGCTGCCGGCCAATGCCGGTACCGCGACGATCGCCCGCACGGCCACGGCCGCCACGGGGGTGCCCACCGCGGCGGCGGAAGGCCCGGGCTTCGTGCTGACCTTCGTACCGAGCCCGACCTTCTCCGGGCAGGCCACGGTGCGTTTCACCCTGTCCAATGCCTATGCGACCTCGGATGCAGCGGACATCGTGTTCGCAATCGCGCCGCGTCCGGATCCGACCCAGGATGCGCAGGTGCGCGGCCTGATCGATGCGCAGGCCGAGTCGACCCGGCGCTTCGCCAAGGCGCAGATCGACAACTTCCAGCGCCGGCTGGAGGCGACCCATCGCGGCGCGCGTGGCTTCGACAATGGGGTGAGCTTCCAGGCCACTTCGCGTTGCCGCCAGAACGACCGCAGCCTGGAAGCGCGACCCTGCGAACCGGGCGCACACGATCCGCACGACGGGGTCGCGGGCGACAGCATGGAGGCCGCATCGTCGCCGTCCGATGCCGGCGCGGGCGCGGGCAATTTGGGCTTGTGGGTGGGCGGCGCGATCCGCTCCGGCAGCCTGGACAAGCAGGCCCAGCGCGCCGGTGTGGACTTCCAGTCCGACGGGTTGAGTCTGGGCGCCGACTATCTGGTCTCGTCCTCGCTGGCCGTCGGTGCCGGCGTGGGCTGGGGTCGCGACGACAGCGACGTCGGCCACGAGGGCAGCCGCAGCAAGGCCACCGCCTACACGATGGCCTTGTACGCCAGCTATCACCCCGGGCAGACCCTGTTCTTCGACGCCCTGGTCGGCTACCAGCTGCTGTCCTACGACCTGCGCCGCTACGTGACCGACAACGGTGCGCTGGCCGAAGGCGACCGCGACGGCAAGCAGTGGATCGCCTCGCTGTCCTCCGGCGCCGACCTGCAGCGCGGCGACTGGCAGATCACCCCGTACGCGCGGGTGGATGTGGCGCGCGCCACGCTCGACGGCTACACCGAGTCGGCCATGGCACCGTTCGCGCTGCGCTACGCCGACATGGACGTGTCCACCACCACGGGCAACCTCGGCCTGCGTCTGGAGTGGCGTCGGCAGATGTCCTGGGGCCGTTTGACGCCGCAGTTCCGGCTGGAATACCAGCACGACTTCCAGGGCCGGGGCGATGCCACACTGGGGTATGCCGACACCGTCGGCGGCCCGTTGTACCGCACGGGGCAGAGCGTGTTCGACCGCAACCGGCTGATGCTGGGCGTGGGCGCGGCGTTCACCAGCGAACAGGGTCTGTCCACCCGCGTCGAGTACCGCGGTGTCACCGACGGCGACAGCGGGAACGATCAGACCTGGATGTTCAATATCGAGAAGAAGTACTGACGGCGCGCCGGCGCACTGGCCGGCGCCCCTTCTCCCAAAAGAACGCGGTTGGCATGACATGACAGGCGCTGGCGACGCGCGGGACCACGGGGCGATCGATGCGTTGATCGCCGCGTTCTATGGCGCGTTCGACAATCGTGACGGGCGGGCGATTCCGGTCGAGGCCCTGCGTGACCTGTTCCTGCCCGGGGCCATCGTCACGCGGGCAGCCGGCAGCGGGCCGGACACGATGACGCTCGACCGCTTCATCGCGCCCCGGGCGCGGATGCTGTCCGACGGCACGCTCACCGACTTCCACGAATGGGAGACGCGCGCGCGGACACAGGTGCTGCGCGACATCGCCTGCCGCCATTCGACCTACGAGAAGCGCGGCCGCTACCAGGGTGCCCGCTACGGCGGCGGCGGTGCCAAACTGTTCCAGTGCGTGCGCACCCTTGGCGGCTGGCGGATCGCCTCCATCGCCTGGGAAGACGACCCGTGATGCGTGCGGAAGCCTCTTTCTATAGGAATGTCGGCCGCCGCCCTATGTCCGCAGGCCGGCTGATCCGGACGGATGCGTGAATGGACAAGCTCGACCTGAAGCGGCAGTTTCGCGACCTTTTCAATCCGCCGAAGCAGGACTTCGCCGAGATCGCGGTGCCGACCCTGACCTACGTGAAGATCGATGGATCGGGCGACCCCAATACCGCGGCCGAGTACAGGACGGCGGTCGAATGGCTCTACGGCGTCAGCTATGCCATGAAGTTCGCGGCGAAGAACGGCCTGGGCCGCGACTATGTGGTGCCGCCGCTGGAAGCGCTCTGGTGGTCGGACGACCCCGGTGCCTTTGTCCGCCGCGAAAAGGATCGCTGGCAATGGACGGTCATGATCATGGTGCCGGACTTCGTCACCCGCCCCCTGTTCGAGGATGCGGTCGCCAAGACCCTCGCCAAGCGGAACGATCCGCCGTCCTCGCTGCGCTTCGAGCCCTACGCCGAGGGGCGGTCGCTGCAGATCCTGCACATCGGTCGCTACGATGACGAAGGCCCGGTGCTCGAGCGGCTGCACGACACGGTGATGCCCGGACGCGGCGTCACCTTCAACGGTCCTCATCATGAGATCTATCTCAGCGATCCACGCAAGACCGCGCCGGCCAGGCTCAGGACCATCCTGAGGCAGCCGGTTCGTGCGATCTCCGCCGAGACCCAGCGCTGAGACGCGCCGGGGATTTCTCTTGCGTCGACGACGGATCGTCGAGCTGCTCGCTCGGCCGTTGAGCGCCAAGGTTCGCGCTGGCATCCCTGCATGTTCCTGGCCGCCGCGAGCGGGGAAGGACCGCCGCCGCCAGCGACTGCGCGCTTCGACGCGATCTCAACCCCGGCGACCTGTCTGCGGCACAATCCCGCACGATGCCCGCGCCGCCGCCCGCCGACTTCCGGCTCTATCCCTCCAATGCCCTGGACCTGCTGGCGCAGCTGCTGGCGGCCGAGCTGCGCACGCCCGTGCCCGGCCAGTCGATCCTCACGCCCGAGGTGATCCTGATCCCGCAGGTGGCGATGCGACGCTGGCTGCAGGCCACGCTGGCGGCCGAACATGGCGTGGCGGCCAACCTGGAGTTCCTCACCCCGGGCGAATTCGTCGCCCGCGCGCTGGCGGCCAATCCCGCGCCCGGGCAGGCCGCGGATGCGGCCCGCGACGAACTCGACGCGGCCACGCTGCACTGGCGCCTGTATGCGGCGCTGACCGACCCGACGCTGCTGACCAATCCGGCGCTGGCGCAGCTGGCCGGCTATCTGCGCGGCGACGACGCGCTCAAGCCGTGGGCGCTGGCCGGCGAACTGGCCGGCGTGTTCGAGAAGTACCAGGCCTGGCGCCGCGACTGGCTGCTGCGCTGGGAAGCCGGCGCCGATCCGCGCGATCCGCAGGCGCTGCTGTGGCGCCACGTCGCCGCCGGCACCACGCACCGCGCGCGGCGCATCCAGGAGTACCTGGACCGGTTCGAAACCGGCGCGCTGCCGCAGGGCCTGCCGCGGCGCGTGTTCGCCTTTGCCACGCTCAATGTCTCGCCCGACGTGCTGCGCGTGCTGGCCACGCAGGCGCGCGTGGGCACGCTGCACTTCTACTTGCCCACGCCCGCGCAGGGCTACTGGGGCGATCTGCAGGCGCTGGGTCCGCGCGCGCGCGCGGCGGCTTCGGCCGATGCGGACCTGTTCGAGGGCACCGCCGGCGACAACCGCCTGCTGCAGGCCTGGGGCGCGGCCGGGCGCGACTTCATGGCGATGCTGGGCAGCTACGAGGTGGTGCACCCGAGCGCGGAGATCGAGGTCTACGCCGACCCGCTCGACACCGGCCAGCGCACCCTGGCCGAGGGTGGCCTGGGCGATACCTTGCTGCGCCGGCTGCAGCACGACCTGCTGCGCCGCGCCGCGCCGCCCGAGCCCGCACCGCTCACCAAGCTGGACCCGACCGACCCCAGCCTGCAGGTGCACGCCTGCCACACCCGCCTGCGCGAGCTGCAGGTGCTGCACGACCAGCTGCGCGGCCTGCTGGAAGACAAGCGCTTCGACCCGCCGCTGCAGCCGCGCCAGATCGCGGTGCTGGCGCCGGACATCGATCCCTATCTGCCATATCTGGAAGCCGTGTTCGGCGGCGACACGGCCGGCGCGCGCATTCCCTACGCGCTGGCCGACACCAGCCCGCTGGCCGGCGAGCCGCTGGCCGAGGTGTTCGTGCGCCTGCTGGACCTGCCGGTCTCGCGCTTCGGCCTGCACGAGATCCTGGACCTGCTCGCCAGCCCGCCGCTGGCCGACGCGGCCGGGCTGGACGCGGCCGCCTTCGAACGCCTGCACGGCTGGCTGGCCGCCGCCGGCGCGCGCTGGGGCGTGGACGCGGCGCACCGCGCGCGCCACGGCGCGCCGGCCGACGACGCCTACACCTGGGCCTTCGCGCTGGACCGGCTGCTGCTGGGCCACGCCAGCGGCAGCAGCGACGAGATCGCCGGCGTCGCGCCCTATCCGGCGCTGGAGGGCGGCGCGCTGGATGCGCTCGATGCGCTGCTGCGCCTGCTGCGGGTGCTGGCCCGCACCCAGCGCAGCCTGGACGAGGCGCTCTCGCCCACCCAGTGGCGCGAGCGCCTGCTCGCCCTGCTCGACGCCCTGCTGCCGCAGCCGCCGTCCGCGGCGAACACCCAGCGCGCGCTGGACCGCCTGCGCACGCTGATCGACGCCTTCGCCCAGGACGCCGCGCGCGCCGGCTTCGCCGCCGCCGTGCCGGCCGAGGTGGTGCGCGCGCATTTCGCCGCGGTGCTGGGCCAGGCCGACACGCGCGCGCCGCTGCTGACCGGCGGCGTCAGCATCGGGCGCATGGTGCCGATGCGGCTGCTGCCGTTCCGCGTGATCTGCCTGTTGGGGATGAACGATGGCGAGTTCCCGCGCCGCGACCCGGCCGCCGGCCTCAACCGCCTCACCGCCGAACTGGGCAGCGAGCGTCGCCGTCACGGCGACCGCTCCACGCGCGAGGACGACCGCTTCCTGTTCCTGCAGCTGTTCGCCGCCGCGCAGGACGTGTTCTACGTCAGCTACCTGGGCGCCGATGCGCGCGATGGCAGCGTGCGCGAGCCCTCGGCGCTGGTCAGCGAGCTGATCGCCGAGGCCGCGCGCTACCACGCCGATCCGGTCGCGGCGGCCAAGGGGCTGACGGTGCGCCACGCGCTGCAGCCGTTCGCGCCGACCGCGTTCGGCGCGAACGGCGATCCGCGGCGCTTCAGCTATCGCACCCAGTGGCAGCCGGCCTCGGCCCGCATCGGCGGCGCGCGCACCGCGCTTGCGCCCTGGTACCAGGCGGGGCTGCCCGCGTCGGGCGGCGAGCCGGACAGCGTGCTGCCGCTCGAAGCGCTGCGCCGCTTCCTCACCGCGCCGGCCGAGCAGTTCCTGCGCCAGCGCCTGGGCCTGCGCCTGGCCGAGGACCACGACGTCGGCCAGGACGTCGAGCCGCTGCTCGCGCCCGCCGCCGGGCTGGAGAAGGCGCTGTTGCAGCAGCAGGTGTTCGACGCGCTGCTCGAAGGCAGGGAGGAGGGCCTGTACGAGACGCTGCGCGCGCGCGCGCTGCTGCCGTCCGGGCCGCTGGGGCGCCAGCAGCTGACGGCACTGGTCGCACGGCTGCAGCCGTATGCCGAGGCCTTCATCGCCTGGCGCGGTGCGGCGCCGCGCGGCAGCGTGCGCGTGGAGGTCGAGCTCGATGCGCTGCGCCTGCAAGGCCGCCTCGAGGGCGTCTACGAACACGGCCTGGCCCATGTGCGACTGGGCGCGATGAACGGACCGGCCGCGATCCGCCAGGGGCTGGACTGGCTGCTCGCCAGTGCGGCCGGGCTGGCGCTGCCGCTGGTGCGCTTCTTCGATCCGGGCAATCGCGACCTGCCCGGCGTAGGGCCGTTCGTGCGGGCACCGCTCGCCCCGGACCAGGCCCGCGCCGCCCTGCAGCGCCTGCTCGAGGTACGCGCGCGTGGCCTGCAGGCGCCGCTGCCGTTCGGCCCGTACAGCGGCTGGGAGTACTTCAACGCCGAGGATGCCGACAAGGCGCTGAAGGCGGCCGCCGCCCGCTGGCGCGGCAGCGAGCGCTCCTGGGGCGAAGGCAACGGCGAGGCCTACCAGCTCGCCCTGCGCGGTCGCGACCCGTTCACCGATCCGGCCCTGCTGCGCGACTTTGCGCAGACCAGCTTCGACATCTTCGGCGCGGTCGAACACGGCACCCTGCACGCCGGCTTCGACGAAACGCACGCCTTCGCCGCAGAAGCGGAAAGCGAGGGCGAACCATGACGGGGCAGGGCGGCTCACGCGGGCACTGCCTGCAGCATGGGCGCGGCGGCCAAGGCGGCGTCAGTGGACGCGGCCTGCCCAATGGACGCTGGCCGCTGCACCTCGATGTGTTCGCGAGCCGCTCGGCAATGCAGCCGCCCTCCGCATGCGTCCGCCGCACAGCGCACCAAGCCCGCGCATGACCCCGCCCTCCGACCCCTTCCTCCATCTTCCCCTCACCGGCACGCGCCTGATCGAGGCCAGCGCCGGCACCGGCAAGACCTTCACCCTGGCCACGCTGGTCACGCGGCTGGTGGTCGAGCGGCGCCTGCGCATCGGCCAGATCCTGGCGGTGACCTTCACCGACGCCGCCACGCAGGAACTGCGCAAGCGCATCCGCGAGCGCCTGGCCCTGGCCGCCTCCCTGGTCCCCGACCCGGTGGGGGCCGCCATGGCGGCGAGTGGCTCCACCGACCAACCCGCCGACTCGTCCGATCCCCAACCGGGGCAGGGCGGCGCAGACGCAGTAACCGGGGAAAGCCCCTCGCCGCCATGGCGGCTCCCACACGGGCAACAGGACGCAGCACCAAACGCAGCCGAAGCGCCCGATATCGCCCTCAGCCGCGCCATCATCGCCGCGCACCTGCAGACCGGCGCCGAGACGCCCGCGCAGCTGCGCCGCCGCCTGCGCCAGGCCGCCGACGAGATCGACCTGGCCGCCATCTTCACCATCCACGGCTTCTGCGCGCGCGTGCTGCGTGAGCATGCGCTGGAAAGCGACCAGACCTTCGCCGCGCCCGAGCTGCTGGCCAACGACCGCGCGCTGCGCGACGAGTTGGCCGCCGACCTGTGGCGCACCACCGCCGCCGACGCGACGCAGGCGCCGCTGCTGATGACGCTGTGGCCCGCCGGCCCCGAGGCCCTGGCGCGCGATCTGGACGCCTTGATCCGCCAGCCCGTGCTGCTGCCGCCGCTGCCCGCGCAGGCCGACGACCCCGCGCGCAGCGCAGCCGAACTGCACCGCGCCTCGCAGGCGCTGGCCGACGCCTTCGCCACCCATGGCGATGCCTTGCGCGCCGCGCTGCTGGAGGCCGTCGAAACCAAGATCCTCAACGGCCAGAGCTACAAGGCCGCCTGGATCCACGAGCTCTGGGACGACCTGGCCCAGCGCTGCGCGCGCGGCGACTGGGCCACCCCGCCGCACCCCAAGCTGGCGCTGCTGGCGCCCGAGGCGCTGGAGACCAAAACGAACAAGGGCAAGGCCGCATCCACGCCGACCTCGCCGCTGTGCGCGCTGATCCCGCCGTACCTGGCCGCGCTCGCCGAGCTCGCCGATGCGCAGGAACGCGCCAGCGTGCGCCTGCTCCACACCCTGCGCGACACCGCCCGCACGCGCCTGGCCCAGCGCAAGCGCCAGCTGCGCGTGCAGACCTACGACGACCTGATCGACGGCGTGGCCGACGCATTGGCCGGGCCGCACGGCGCCGCGCTCGCCCAGCGCCTGCGCGCGCAGTATGCGGTGGCGCTGGTGGACGAATTCCAGGACACCGACGCGCGCCAATGGGCGATCTTCGACACGGTGTTCGGCGAAGGCGCGGGCGAGGGCGCGGACGGCCGCTTCCTCGCCCTGATCGGCGACCCCAAGCAGGCCATCTATGGCTTCCGCGGCGGCGATGTGCAGACCTATCTGCGCGCCGCGGCCACGGCGCAGGCCGCGCCGCCGCTGGCGCGCAACTTCCGCTCGCGCCCGGCCGTGCTGCGCGCCATCCAGGCGCTGTACGCGCAGGCCGGCGCGCAGGCCTTCCTCGACGAGAACATCGCCTTCCACCCGGTGCTGCCCGGCACCCAGCGCCACGATGCCGACTACCGGCGCGCCGGTCGCGACGCGCCCGCGCTGACGCTGTGGCAGGCGCCGCCGCCGCCCAGCGACGAGGCCGGCAAGCAGAAGCCTTACAGCGCGCAGCGCTCGCGCGAGCTGGCCGCCCAGGCCTGCGTCGCGGCCATCCACGCGGTGCTGAGCGAGGCCCGCGCCGGCAGCGCCACGCTCAACGGCGCGCCCGTGCAGCCCGGCGACATCGCCGTGCTGGTGCGCACGCACCGCGAGGCCACCCGTATCCAGCAGGCGCTGGCCGCGGTGGGCATCCCGGCGGTGGCGGCAGGCAAGCAGAGCCTGTTCGCCACACCTGAGGCGCGCGACCTGCTGACCCTGCTGCTGGCGCTGCTGCACACCGCCGACGACGGCCGCCTGCGCGCGGCGCTGGCCACCGTGCTGCTGGGCGTGGACGCGGCCGGCATCGCCGCGCTGGAAGAGGACGGCGCCGCGCTCGGCGCCTGGCAGCAGCGCGCCGTGGCCTGGCGCGAACGCTGGCAGCGCGGCGGCCCGCTGGCCCTGGTCTCGGACCTGTGCGCCGACAACGCCGAGCGCCTGCTGGGCCTGTTCGATGGCGAACGCCGCCTCACCAACTACCTGCAGCTGGGCGAACTGCTGCAGCAGGCCAACGCGCGCGCGCTGGGCCTGGCCGGGCTGGTGGACTGGCTGGCCCAGCGCATCGCCCAGGCCGACCCGGACGACGAGACCCAGCTGCTGCGGCTGGAATCGGACGCGCGCCGCGTGCAGATCGTCACCCTGCACAAGTCCAAGGGCCTGGAATACCCGCTGGTGTTCCTGCCCTTCGCCGGCATCGGCGGCAAGCCGCCCGACCCGGGCCGTGCGTGCGTGGTGGCCGACGAAGACGGCACGCGTGCGCTGCACTGGAGACTGCAGGTCGAGACCTCCGGCTGGGCCACGGCCAGGCAGCGCTGGGTCGACGCCCAGCGCGCCGAGGACGCGCGCCTGCTCTATGTCGGCCTGACCCGCGCCGAGCACGCGCTGTGGATCGCCACCGGCGCCTTCTACGAGCACCGCAGGACCCCGCTGTGGCCGATGCTCGACGGCCTGCCCGAGCTTGCCGACATCGTCCGCGACGACGCCCAGCCCGCCGCGCTGCCGTGGCTGCCGCCGCCGCATGCCGGCGACACGCCGCCCGCCCGACAGGCCACGCGCCACCTCGCGCCGGACTGGTGGGTCTACAGCTTCACCCAGCTGGCCAACGCCGAAGGCGGCAGCGTCGACACCTCCACGCGCGCCACCGTGGCCACCGCCGGCGGCCGCGACGAACCCGAGGCCGACCCCGCGCCGGACGCGACCCAGCCGGCCGAGGCCTTCGATGCGCGCTTCTCCGGCAACCGTTTCGGCGTGGTGCTGCACGCGGCGCTGGAGGAGGCCGACTTCGGCGCCTGGCGCGACTGGCAGGCCGGCGACCCCGCGCCGGCCGACGAGCGCAGCACGATCGAGACCGCGCTCAAGGCCGGCGGCTACCCGCTCGACGCCCTCGACGACGGCGTGGCCGCGCTGACCGACCTGATCGGCCAGACGCTGACCGTCGCCCTGCCCGAAGGCCTGCGCCTGTGCGAGCTGCCGCCCGAGGCGCGCCGCGCCGAGATCGAATTCCAGTTCGCCCTGCAGCCCACCCAGGTGGACGCGCTGCTGCAGCTGCTGCACGCCCATGGCGTGATCCGCGAGCGCCACAGCTTCGGCCTGCGCCGCGTGCTGGAGGGCCTGATGACCGGCCTGATCGATCTCACCTACACCCACGCCGGGCGCTGGTACGTGCTGGACTACAAGTCCAACCGCCTGCCCCAGTACGACGCCGCGGCCATGGCCCAGGCGATGGCGCACAGCGAGTACGACCTGCAGGCGCTGATCTACACCCTGGCCCTGCACCGCTGGCTGCGCTTCCGCCTGGGCGCGGCCTACGACTACGCCCGCGACTTCGGCGGCCTGCGCTACCTGTTCTGCCGCGGCCTGGACGCCACCCGCGCCGATTCCCCCGGCGTCCACGCCCAGCGCTTCGCCCCGGAACTGATCCACGCCCTGGACGCCCTGTTTGCCGGCAACGCCACCGAGGCCGCGGCATGAGCGCTCACTCACACGCTTCGGTTCACCCGCACGCGCACCTCACTGCTCGCTATCCACGGCGCGCGCCATCTTCTGCCCCCTCTCCCCCGCTCGCGGGGGAGAGCTCGAAATCGCGGCTAGCGATTGAGGGGGTGAGGGGGCGCCTCCGAAGTCACAAACAGAACGCGCGCAACACCCACTCCGAAGAAGGAACGCTGCCGCTCCGCTGCGCTCAACAGAACACGCGCTTCCTTTCCACCCCCACCCGCGACCCCAAGCACGCTCGCAATCACGGTGCCGAAGCACCAAGCGAGCGCACACCATGAGCTCCACCCTCTCCCTCCTCACCGCCCTCCACACCCAAGGCCACCTGCGCACGCTCGACCACGCCTTCGCGCAGAGCCTGCGTCGCCTGCGCCCCGACACACCGGACGCCGTGCTGGCCGCCGCCGCCCTGGCCTCGCTGGCCGTGGCCAACGGCCACGCCGGCTTCGACCCCGCGCGCCCGCGCCTGCTGATCGACGCCGGCCCCGCCGCCAGCGCCGACCCGCCGCTGCCCTGGCCCGATCCAACCGACTGGATCGAACAGCTGCGCGCCTCGTCCTGGATCGCGCAGCCCGAGGATCCGCTCGCCACCTCGGCCACCGACGCACCGCTGGTGTTCGAACACACCGGCGAGGGCACCGGCCTGCTCTACCTGCGCCGCTACCGCGAGTACGAAGCGCGCCTGGCCGCCGGCCTGCGCCGCATCGCCGCGCAGCCACCGCTCACCGACGATCCCGGCCGCGTGCGCGAGGTGTTCGCCGCGCTGTTCCCGCACGCCGCCCAGGGCGAGGACCGCCAGGCCCGCGCCGCCGCGCTGGCCCTGCGCCGCGCCCTGCTGCTGGTCACCGGCGGCCCCGGCACCGGCAAGACCACCACCATCGCCCGCCTGCTGGTGCTGCGCATCGCCCTGGCCGCCGCCTCGGGCGCGCCGCCGCCGCGCATCGCCCTGGCCGCGCCCACCGGCCGCGCCGCCGAGCGCATGGCCGAAAGCCTGCGCCGCGCCGTGGCCGCGATGCTGACCGCCGGCATCGACCCGGGCCTGTGCGCCGCGCTGCCCGACACCGCCAGCACGCTGCACCGCCTGCTCGGCGTCATCCCCGACAGCCCCGCGTTCCGCCACACGCCCGACAACCCGCTGCCGCTGGACGTGCTGGTGGTGGACGAGGCCTCCATGGTCGACCTGCCGCTGATGTGCAAGCTGGTCGAAGCGGTGGCCGACGGCACCCAGCTCATCGCGCTGGGCGATGCCGACCAGCTGCCCTCGGTCGAGGCCGGCGACGTGCTGGCCGCCATCCTCGCCGCCGCCGGCCCGGGCGACGCCCTGCGCGAGGACGACGCGCGCGCGCTGCAGCCGCTGCTCGGCCCCGGCACGCCCATCGATGCCGACGCCACCTGCTTGCGCGGTCACCGCGTGCAGCTGCGTCGCGGCTACCGCCAGGACGCGGACTTCGACCTCGCCCCGCTGGCCGAAGCCGCGCGCAGCGGCGAGGCCGACGCCGCGCTGGCCCTGCTGCGCGGCGGCGGGCTGCAGGGCGTGCACTTCCACGAAGACGTGCTGGACCCGTTCGAGGTGCAGCGCGAGGCCCTGCTGGCGCACTGGCGCAGCCTGGCCGACGCCCCCGACCCGGCCACCGCCCTGGCCCGCGCCCAGCGCCTGCGCCTGCTCACCGCCGTGCGCGAAGGCCCGCAGGGCGCGCGCGGCCTCAACGCCCGCATTGAGGAACTGCTCTCCGGCCGACGCACCGGCCCCACGCCGGCCTGGTTTCACGGCCGCCTGCTGCTGATCACCCAGAACAGCTACCGCCACCGCCTGTTCAACGGCGACATCGGCATCTGTTTGCGCAGCGAAGCAAGTCCCTTTATGGGGCGCAGCGAAGCAAGTCCCTTTTCGGGACGAAGCGAAGCGAGTCCTTCCTCGAGGCGCAGCGAAGCAAGCGCTCCTGCGGCACAGGACGACAGCGCCACCCTGATGGCCTGGTTCCCCGGCGACGCGCCCGGGGAAGTGCGCGCCTTCCACCCCGCCACGCTGCCCGCCCACGACAGCGCCTTCGCCATGACCGTGCACAAGGCCCAGGGCAGCGAATTCGACGAAGTCTGGCTCCAGCTGCCCCGCAACGACAGCCGCGTCCTCTCGCGCGAATTGATCTACACCGCCATCACCCGCGCCCGCACCCGCCTGCACATCGCCGGCAGCGCCCAGGTCCTGCGCGACGCCCTGGCCCGCCACGCCGAGCGCATGTCGGGGCTGGCGTGGCGGTTGGGGGGTCAGGAGAATGCGATGGAACCCGCGCGCGACGAGGATGCGGCCACACCGATCCAAGGCGATTTGTTCTGACGCAGACAGGAGACGCAATGAACCAGGAAGATCAGGACGCGCCGCAGTCGGAGCTGATCCTCTACCGCACGGAGGACGCACAGACGCGCATCCAGGTTCGGCTGGAAGGCGAATCTGTTTGGCTAACGCAACGGCAGCTGGCAGAGCTTTTTAAGGTGTCTGTTCCGACCGTCAACGAGCATCTGGCGGGGATCTACGCCGAGGGCGAGCTCAATCCTGAACGAACTATTCGGAAATTCCGAATAGTTCAAATGGAGGGCGAGCGCCAAGTAAAGCGCGTGACCGATCACTACCATCTCGACGCCATCCTCGCCGTCGGCTATCGCGTCCGGTCCGCCCGGGGCACACAGTTCCGCCAGTGGGCCACCGAGCGCCTCTCCAGCTATCTGGTCAAAGGTTTCGCCTTGGACAGCGAGCGTCTCAAGCGCGGCCCGGACGACGGTTACTTCGAAGAGTTGCTGGAGAAGATTCGGGACATCCGCTCCTCGGAGAAGATGTTCTGGCGCAAGGTGCTGGATATCTACGCAACCAGCGTCGATTACGATGCGAGAGCCGAAGCCAGCCAGCGCTTCTTCGCCACCGTGCAGAACAAGATGCACTGGGCGGCGCACGGACACACCGCCGCGGAACTGATCCTGGCGCGTGCCGATGGCGACAAGCCACAGGCCGGCATGACCAACTGGGTCGGCAGCGCGCCGCGCGGCGCCGACGCGGTAGTGGCCAAGAGCTATCTGCAGGCCGATGAACTGGAAGCGCTCAACCGCATCGTGACGGCGTATCTGGAGTTCGCCGAGCTGCAGGCGCTCAACCGCAAACCAATGACCATGGCCGACTGGATCGCCAAGCTCGATGAATTTCTGCGTCTGAGCGATCGAGCGGTCCTGACGCACGCAGGCAGCGTCAGCAGTGAACAGGCGCTGGAACATGGCAAGGCGCAGTTCGCCAGGTTCAAGCGACACCAGCTGAACCAGCCTTCGCCCGTCGAGCGCGACTTCGACGCGGCGACACGGGATCTGAAACAGATCGAGCAAGCACGCAAGCAGCCTGTGCGTGGCACGAAGCCCGGCCCCGGTCGGAAGAAGCGTTAGCCAGCCGCTGCAGGCGCCGCCCATCGGGGTTGTTTACCGTCGCGCACCAAGTCGACGCATGCCAGCACTCGTCCTCGTGAAGGCGGGGGCCTCTTGGCCCTCAAAAGCCACTTACCGCGCGAATGCGCCGTGGTGGGGCTGCTCCATCGAGCGCGAATGGGCTTCTTGAGTGGGCGCCTGCACGGCCTGCTGGTTGGCGATTTCAAGCCTGTGCAGATGGTCGGCCAAGGGCTGCTTGATCGCTTCGCCCTTGTCGATGTGGACGCGCATGACGTCCTGATCGTTTCCCGGGTTCTTCCAGACCGCAAACAGGTTGCCGTTGGCCGGATTGGCGACTACCTCCTGGATCCCCGGCAGGCGGCCCTGCTTGGCTTCTACCGCGAGCGCACCCGCCATCCGTTCCTTGTCCTGCTGGTTCGTGTAGACGCCTGCCTCGGGACCAAGCCTGTCCAGTCCTGCCAGCGCCTGCCTGAAATACGGGTCGTTGCGCAGCTGGGCCTCGCGATCGGCATCCAGGGCGGGGTGCCCGGCACTGGAGACCCGGCCTGAATTGCCGAGCCCAGGCACGACCGGCTTGATCGACTCATCCAGCTGCCGTCCCGATGCGGGCGCCCAATGACCGGTGAATCCATCCTGCCTGGGTTCCGGCAGCTTTGCGTCCCGCAGCACGCTGTCTGCCAGCGTGTTGGAGTTTTGCTCCAGCGGGTCGTAAGGGTATCTGTCGTCCTTGCTCCTGGCGTTGGCGACCATCTGCTGCCAGGTCCTGGACAGGTCCGGACCGTGCGCGATGCCCTCCCGATACTGCTTCTGGCCCACCGCGTTGGGGTTGGCGGGATGGTCGGGATTTGTCCTGTCGTAGGGAAGGTCGGTTTCGACGTGCATCCTTCCATAGGGCAGGCCGGGCTGAGGATCCCCCGTCCATCCACTGATGGTGTGCTGTTGACCCTGCTTGTCCGTGTAGAGCAGGAACTTGTGGTGATAGTCCTTGCCCAGCTGCGCCCCGATGTTGCGGTACCCGACCTCGATCTTCTCGTCCATGAGGCGCTCCAGGATCCCTATTGGTTCTTGAGGTGCAGCGCTTCGATCCCGGACACCTTGCCATCCGTATCCAGATGGAAGGTGATCACGACAGAGCGCGCATCCGGGTCCAGCATGGCCTGACCATGGTTGTCGCGGACCACCAGTTTGTCCGCCGTGTCCTCGACCACCTTCGAGGTGGAGGAGCTTGCGAACGCATCAATGACGGTGGCCTTGTCGATGCCGACGGGGAAGTGCCTGCGCACGATGTCGCTGACATCCAACTGTTCGAACCGGACAGGTTTCCGGGACGCGTAGATCTCTTCCAGCATGGGACCAACTCCTGATGTCATGGAGGCTTCCTGTGTCGGCGCGCGGTGCGCCGTGCCCGTGTTGGTGCAGGATGCAAGCGGCAGGGCCGCGGCGGCAATCAAAGCCATCGATGCAGTCCAGCCGCAAGGCGTGAAGCGTGGCATGGCGATCTTCCTTTTCCTGAGGTCCACCGCATGGAGCGAGCGCCATGGCGCCTGACCGTCCCGGACGACGCCGGTGGAGCGTGTCCGGCTTCCATGCGAGGACCACAGCGTACCCCTGATCCGGTCGGCTGAGCCCGCGTTTGGGGGGGGCCAGCCTTTCACATCACTTGGTTTCGACGCGGCGGTACTGATCGCTGCCGGTGTTGAGGTGGCCGTTGGCCTCGTCGATGGCGAAGGTGACCGTTTCGCCGTCGTTGTTCACCTGCAGCGCGCCGTCTTTATAGATGGCCGGGTAGCTGTCGGTCTGGGGTTTGCGGCTGAAGAACTTCGGCGTGGTGCTGCGGACCATGAAGGCCTCGCCGCTGCGCTCGATGTCCATCGTCTCGTCCTGCGTCTGCACGTTGACCCAGTGGCCCACGAACTTCTCGCCCTCCACCCTGGCGCAGCCGGACACCAGCAACGCCGTGGCCAGTGCGGCACCCATCCACTTCATCATCGTGTGTACTCCGTCAGTTGAGCTGGCGGCGAGGATGCGGGGTGGGGGATGTAGGTGAGGTCAATGGCGCAGATTGTGGGCGGCAGAGGCGGGTCTGTCTTGCGAAGAAACTGAACTCTGACCCCTGTCTTCGATGCGCCTTTTCTGTTGCTCGCCACGGGCCTTCTCACTAGCGACTAACGTCCGCGATGAGTCCACTGGCTAAGCCGGTCCGGCTTGACTGAGTTGTTAGGTGCGAGCAATCGCCTGAGCTATAGCTTGGCAAAGGATTGACGCAGCCGCGAGTACAGCACCTATGGAGTTCCACCTGGATTGAGCTGCCAAGGTCTCCCGAACCTCCCAACCGTCAAAAGTTACACCGGAGAGGTCAGGGGCGTTGCCGCTTTTATCAGCAGCGCGACGGCGCCGTAATAATGCTTCTTCACGCGAAACCTTTACGCGAGCCGCGTAGAGCCACGCCCCAGCCGACGCCAACGCGAATCCAATTGCTATGACTGTAAGAACATTCATGAGCTTGATCTCACGCCTAACGTCTGAAGCGTTAGTTCTCTGGCCCGAGCAACTCGCTGGACGAACCTCTCAGCTGACCCCACGGGATTTCCGATTTCGCACGCACAACCAACTGAAGAAAGTTCAGCGTTCTGTCGTCTTTACTTAGCAGCAATTCACTCCTCTGACGATCCCACGTGCCTCGACGGCATACAAGTAGTTCAAGAAACACTTGCCAGAAGGCAATTCCTCCAACGAATTTCCCGTTTACATGGGGCACGGGATCGGTCGGATTCTTCCATGTGCCACCGGTAGTGAGAAGTGAGCTCGCGGGAATAACAGTGGCGCCTAGCGCGGATGGGAGACCATGTTTGCTTTTCCTGCAGAAATGCTGCTCGTACGTTCCATATCTATAGAGCGAGCCATCTAGGTGCTGCGAAGGAACATACACGAGTAGAAAAGCAAGATCGCCGCAAGTTGCTCTCGCCTTAGACAGTTGGTCTTCAAGCTTTGCAAACCCGGTCGCGGTGGCGCAGCGCAGCTTTCCCGTTTGAGGGTCCAGAACCTTTGCCTGAAAAAGACAATCCTTGATCCCCTCAGGTGATTGGATAACAAGTCGAAGATCTGCCCCGTTCTGTGACTCTTCGTTCGGTGTTGATTTCTGGAGCTTGATCTGGATGGCAGGTGAAGCTCTAGGATGGCTCTTCAACCAGATGCACAGCATGTCGCAGAGTTCGTCGGTTAGAGTTCTTTCGTCGCTACCAAATGATTCAAGCTTAGCCGCGATGTGAGCACCAATCGACTGACCACAGGCTTTAACACCATGGAGATCTGTAGTCGCAGTGAAGCTGAAGTTCGTGGGCATCGAAGTTCTCCCCTGAGACCTAGTGTCTGAATTAAGTCGACTCGCTAATCGGGTCCGGTTTGAATGAATTACTGAGCCTTGGTCGGCTGGCCTCCGGCCTTTTTCTTTGTAGCCCGATCGTTCTTGCGCTTCTGGAACTGGTCGAACTTCTGCGCGAGCAAGAAGACATAGTCAATGATGGCATACGTGAACGTCATGACGTCGTTGGCATCTTGGGCACCAATTTCTGTGTCTGTTGCGTGCGCGGCATTGTTGCGTTGATCTCTAAGTTCCTCGCTCCATTGATACAGCCGCGAGTCAATGACTCCCCTGTCACGAAGCTCCTTGAGCCCACCCCCCAAATAACTGTCCTTCGTGTTGTAGTGACGGCATATGGCCTCAAGAGAACGGCCACACATCGCAGTGGCAGCGAGATACGCGCCAGATTGCATACATTTCTCGGCTTCATCAATTGAGTTGCGCACGATAGGTGGAATGTCTGAACCCAAGGCGCGCTTGGGACGCGGGTGAACTCTGACTGGGCGAGACCAAACGGTCTTGCTATCCACAAAATCCTCCTGAGACTCAGCAACGATGGCCGAGTCGCAGGACGGACACTTGAGGAAAAAAGTCTTTGTCGCGAATAACTCGAGGTCGTTGTGCTCACACAGCAACTCAGCGTCAACTTTTGCTGCGCAGATATGACAATCAATTAGCACCCGTGACCTCCTTAAACCCTGATACCTGAGTTGGGCCGAGTCGCGGGGCGGCACCGGCTTGAATGAATTGCTAGTTGCCGCGGCTACACCAGCTGATCAATCGGATGGAGAATGGAGTCAGAGTTTCCTTATCCAAAACTGCACTGTAACCCCTGTTTTCAAATCCCCGTTCTCACTTCCTACAGATCAACCTCAAGGTCTATGTCGTCAACGCAAGTCTGTGCTTGCGAATGATTGCCATATGTCCGCCACTCACCTGGCTTCGAAGCGACGTTAGTAAGCCCTTCGAGCGGAATACAACGCCAGTTCTTCGCAGTGTCTTCCGTGATGGGGCCTGTGCTTGTGTATCCGCCGAATTGATAGAAAAGAGCTTGCTCACGTCCATTCTTACGCCCAATCACGTGGGGACACATTTCTCGGTAGTGGCCCTGATAATTTGCATAGATTATCTGCTTGGTTGCGATTGCGTTACGAACGATGTCATACACACTAGCCATAATTTTGCCCTCCGGTGGCGTGGAACAAAAAAGCAACAAATTACCTGGTGAATGGAAGTTGGCCTGATTTCGTTTTCGTCACTCTCATCGGCGTCCGTTTTGGGAGCCGTAAATGCCGAGCTATATATTCGCTATTTTAGAGCTCTCACGTTCTTATATAACCGCCTAAGTCTTTCGTCTGACATATCTACGATAGGCTCGTACATGAAGGAGTTGAGGTGAATGCTCTCAGGCGTAATCAAGATGACTTGTCTCAACAGTTTATGCAGCTCATAGTCTTCTGGATATTTGTCACGAATCGCATCACTCAAGCGCGCCGTTTGATTTCCACTTTTAGTAACCTCTTCAACCAGTGCTGCATCATTGAGTTTGCCAATCATGATCTTCTCTGCGGCAAGTCGGATTGCAATAGAGAGGACAATCTTGTTCTCGAAGTTCACGCCTTCCGGCAAGGTTAGGCAGTGGTCAGCAACTTCGAACACGAACTCAATAAAATTCTTATTTGGCTCTGAGTGTGCTCCTTTGTTGTTCAAGACGAGATTGAACTGTTGATCCAAGTCGCCGACTGTCAGGTCAGTCGTCTCAGGCTTGACGTGAAGCATCCTAGTTAGGATCTTGTACGCGTCAGAGCCGGTTCCTTGTGTGTACTCGGCGATATTACGTACAAACGGTATAGTCGCGATTTTGATTACTTTATTATCGTAGAAGTGCTTCTTCCAGTGTTCGAACACATTGGTTCTTACGCCGTAAGGTGCCTCCAGCGAAAGCCCCTCCTTGCTTTTCACGGCCATAAAGCAGTTCTTCCGTCCGATGTATCGTGAACATGCAGTGCGAAAGAAGTCGAAGTTGTGAGTCAAGACGATCTGTCGGAAGTGGCTATGCTCTGCTGCATCTCGCAAGTACTCAATAATCGCGTACTTGTTTTTGTAGTCAAATGAATCAGCAATATCATCAATGATAAAAAGTGCTTCCTCTCCCGACTTCATCCTGGCATTCATATCAAACATCACGTTCAATATGTAGAACGCCTTCGCCTCTCCCGTGCTAAGGGCAGACATGAGCTGCATTTCTTCGACAACGGCCTCCTCGTCTCCATCGACGAAGGTGAAGCCAAGCGTTGGCGCTTCCTTGCCCAGGATTGCTAACACAAGATTCTTAACCTCTAAACGGAACGGCACTGTAAAGCGATCATTGAAGGTTGCGATCACATCTTGCCAGTGCGTTCTTTCTTTTGAGGCCGCCTCTTCAATTTGCTCTTTTCTCTCATTAGTTTTATTCACGAGATTTAGCAGTGCCTCAACCTGATCGAAGCACTTCTTCAGATAGGACTTGATGACTTCCTCTCGAAATTCATCTATGTTCGCTAGATGAGGGAGAACATTTTCATGCGCCGATAAATACTCCTGAAGATCTCTCAGATCTTGGTTTTTGTTGAAGCTCTTCTCAATCTCGGCGTACTTCTTCTGCAAATCCGGATCGCCTGAAATGGCGTTTCGCTCAGATTGAATGATTTCCTCCAGCTGCTTCACATCGTTTATTTCGATAACCGCCGCATCCCCGTTCAAGCGGATCGTATGCTTAGCGTTGAAAAAACCATTGTCGGCAAGATTCTTGGCGATGGTAGAAGCATTGTAGTAGTTGAAAACACCACGCTTGAAGTACTTAGACTTGTCAATAAGAGTGTTGTAGCTCTTTACGTAAGCTTCGATAGCTTGCTTGAAGTCTTTCGTCGCGAGCAATGTGAGCGTTCTCTGATCGAATATCTTGCTATACTCAATTTCGGCGAAAGGAGCACCTTCCTGATTGGCGACTTCGTCCTTGATACGCGCAAGCGCCTTCAGGAACTGATTGTCAGATCTTGTAAATGCGTTTGACACTTCTCGCTCGATCGCCTTCGAACCAGACAAGCGCTTCAGCGTCGTTATTAGCGATTCGGTTGACTGTTGAACTTCCTGAAGGAGCTTTTCGTACTCAAGCCGGAGGTCACTGTTGACGAGCAAGAGCGAGGTTCGTTCGCTTGGAACCACTTCCTCATAGCTCTTGAGCACTACCAAAGCGGATGAAGTGATATCAACGCCCAACTCATCCGTAACCTCTCTCTTTGTCACGCGCTCGGGAAAGATACGGTCAATGGTCATACTATTCGTAGCGATGTCTTTGAATGTCTCGGCTAAGGACGATTTCATGGCACCGTTGGGTGCATAGATCGCTACGGCGCGCGTTTCCGAAAAGTCGAATGTCGCCTGTAGCTTCTTGATGCCGTAGCAATTCTCTAGGTCAACCGATAGCTGTTCCATTTGCTCCCCCTCTTCGTGTCCAGTTCGCGTCTTTGCCTTGCGCTTGCAACTCGTTGGCCGCTGCAATTGTCTGTACTTGAGTCTCACCAACCGCGACCGGCATAGCCCATGGCTCCAGGTAGCCGGGCAATCGGCTAGCGTGGGCGGGTTCGATTAACCGGGCTCTCGGCAGTTCGGGAACTGACTGCAACCCCAGAACACCTTCCCCGTCCTCCGGTTTGTCCGCTGTACCAACGCGCTGCTGCAGCGGGGGACAAGCTGTAGTAGCGACGGGCGCGACCACAGTTTCCACCCGCGGCAGCACTAGTTCGACGCGGGCCTGTTGAGGCATGTATGCAGACGTGGCCTTGCGCTGTTCTGCGTGGATCATCTGCAGAAGCCGAGCCCCGCTCATCAGCTCAATCGGCTTGCCGTGGGCGAAGCGCACAGCGTCTTTGGTGTACGCGCCGATGCAGACGATCTTCACAGCGTGGGCGTGGTGATGGGCGAGCAGGCCGGCCATTCCGCGCACGACGCTGACGCCGATTTGCTGGCGCTTCCATTGCTTGCATTGCACCAGCGTGCGACGGCCTTGCTTGCGCAGGATCAGGTCGATACCGCCGTCGGCGCCGCCCAAGCCGGTTTCCTCAACCATATAACCTTGGCGGCGGAAGGCTTCGCCTACCAGCAGTTCGAATTGGCGCCAGCCGCCTTGGCTGAGGCTTTCCAGATCGGTGCGGGTGTCGAGTAGCTTGCGGCGATGGCGGCTGCGGGCGAAGGACGCCACCGCGCCGATCCAGCAGACGGCCAGCACCATCCACGCCAGCGGTGCGAGCATGGCCCCGATGCCTTGATTGAAACCTTGTGCCAGCGGTCCGCCCTGATGGCTTATCCAGCCGGCGACGCCGTAGCGGACCAGGAGAAATCCGATCAGCCCGGTGGCAACTCCCACCGGCCACGGCATCCCGGCGACCACGTCGATGCCGTTCTGCTTGCGTCTGCGTCCCATGCAAGACCCCCATCCCTGCTCGCACCATAGCCCGCGGCGGCGCGCTTGTCTGCGGTGAGTAGTGCTGTCGGGGGTGAGTATTCGTCGCGCGT